>NZ_JBHWUO010000035.1:0-86355 GCF_042736975.1 Streptomyces sp. NPDC059989
ACCCCAGGCGCTGCGCGCCTGGGAAAGAAACCGCCTCGCTGCGCTCGGCGGAGGTCCGCTTCGCGGACCCAGAGCCGGCCCTGCGGGCCGGGGTTCCTCCGCTTCGCTCCGGAACAGGGAGTTCGGCCGCCTCGCTGCGCTCGGCGGAGGTCCGCTTCGCGGACCCAGAGCCGGCCCTTCGGGCCGGGGTTCCTCCGCTTCGCTCCGGAACTAGAAGTTCCACCGCCTCGCTGCGCTCGGCGGGGCTCCGCTTCGCGGAGCCAGAGCCCCCCTGCGGGCTGGGGGTTCCTCGCCAGCCCTTCGGGCCGGGGTTCCTCCGCTTCGCTCCGGAACAGGGAGTTCGGCCGCCTCGCTGCGCTCGGCGGAGGTCCGCTTCGCGGACCCGAGCCGGCCCTTCGGGCCGGAGTTCTTCCGCTTCGCTCCAGATCCGCGCTTGGCTCCGCGAAGGCTCCGCTTCGCGGAGCCAAGGCCGGCCCTGCGGGCTGGGGGTTCCTCCGCCTCGCTCCGCTCGGCGAAGGTCCGCTTCGAGGGCTCCCGCGCTCCGCGCGGGAGGTGACCCCGTCTCACGGGGACCGGGTCTCTGGACCGTTGGGTGGGTCCGCTCTGCTCCCCCACCCAAAGTCCTTCCGGCTCCGCCTCCAGGAACAAGCCCGCTCTGCGGGCGCCTGCAGCAGGGGCGGTGTCCTGTGGCGGCGGGGCGCGGGCCCCTGTCGAAAGGAAAGCCTTCGCACTCTCGCCACGGTGCTACTAGCGTCTTCAGAGCGGGAGCAGCCACTCCCGCTGGTTTCGAAGCCGTGGCAGAGCGGCCAATTGCGATCGGCGTAGGAAAGGCTCTTCTTACACCGACTGACCGGGTACTGGGCGGGCCTGCCTCCCCCGGTCCGCGGGTTCGAATCCCGCCGGCTCCACAACCCCCTTCGGGCCAAGTCGTGCCTCGACCAGAGCAGGTCTGCTCCGCAAGTGCCAGGGCTCCCGCGCTCCGCGCGGGAGGTGATCCGGTTTCACGGGGTCTGGGGCTTCGGCCTGTTGGTATATCCGCTTCGCCTCCAGGCCGTAGGGCCCGCTCTGCGGGCCAGCTGGCAGCAGGCACGGCGGTCGTGTGGGGCTCGCCTGCGGGTTGGGGAAGGAGAGGGGGCCGCACCATGGCGCGGCCTCTAGCGCGGCACATCGTTCTCCGGCTCTTCGTCCGCTCGGAGCTGCTTAGCGGTGGACATCTAAGAACTTCCCAGCCTGCTGCCAGAAAGTCATCGACCCCTTTCTCTACCCACTGAAGCGCGGTCGTCTTCCTGCCCGGGTCGACGAACCTCGGCTTCACAAGAAACGATGCCGCGCCGTGCGCGACCGAGCACCCGGGACCGGGCGCAGCGGGCCAGCGCCACACCGTCCGCTCCGACACCCCGAACGCTCCCGTCACAACCCGTACATGGCCTGCCGTCAGCCGACGCGTCGCCCGCAATTCCAGCAGCCGGCCCACCGCCGCACCACTCATCTCCATCCGCGCGACTTCAGGAAGTCCACCCCGCTCCCCCACCACGACACCCTGGCTCTATACGCGTCGAAGAGCAGCTTTTCTCCAGCGGTTCGGGAGGTGCCTTGGGGCCGGCGCCGAGCCTGTTGTTCACGAGAACGGGAGGCACCCGGCGGCAAGCCAGAGGGGAACATCCTCGGGCGAATGCGGCGGTGGCTCAGGAGCCGGTAGCGCGAACTGGCAAGAAGGCTGATTCTCCAAGGGACCACAGCAGCCCTGGGGGCGCCGGGGCTGCTGTGGTGATTACGCGTGTGGGATGAGAGCTCGGCGGCCTGGGTGGCCCGCGATCACGCTGCCAGGGGGCGCGCGCGCAGGCGCTGCCAGGCCGCGATGCCCAGGGTGATGCCCCAGATCAGGAAGAGGGCGTACCAGAACAGCCCCCAGGCGGCCTGCGGATGCGCGTCCTTGGCTGCGAAGGCCGGGGCCGAAACCACGCGGTCGGCGGAGAGCAGGTACTGCATCGCGAAGTACGTGAAGCCCCAGAGGGTCATGCCGATCGCGGCGAGTCCCGACGGGACGGCGATGAGGAGGGCCGGGATGCGGCGGCCCCAGGGACGGACCAGGGCGAGGGAGAGCACGGCGCCGAACGCGGCCAGGGCGCCCATCATCCAGTAGCCGATGGCGGCCTCCAGGTTTGCGTGCGGGGCCGTGGCGAAGTCCCCGGGGAACATCGACGAGATACCGGCGCCCCACCAGAAGTGCGGCGCGGCGTATCCCAGGGCCGCGACAGCGGCCACGTAACCGGGCCATGCGGGCTGACGGGCGGGCAGTGAGGTCGCGCTATCGGTCGCCATCAGGTCCTCCGGGATGCTCGGGTTCGGGTGGCGGTCCGATGTCCCCCCGCCGTGAACCAAGCCTCTCCGAACAGCCCCCTCCCGCGGATCCGGCCGCCGCACGATCCCTGCTCCCCTATCCGGGGGAGCAGGGTCCACCGCGGGTACCGGCCTGCCGGCCTTGGCCGTGTCCGGGCGGCAGTGCGGGCCCACACCGCCTGCACCTGCCCGACCTTTGAACCTCGCCCAGACTGGCTGCGGCCCGTCTGGCCGGGGGCACCCGGGTGCCCCTGATGAAGGTGCCGTACGACACCTGCCCCCATGCGCCTCAGGACTGCCGTTCGCCGAATGGTTACTGCAACCGTTCGGCGAACGTGCCATACAGCCTCGCCGGGGTGGTCCTGTCTCTGACCTGGCCTTTTAGGTTCAGAAACAGGTACTTACGGTCTCCTGGCAGGGCCGTGCTGTCTGGGTCGCCTCCGCGGGCTCGCTGTGCTCGACGGGACCAGCCCTGCCAGCCGGAGGATCTCGGGGCCTACCGGGACCAGCCCTGTCACCCACCACGCACGGGCTCGCTGTGCGGGGACAGATTGGCAACAGTGCAGGAGGAAGGATCAGATGGGGCGGACCTGCTGTGCCTGGGGGCCCTTGGGGCCCTGGCCGGTGGTGAACTCCACCCGCTGGTTCTCCTCAAGCGAGCGGAACCCGGACGCATCGATCTCGGAGAAATGTACGAACACGTCCGGAGTACCGTCATCCGGCGAAATGAACCCGAACCCCTTCTCCGCGTTGAACCACTTCACAGTCCCCTGAGCCATGACACGCCTTCCCGATCCGCCCCAGCCCGCGAACACCGCGGCCGGCGGCAACCCGATACTCCCCCCAACCCTCACAGGCAAAACAGCACCCAGGAGTGAACGAGACGAGGGCTCCGGTTTCGCTTTGCTTTACCGGAGCCCACCTCGTTTCACTCAGTCAGGCCCGGGCCTTCGGACTTGGGGATCGCTGCACTCCGTCGGCCGGGATCTGCTGTACGGACTGTTAGAGAATGGCCCCAAGAAGCCCGGCGAGACCACTCAACAGAACATGGACAAGGGCATTGAGGCCGCCGCCTGAAAGCACCACGGTGTGACTTCCCTTCATTCGAAACGGTTCGGCCACACCCCTAACCCAGCTGAGGGATTCGACCTGCACTTTTTATCTGGGATCACCCAATAGGGATCGAAGGAACGATTCCTCTTGACCCATCCAGCCCCTCGCACGCGGGACCGAACCTCCTCGCGGGCCATGGCCAGCCCTCGTGCCGATCAACCTCAACGGTTCCTTCGCCCATGCATCATTTTGATACCCGGATAGACTCGGGAAGAGGAGGACCACCCGGGTCCGGCGTCGTCGGCCAGCACAACCAACCTGCATGGCGGCTGTACAGATTTACTGGCCAGCGAGATCACGATCTGCGGCGCGTAGGGTGTTGATGACGGGTCCGTACTTCGCTACGGCCTCCGGAGACCCGTTCCACCGCGCGTATGCCTCGTTCAGGGCCTCCGCTGTTGACGTCGCACCGCGGGCAAGCAGGTGGCGCACCATCTCCGCCTGTCCGCGAGCAGCCGCCCATTCGAGAGGTGTCCAGTCCTTCATAAGACCGTTGACGTCCGCCCCGCGGTCCAGGAGCAGGTCCACGATTTCGTGGCCTTGGTCTCCGTCCGGCACCACCACCAGCGGCAGCCAGCTCATCTTGCCCTGGGCACAGGTGGGAGCCCCGGCATCGAGCAGGGCGCTCACCACTGCGGTGTGCCCCCGCGTCACCGCTTCGAGTAGCGGCGTCAGTTCTTCGTACTCACCTGTCCGCTGGTGCGGATCTGCCCCTGCGGCAAGGAGGAGACGCACCATCTCGACATGTTCTGTTTGTACCGCGAGCTCCAGCGCGGTGCACCGATCCGTGTTCGGAGCGTCCACCTCGGCGCCCGCATCCAGCAGCCGTGCCACCGCGGCCGTATCGCCGTCCTCCACGGCCCGCGTCAGCTGATTCGCCATGTCCATCCCCTGATCATGTCTGCGCTTCTCTGCTTCCTGTGGGGGTGGGGTTGCCGTCGGTATTGTGCGGGACATGATCAACTCTTATGCGGGGCTTGATGATGCCGAGGTCGCGATAGCTGCGGTGCGGGCCGGGGCGGATGTGGTGCGCGGCATGTACGGCCGCCGGGTCGCCCGTGTCGACAAGGGGGGCGGGGACTTCGCCACTGCTGCCGATGTGGGGGCCGAGAAGGCGATCCTTGGTGTTCTCCGTGCAGCCAGGCCCGATGACGACGTGCTCGGGGAGGAAGGGGGGCGGCAGGGGGCTTCGGGGGCGGAGCGGGAGTGGTTGGTGGATCCCTTGTGCGGGACGCTGAACTACGCCGTCGGGAATATGGCGGTGGCCGTCAACGTGGCGCTGCGCGGTGGGGCGGCGGCCGTGGCCGATCCGTTCAGTGGTGAGGTCTTCTTCACCGACGGTGGGGCCTCGGCCTGGGTGCGCAGTGGTGGGGGCGATGTGCGGCTCGTGCCTTCCTCTGGTAGCGGGCTGGTGGACGTCAATCTGGATCCGCCGTTCCCCAGTGCGCCCGGCTTTCGGGCTGTGGGGCTGCTGGCGCACCCTGGGTTCGTCGAGAGGTTCCGGCCTCGGGTCGTGTCCACGACGTTGGCCTTGGCGTGGGTGGCTGGTGGGAAGCGCGCCGCGTACGCCACCGACGGCGGGGATTTGTCGGGGAGCGTGCATTTTGCTGCCGGCATCGCGTTGTGCCGGGCTGCGGGGTGTGTGGTGACGGGAGTTGACGGCGGCCCGGTCGGGCCGGAGGGGCGTGGGCTCGTCGTGGCCGCCGACGGGGAGACCCATCGGTCGCTCATGTCGATGATTCGCGGCGTGAGGGGGTGAGGCGGCCGGCTCGGATGACCTGGATGGTGATCGCGGCGGTGAGGAGGAGGACCGCGGCGAAGGCCGTGAGGGTTGCGGTGTCCGGGTGGATCAGGGACTGGCCGCGGGCGGCCTGCCAGGTGACGACCGCTACCAGGCCGGAGTAGCCGAGGGCGGCAGTGCCTATCAGGCGGGCTCGGACGCGCTCGTCGCGGAGCCGGGGGTGGCGGGTGGAGAGGGCTATCAGGGCGACGGTGAGGAGGAGGAGCGCCTGGATGCCGTGGAGGGCGAAGAAGTGCGGGACGCGGAAGTCGCCGCCGGTCGTGCTCCAGTTGGTGAGGGGCATGCCGTGGCCGTCGGGGTCGCCGATGCCGTGGCCCTGGTACATCGGGATGTCGGTGCCGTTGGCGTCGGTGACGGTGCGGGGGTGGGTCGCGCCGGCCATCCAGTAGATGGGGATGAGCATGCCGGCGGTGGCGAGGGCGAGGCCGGCGCGGAGTGCCCGGTTCAGGTCCCGGCCGCCTGTGCGCTGGATCAGTACGACTGTCGAGATGAGCAGCTGTGCGATGACGATGACCATGACGCCGAGGGTGAGGACGGGGACCAGGGCCAGGGTGATCGGGTCGCTCTGGTCGGCGTTGAAGTGGCTGAACGTGCCGCGGGCCGCCTGGAGGGTGATGGCGGCGACTTCGGCGGTCGCGGCGAGCGCGAAGACGGTGCCGGTCCAGCGGGCCAGGCGTCTGCCCTTGTTCAGCTTGGTCAGCAGCCAGGCCAGGGTGGCCGTGTAGAGGGTGAAGGCGAAGGCGAACTTCAGGGGCTTGGCCCATACCGACTCGCCGAGGAGGGTCCGGCTGTCGACGGCCATGCCGATGCCGCTCAGGAGCATGAGGGCCGACATGAGGGCTGCGCAGATCAGCAGGGGGCGGTGCCAGGTTCGCCACGCGGTGCGCAGGGTGGAGTGCCCGGTGGGGCGTGCGGGGTCGAGTAGCGATGTCATGGGGGAGCTCCCTGTGATGACTTCCTTTTCGGGTTTAGTGAAAGCTAACTTGCGTTTATTGGATTGGCAACTGATTGGGGCCTACTAACTGGCTTGCTGGTAGGGGTTTTTGGGGTTTGTTGCAATGGGCCTGTTGGTGAACGCAAGCCTTTTGGTGCGGGGTTGCAATGAGCTGGGGGTGAACGTAAGACTGGGTACCCAGCGCGCGATCACAGGAGGTTCCACTCATGCCCGGAGGCAGGCTGACCCACGAGGACCGTCGGAGGATCGCCGAGGGGCTGGGTGAGGGGCTGACCCCCACCGAGATCGCCGGGCGGCTGGGGCGGCCGTTGTCCACCGTCACGCGGGAGGTGGCGCGCAACGGCGGCCCTGACGGATACCAGGCCGATCGGGCGCACTTGGCCACGCAGGAGCGTGCTCGCCGGAGCAGGGTTGCCGCCTCTCCTGGACCGGAGGCTGAGGCTGAGGCGGTGCATGGGCTTGAGGAGCAGTTCACCGCGATCATGGTCGGTACGGGGCTGTCACGGATGACCGCGCGCGTGCTCACCTGCCTGTATCTCACCGACAGTGGCAGTCTGTCGGCCGCCGAGCTCGTGCAGCGGCTGCGGGTCAGTGCCGCGTCCGTGTCCAAGGCGATCGGTGAACTGGAGCGGCAGGAGTTGGTTCGGCGGGAGCGCGACCCGCACCGGCGGCGGGACCGCTACGTCATCGACGCGGACGCCTGGTTCCGGGGCTGGATGGCCAGCGCCCGCCAGAACTCCGCGCTGGCGGACTTCGCCCGAACGGGGGCCCGGACCCTCGGCGCCACCACGCCGGCGGGGGCCCGGCTGCAGGACATCGGGGAGTTCTTCGAGCGCGTCGGGCACGCCATGCTCCAGGCCGCCGAGGAGTGGCGGCGGGAGCAGGCGGCGAGGCCGTAGCCCGTTGGCTCGCCGCCGGGCCGCCGTCGGGGGATTCGAACGGTCTGGGAGCATGGCGGGATGGGACGGATTCGACAGAACGTTGGCTCCGGGTCGCCGTTGGAGCCGGAGATCGGGTTTTCGCGGGCGGTTCGGAAGGGGGAGTACGTGGCGGTCGCCGGTACGGCTCCCATCGGGGATGACGGGGCGACCGTGGGGGTGGGGGACGTCCATGCGCAGACCGTGCGGTGTCTGGACATCGCCGAGCGGGCGTTGGAGGAGGCCGGGGCGTCTTTGGGAGATGTGGTGCGGACGCGCATCATGCTCACCGATGTGACCACGTGGAAGGAGGCCGCACGGGCGCACGGGGAGCGGTTCGCTGCTGTGCGGCCCGTGTTGACGGTCGTCGAGGTGTCCCGGTTCATCGACCCCGAGTGGCTGGTCGAGGTGGAGATCGACGCCGTGGTGGGTTAGGGGTCCCGCTCCTTCCGGGTGGCGCCGTAGGTGAAGGTGCGGGACGGGGGCGCTTGCCTTGTGTTCGGCGGGCGGGCGGAGGGCCGCGCCCTCCGTGTTCCATGGTCGGCGTCGGGCGGGCTGGGTGCGGGCAGTCGGGAGCCGGGGCTCAGGCGAACAGCTCGGCGAGCAGCTCGGGGCCGATGGCGATGGGGGCGGGGCGGTAGGCGGGGGGTTGTGTGCCCATCAGTTCGCGGACCAGGAAGTCCCAGCAGCGCGTGCGGACGTAGGCCAGGCAGTCGATGAACGTGTGCTCGGCGCCGGGGACGATGAGCAGCTCGAAGTCCTTGCCGGCGGCGATGAGCCGGTCGGCGAGCCGCAGGGTGTGGTCGGGGTGGACCTGGTCGTCCATTTCGCCGTGGATGAGGAGGAGTTTGCCCGCCAGCCGGTGTGCGCGGTCCACGTTGGAGGTACGGGCCCAGGCTTCGGGGTCGTCCGCGCCGTCGTAGGTCTCCACGAAGCCCGCGTTGAAGTGGCGGGCGTCGTGCGAGCCGGAGAGGGCGGCTGCGGCCTTGTACACCTCGGGGAAGTCCAGCATCGCGCGCGCTGCGGCGAACCCGCCTCCGGAGTGGCCGAAGGCGCCCACCCGGTCCAGGTCCATCCACGGCCGGGTCTCGGCCAGTTGGCGGAGGGCCGCGACGTGGTCGGCCAGGTTGCCGGCGTCGGCCAGGTGGCCGTAGGAGGCGTCGTGGAAGGACTTGCTGCGGCCGGGGGTGCCCCGTCCGTCGAGTGCCACCACTGCGAAGCCCAGGGCTGCGAGGGGTTCCGCGTCGAGGCCCATGCCGCCGGGGTCGAAGCACGGGGCGACCCGGGTGACCTGCGGGCCGGGGTAGAGGTTGTCCACCACCGGGTAGCGCCGGGCGGGGTCGAAGCCCCGGGGGTGGTAGAGGATTCCGTAGATGTCCGTCACCCCGTCGGCCGCCTTGACGCGGAAGCGTTCCGGCGGCGTCCAGCCGGTGGCGGTGAGCTTGCCGATGTCGGCGCGCTCCAGCTCGACCAGGACCTGTCCGGACCAGTCGCGGACCGTCGTCACCGGCGGGGTGTCGACCGTGGACGCGGAGTCGATGAAGTACTCCTGGTGGTCGGGGAGGGTGATGACGTGGTCCAGGTCGTCTTCGGTGATCCTGGTGAAGCCGGAGCCGTCCAGGCGGGCCCGGCACACCGTGCGCCGGTAGGGGTCCTCCTCGACCAGGCCGGAGGCGGTGAAGTACACCGTGCGGTCGGCCTCGTCGACGTGCAGGATCTGGCGCACCGCCCACGGTCCGGAGGTGACCTGCCCGAGCAGTGCGCCGGTGCGCAGGTCGTAGCGGTACAGGTGGCCCCAGCCGTCGCGCTGCGAGTACCACAGCACCTCGTCGGCCAGGATCCGGACGATCGGCGGTTCGTACAGCCACTGGTTGGGCTCGACCCGGGTGGTCCCGGTTTCGCTGAGGAGCGTCGTGACCTCGCCGGTGGCCGGGTCCAGCCGGTGCAGGGTGAGCGTACGCAGGTCGCGGGGCCGGGCGAGGTAGTACACCGCCGAGCCGTCCGGGGCCCACCACGCCCACTTGGCCGTGATCGGCGACAGCTGCGGCATGAGCAGCGGCTCGGTCTGCGCGCGGACGACCGTGCCCGCGGCGACGTCCAGTACGACGAGCTCGGCCTGCGGGAGGTTCTCGTCTCCGGCGTAGGCGTACCGCTGGGTGTGCGGGCGGGGCGCGCTGCCGTCGGCGGGCCTGGCCTCCACGAGGTGGGTCTGCCGGACGCCGCGCTCATCGGTCCGGTGGGCGAGGACCTTCGTCGAGTCCGGCGACCAGGCCACCGCGGGCGGCAGGTGCGGCAGGCCTATCTTGCGCAGCAGGGTGGCGTTGCTCGTGGAGTCCGGGCCGGAGCCGTACCGGTGGTCGGGCTCGCCGTCGGTGGTCAGGGGCCACTCGCGGCCGTCGGACAGGGAGCGGGCCCACAGGTCGTGCCCGCGCTGGGACACCGCGGTCTTCTGGTCGGGTGACAGCACGTCGAGGGGGTTGCCGGGCGGCGTGAACTCGGCCCGCTCGCAGGTGTAGTCGTCCAGGCGGCAGCGCCAGTACTCACCGAGCGCGGCGAACTCCACGGCGTTCCCGGCAAGTTCGATGGCCATGAACGGCAAGGCCTCGGGGTCTACCTGCTGCCCGGAGGCGGCGGCCAGTGCGGTGGCGAGCCGGGCGTGGTCGAAGGCCGGCTCGCGGGTGCCCGCCGCCGGGTCGACCCGTACGAACCGCCTGCCGACGCCGTTGCTCACCGCGTAGAGGAAGCGGGCGCCTCCGTCGATCCACTGCGGCCTGACCTTGTCGCCGGTGACGAGCTCGCCGGGGCGGGCGGGGCGGCGGAGGAGCTGCTCCGCAGCCTGGTAGTCCTGCGTGGTGCTCATTCTTTGTGTGTCCGTCCTTGGTGGGGGGAGTTGGTTGTTCAGAGGCTGCGGGCGGTGACGTTGCCGTAGGCGGTGGTCGCGTGGATGTTCAGGCCTGCGGTGGCGCCGTCGGTGTTGGTGAGCGCGTTGAGGACCCGGCCGTAGGCGGTGCCGGCGTCCAGGGAGGCGGAGACGCCGCGGGCGGCACCGACCGCGATCTCGCCGTACTCGGTGCGCAGGGTGACCGTGCCGCCCATCGCCTCGGCGATGTTCAGGTCGCCCTTCTGGGTGCTGATCTCCGCCGAGCCGCCCAGACGGCCGACCGCAACGTCACCGGCCTGGAGGGTGAGGCGGGCACCCGCCGTCTCGTCGAGCTTGACCCTGCCCTGCGCGGCCTCGAAGGTGACATCGCCGAGGCGCCCGACACCCCGAAGCTCGGCGCTCGCGGCCTTCGCCTCGACGCGGGAGCCGGCCGGCAGCTGGACGGTGACCTCCACGAAGCCGGAGTTGCCGAGGATCCGGTTCTTCGCCGGAGCGGCCGCGATCCGCAGCACCCCGTCGGCGTACTCGACCGTGGTCTGCTCGGCCGCCGTCACGTCCCGGCCGCTCGAAGCGTTCGCGGGCCGGATCTCGACCGTGGTGTCGGCGCGGTCGGCGGCGATGAACCGGATCTGTCCGGCGGGGATGTCCAGGACGGCGGAGATCGGGGCGGTGGTGTCGAACTTCTGCATGGTCTTTTCCTTCGGCTCGCTGTTTCTGATGAGAGAAACGCTACGTTGCATTCGAGGATCCGACAACAGAATCGTTGCGCAAGAACAGCATTATCGCAGGTCAGAGCTCTGAAATCGTTGCAGTGGTTCTCTGGATTAATGCAACGGAGGCCGTGCGGACGTTGCAATAGATTGAGAGTGAACGCTATGCCGGAGCGTCAGACCCTGTCGGGGCGGGCTTCGTGGCAGGAGGTTGCAGGGGGCTGCCGCCGCAACGTCCTGACAGGACGGAAGCTGCCACGGTGGCCAATTCGGTCCGAGACTGGACCCCCGGAAAGCAACCAAACGGGGGGTGCCATGGAGTTCCGGATTCTGGGCCCGGTGGAGGTCCACAGAGACGGGGAACGTGTTCTGCTGTCGGGTGCGAAGGTCAAGACCGTGCTGGCCGCGCTGCTGCTGGCCAAAGGGCGGATGGTCTCCGACGCCCGGCTGAGCCACCTGTTGTGGGGGTGGAACCCGCCGGCCACGATGAGCGCACAGATCTACACGTACATTTCGCGCCTGCGGACGCAGCTCGGCGACAGCGTGAGCATCGTTCGGCAGCTGCCGGGCTACGCGATGGACACCGGGAACGCCCGGGTGGACTTCCTGGAGTTCGAGCGGCTGGCCCGGCTCGGCGCGGAGGCGCAGGAGGCCGGCGACCTGGAACGCGCCCAGGCGCAGCTTCGGGACGCGCTGGAGCTGTGGCGGGGGCCCGCCCTGTCGAACGTGGCGGAGTTCCTGGCCGACACCGAGCTGCCGAGGCTGGAGGAGGCGCGGGCCGCCGCGACGGAGAACCGCATCGAGGTGGACCTGGCGCTCGGCCGGCACCGTCGGGTGGTGCCGGAGCTGACGGCGCTGGTCGCCGAGTTCCCGGTGCGCGAGCGGATGCGGGCGCAGCTGATGAAGGCCCTGTACCGGGACGGCCGGCAGGCCGACGCGCTGACCACGTACCACGAGGGGCGCCGGGTCCTGGCCGAGGAGCTGGGAGTGGATCCGGGCGCGGAGCTGGCGGCGGCCTACCAGGCGGTGCTGACCGGCGAGCCGATTCCGGACACGCCGGCCGGGCCGCCGACCGCCGTGCTCGCGCCGCCGGCGATGCTGCCGCCGGACATCCCGGACTTCACCGGTCGTGAGGCGGAGCTCGCCGAGCTGCGCCGGCTGCTGCCGTCGGCCGAGGGCCGCTCCTGGCACGCGCGGCGGTTCCTGCTGACGGGCATGGCGGGGTGCGGGAAGACGGCGCTCGCGGTACGGGCGGCCAACGACTGCCTGGACGCCTTCCCCGACGGCCAGCTGTACGTGAACCTGAGCCACCCCGACGGCTCGCCGCAGGATCCCCGGGACGTGCTGGTCGCCCTGTTGCGGGCGCTCGGCGAGCCGGTGGGTGCGGCCGAACCGGACCTGGACGAGCTGATCCGGCTGTACCGGACCCGGACCGCCCGGCGCCGGCTGCTGATCCTCCTGGACAACGCGGTCAACGAACTGCAGTTGGCGCCGCTGCTGCCGGGAGCCCCGGAGCCCGCGGTGCTGATCACCAGCCGGACCGCACTGGGGCCGATCGGCGGGCTGCACACCATCGTGCTGGGGTCGCTCGGGACCGAGGAGAGCTTCCGGATGCTGTGCGCGTCGGTGGACCCGGCGCGGATCGCGGCCGAGCCGCAGGCCGCGCGGGAGATCGTCCGGCACTGTGCGGGGCTGCCGTTGGCCCTGCGGATCGTCGCGACCCGGCTGGCCTCTCGGCCGGGTGCCTCGCTGGGGCGGCTCGCGAGCCGGCTGGCGGACCCGCGGATCCGGCTGCGGGAGCTGCAGGCGCGGGGGCTTTCGGTCCCCCGCAGCCTGGGAGTCTCGCTGCGCCGGCTGGGTCTGGAGCACAGGGAGTTGCTGATGCTCCTGCCCCGGTTGGGGCAGGAGGTGTTCTCCGCGCAGTCGGCGGCCCGGGAGCTCGGGCTGGAGGCGGCCACGGTGGAGGAGGGCCTGGAGGCCCTGGTGGACGACGGGCTGCTGACCGTCTCGGACGAGCCGGGCATGCTGGTGTACCGACTCCACGAGCTGTTGCGGCTGTTCGCCGGGACGGGCTACGCCTTCGAGGAATCGGCGGCCTGAGGACCGGCGCGCCGGGCCGGGCCGCGAGCGCGCGCGTCACCCTGCGGGGAGCGCCGCGGGCACGCGGCCCGGCCCCGCGGCGGCCGGCTCGGCGAGCGGGACCACGGCGGTGCCGGGTCCGGCCGGATCGATCAGCAGGACCGGTCCGGTGCTCTCGGGTTCCCGGGCCAGGGCCGCGTACCGGTCCGGGCCGATCGGAAGGTCCCGTACCGTCCACAGCTCCGGGCCGCGGGCCTCGACGTGCCGGACCTCCACCGGTCCTGGCAGGTGGGGCTGCACGTCGATGGTCCTCAGATCGGCCACGACACCGACGCCGTTCGCCTTGACCACTGCCTCCTTGCGGGTCCACGCCCGGTAGAACGCGGCGGTGCGCGCGCGGTCGTCGGGCAGCAGCGCGAGGTGGCGCAGCTCGGCGCGGGACATGACGACGAGCGAGGTGCTGCGGATGTCGTCCAGGACGCGCGCGGTCTCCAGGTCCACCCCGATCGGGCGCTCGGCGGCGACCGCGAGCAGCCAGTGCGGGCCGGAGCGGGACAGGTTGAAGTCGAGCCCGGTGCGCGGGAAGAGCAGTCGGGGGCGGCCGTGGGCGGGGTCGGGGCAGCGCGGGCAGGGCCACCGGCCCATGCGCAGTTCCCGGGGGTCGGCGCCGAGGTAGCCGGCGAGGATGCGGCGGACCTCGGCGTGGGCGTGGGCGTACCAGGTGCCGACGGGTGCGGGGCGGCCGAGGGCGATGGCACGCTCCTCCGGCGAGAGCAGGGCGAGCGCCCCCGGATCGGGTTCGTCCGGGGCCTCGCCCTGCCAGACGTGGACGGCGTCGGTCTCGTGCAGGGTTCGATAAGAGGCATCGTGCATGGGGCGGCTTCCTGACGGGATCGGGGCGGGGGCCATCAGTCGGACATGGCCATACAGATACGTCGGCGGCCGGTGAAGGGGCGGCGTCCGTGGGCCAGTGCCACGTTGTCGAGGAGCATCAGGTCGCCCCGGTTCCACTCGATGTCCACGGCGCGGGCGAAGCCCCGGTCGGAGATCTGGAGCACGTATTCCTGGGGGATCGGGGAGCCGTCGCTGAAGGTGACGTTCCGGGGCGGCACGTCGCCCGGGAGGATCCGGGCCAGCGCGTCGCCGGTGTCGTCGCCGTGGCCGGGCGGATACCACCGGTGGGCCTGGTTGAACCACACCTCGGCGCCGGTGACCGGGTGCAGGACGGTGGCGGGTCGGATCTGCGCGACCTGGATGCCGCCGTCGGCCTTCCAGGACCACTCGGCTCCGGTGCAGTCGAGGAAGACCTCGACCTCCTCGCGGTGGGTGGTTCCGAAGGCGTCCTGCCAGCTCTCGCCGAGGCCGGGGCCGTCGTGCAGGTACCGCACGTAGCGGACGCCCGGTGCGAACCGTTCGCGCAGCTCGGGCTCCAGGGCGGCGAGCCAGCGCTCGCCGTCGACGACCACGGTGGCGCCGCCGGTGGTGGAGGCGGTGTGACAGTAGAGGGCGAGCCGGGTCGGCCAGGCGTGGCTGTGGCTCATCTCGTTGTGCGGCTGGACGGTGACGTGGGGCCGGTCCTCGGCCGCGGTCCGCAGGCCGCCGCCGATCCGGTCGCGCCGGGCGGGCCGGCGGGCGGGCCCGGCCCGGTCGGGAAGCACGAGGCCGAGGATGTCGTCGAGCGTGTCCGAGGTGATGTCGAAACCGCGGAAGACGACGGCCTTCTCCTCCGTGAGGAGGTCGGTCAACTCCCCCGGCCCCATGGCCTCCAGTCGTTCGACGAGCTCCTCCGGGCCGCCGATTCCCTCTGGGTCGATTTCCAGAGGGGTCCAGTCCTCCATCGCCATACCGGCCTTTCTCCAACGTCCGACGGGTGACGAGCTGCCGAGCCGGGGTCCGAGGCCCGTGCCGGGCGGCCGGACCCCGATCGGCCGGCCGGTGGGAGGGGAAGGGAGCGTGCGCGGGCCGTCTGGGCAGTGCCCCATCGAATGCCGAGCGCCTACGGCGTTCCTATGCCCCGGCCCGCACCCCCGGCGTGCCGCGGTCCGGCCCCGGTGCGCGTACTCCTGCGAGTGCGCCGCCGGAGGGACCGGACCAGGACCGTTCGGGTACGTGCCGACCGTCCGACGGTAGCGCCGGCTCCTTCGGGATCTCTCTCAGAGCCCTCGGCGCCGGCTCGTGGAACGGTCGAGACCGCCTGGGCCCATATAGGCGACGTGTAGGGGGCGCGGGGAGCTTGGTCCGCCGGCGATGTGGCGGGAAACGCCACTCGGCGAGTCGGCCGGACGACGGTGGCGAGGGCGCGGAGGACCGGAAGGACACGGTACGGCGATCCGCTCCCGTCGTGGCACGCCGGAGCGCCGCCGTCCGACGGACGGGCCCGTTCTCCGTCGTCCCTTCTGTCCTGTGAGGTTCTCGTGAACACGACCGCCACCGCCGTCCGCTTCGACCGACGCCGCTTCCGGGAGGTGCTCGGCCGGTTCTGCACGGGGGTGACGATCATCTCCGCCGTCGACGAGGGCCGGCCGGTCGGATTCGCCTGTCAGTCCTTCGCCTCGCTCTCCCTGGATCCGCCGCTGGTGTCCTTCGCGGTGGCCGAGACCTCGACGACCGGGCCGCGCATCGAGCGGGCGGGGTCGTTCTGCGCGACCGTACTGGGCGCGGACCAGGCCGAACTGTGCCGGGGGTTCGGGCAGAGCGGCGCCGACAAGTTCGCCGGGGTGGCCTGGAGCCCGGCCGCAGGGACGGGTTCGCCGCGGATCGGCGGTGGTCTGGCCTGGGTGGACTGCCGCATCGAGTCCGTGATCCCGGCCGGCGACCACCGGATCGTCGTGGGCCGGGTGGTGGACCTGACCGTGAGCGACGCCGCCGAGGACGCCGGTCCGCTCCTGTTCTACCGGGGCGGGTTCCTGCGTTCCCCGGAGGTACGGGGCCGGGCCGTCTGAGGCCGGCCGGCCGTCATGTGACCGCGCCGGCGCGCGGTTTGCTTTCCGGGCCGGCGGGCTCCCCGTCCCGCGACAGGAGGTCGGCGAGGGCGTGGTCGGATTCGCTGTCGACGCCCGAGAACGGGACCTCGTCGAGCCAGCCGAGGCGGTCCGCGCGCAATCCGGCCTGGAAGCGGCTCTTGGCCCCGAGCCTCCCCATGAGGTCGGCGGTGATCCGCCGGCCGGTGCGCACCGAGACGCCGAGTTTGCGGGCCACCCCCTCGTCGGTGAGCCCCTCGCCGAGAAGCCGGAGGACGGCCCTCTCCTGGCTGGTCAGCCCCTGGGAGTCGGTGCTGGTCCGCTGTCTGCGGGCGGTGGTGATGGGGGCGGCTCTCTCCCAGACGAGTTGGAAGAGCTCGGAGAGGCTGGCCAGCAGGCCGCGCCCGCGGAAGAGGTGGGCCCCGGTCCCGCTGTCTTCGGGGTCCATGGGCAGGATCGCCGCCTCCCCGTCGAAGATGATCATGCGGGTGGGCAGGGAGGCCACCGTACGGACGTCGCTGCCCAACTCGACGAGCCACCGGGCGTGTTCCAGCGTGGCGGGGTCGTTGTAGATGCTGTCCAGGTAGATGGTGCGGACGTCGACCCCGCGCTCCCGGAGGGACTCGCTGAGCGGCCGGCTGGCCTTGCGGTTCTCCGAGGTCTGGTGTCCGCCGGGGGCCAGGGTGACCAGGCTCCGCTCGCAGGCGAGGGTGAGCTCCTCGATGCGGTCGCGGATCTGGTCGATGCCCTCCAGCCGTTCGACCTCGCTGCGCCGGCGCTGGTTGCGGGAGGCGGAGAACTCCTCCATCAGCCGGGCGACCTCCACCCGGGTCTCGGCCATCTCGCGCTGCCGGGCCAGCAGGGCCGATTCCTGACGGGCCAGCAGGGCCTGGAGCGCGACATCGGGACTGATCGCCCGCAGCTGGCCGGGAACCTCCCAGGACAGCCGGATCAGCCCCAGCCGGACGCACTCGTCCAGGGCGTCACGGACGGTATCGATCGGACGGTCGACCAACTGCGTCAATTCTTCGATCGATCCACACGAATTCAGCAATGAGGCCCGATAAATCTCTGTTGCGTCCACACTCAACCCAATGGGCTCCAGCACGTGTCCCCCATACCCGTCGTCGGGAATCCCCGACCCAAGTCCTCCACGGCGCCGCGCAGTGTAACACGTACTCGCGAGTAAAAGGATCACCCCTCCCCGATCCGTCGGGGAGGGGTGATCTCGGTGTCAATTGCTCAAGAGGTCATCCGGAGATGCCCGCCGGGGGAATCTGCCAGCCAGGCTCGGGGATCACCGTGGGGAGGATGTCCCCGACCACGGGCGTCGGGGTCTGCCAGCCCGGCTCCTGCTCGTCGGCGAAGGCGGTGCCCGCGGCCGTCGGCGCGGCGAGCAGAACGACGATACCGGCGATGATGACGGAAACCTTCTGGAAGAATACTGCGGACTTCATTTCCGAACTCCCCCAATGTCTTTCGTACTCTGATCGCCCCACACTTACGGATACGCACCGTGTTCTCATCGGCGGTCTTCCGATCGGTGTCGGCGTGTTTCCACGAGAATGATTCTGGCCATCGGTTTCGGCTCTCCGCCAGGTAAAGCAAGCGTCAACCTGTTGCGATGGCATCAAACTGACAGCACCGGCGCCGACGGCCCGCGGCGTCCCCCGCCCGGGCGGCCCCGCCCCCGGGCCCCGGGGGTCCGGCGCCCGCACGGCCGCCGGGCGGGGACGGCGCCGTAGGAATGCTGTAGACGGGCGTCCGAGGCTCTCACCGACCGCAGTTCCGCGCGCACTTGTGAGGTGTCACCGTGGCCAATCCGTTCGAGAACGACGAGGCGTCGTACTACGTGCTCGTCAACGACGAGGGTCAGCACTCGCTGTGGCCGGCGTTCGCCGAGATCCCAGCGGGCTGGCGGGCCGTGCACGGGGAGGATTCCCGTACCGCCTGCCTCGCGTACGTCGAGGAGAGCTGGACCGACATGCGCCCGCTCAGCCTGGTCCGGGCGATGGCGGGCGACGCGGCCTGATCCGCGCACGGGAAAGGGGGCCGCGGCGGGATCACCACCGCGGCCCCCTTCCTTTGCGTCCGCGCCGTGTCGCCCGGCACGGGGTGGCGCCGGGCGACACGGGCGACGTGTCAGGCGGCCTGCGGACGCCGCTCGTCCAGCTCGCCCGCGATGTACTTCGCCAACTGGGCGACGGTCGGGTAGTCCCAGACGGCGGTGGGGTCGAGGGCGATGCCGAGCCGGTCCTCCACGTCGGCGGTGAAGGCCACCACCGCTATGGAGTCGAGGCCGTACTCGCCGAGCTCCCGGTACGGGTCGATGGTCTCGGTGAGGTCCGGCAGGTACTCGGCGACCCGCTCGACGAGCCATGCCTCCAGGTCGGCCGGAACGGTGGGGTCAAAACCGGGCGTGGTCACGGGATTCTCCTCGGGTCGTGAAGGAACACAGGGACGAAGGGACAGAGGGGCGAGGGTGTGTGTGTGGGGGGGGGATGTGGGGCGGGGCATGGGGGCGGGCGTGCCCGCCCCTACGCGTAGGGGCGGGCGGCGAGGCCGAAGGAGAGCCGGCGGTCGTCGCGGTCCACGAGCTCCTCGACGAGCGCCCCCTCCACCTCCGACGGGAGGTCGACGGGGGCCGCCGACTCGCATCCGGCGAGCCGGGTGAGCGCGGCGGCCAGCCATTCGGGCCGAGACAGGAAGTCACCGGCCGGCGCGTGGCGGTGGACCCCGAGGCACGCGGCGGCGGCGAGCGCCACCGTGTAGCGGGCCACGAGCTCGCGCACGGCGACGTCGGCGGAGATCGACAGGTCCCGGGGCCGCAGGGCGGCGCCGGCGTCGGCGAGCTCGTCGAGGCGTCGTACGTGTTCTTCCACGAGCGGCCGGACCGCCGGCGGGAGGTCCTCGTCGAGGGCCGCGCGGAGCGAGGCCGCGAGCGGCTCCCGGCCGCCCGCGACCAGCCGCAGTCCGGGCAGGTCCAGCGGGGGCAGCTCGGCCTCGGCGGTGAACAGGGCGGCGGGCGCCGGGGCGGGGCTCCGGCGTGCCCGGCCGACCAGGCCGGGCAGTTGGGGCAGCAGGGCGGACAGGCAGGCCGCGCGGGCGATGTGGCCGAAGCCGATGGGTTTGACGTCCCGGGCGAGCTTCTGGAACACGGCGTGCTCGCCGTCGCGGCGGTAGAACTCCGAGCCCATGACCAGGGAGAGCCGCTCAACGGCGTCCAGGAGCATCCCGGAGACCAGGTACTTCACCGCCGGCGCGTGGACGCTGCCGGATTCGGGGCGCAGGTGCAGGCCGCGGGCCGCGGTGCGGGAGAACGCCTCGCAGATCAGCAGGTCCGCGAAGGCCTCGGCCAGCGTGGTGCGCACCATCGGGATGGCGGCGGCCTCCCGGCCGTAGAGCCGGCGGCGGCGGGTGTGGTGCAGGGTGACGCGCAGGGCGGTGTCGAGCAGGCCGGTGCTCATGGCGGGCAGGGCGATGCGGGTCACCTGAAAGGCGCGGGCCGCGGTTTCGACGCCGGTGCCCGGGGCGCCGAGCAGCACGTCGGCGGGGACCTGCAGGTCGGTCACCTCCATGCCGCCCAGGCGCACCCCGCGCATGCCGACGGAGCGGAACCTCGGCAGGAAGCGCACGTGCCGGGGGTCGAGCCGGGCGGCGGGCAGGAAGAGCTGGGAGCGGGACCGGGGCCCGCCGCCCGGGTCGGTGCGGGCCAGGACCACGAGGGCGTCGGCCCGGTCGAGGTTGGCGATGGTCTCCTTGCGGCCGCGCAGGCGCAGGCCTGCGCCGGTCGGGTCGGCCGCGAACTCGGCGGCGCCGATGTCGTTGCCGTGGGCGAGTTCGTGGAAGGCGCAGGCGATCTTGCGGCCGTCGAGGAGCAGGTCGGCGGCGGCCCTCTGCTGCTCGGGCGAGCCGGCGGTCCAGACGTTGACGCCGGCGAGGAGTTGGCCTGCGCAGTGGCCCAGGCCCAGGGCCGGATCGCGGCGGTAGACCGAGCGCATCAGCTCGATCATGTGGTCGGCCCGGGCGAACCGGCCGCCGAGCCCCTCCGGGACGAACTCGGCGAGGATGCCGAACCCGTCGAGGGCGGCCCCGGCGGCCGGCGCGGTCTCCTCGCGTTCGTCGGCGGCCACGGTCGCGGCGAAGCCGGTGGGGTTGGCCTCGTCCCAGGGGTCGCCGAGCAGTTTCTCCAGGTGGTCCGTACGGGACCGGAAGTCGATCATGCGGGCACCTCCACCGATGCGTCTTCGTCGAGCACGGTGACGTGGGCGCCGGCCTCGCCCACCAGGAGCGCGCCGAGCCGGTCGTACACGGCCGCGGCCTCGGGCGGCCGGGTGCCCAGGTTCTCCAGGACCAGGGCGAGGCAGCCGCGCAGCCACAGCCCGTCCCGCCACCAGGGACGGTCGTGGTGCCGGGGCCGGGCGCTGAACAGGGCGAGCGCGGCGGCGCCGGCGAAGCACCACTCGTAGCGTTCGGCGAGCCGCATGGCGGCGGTGCTCGGGGGACCGCCGGTGGGGCGGATGCCGGCGAGGTCCGCGCCCAGGCGCTCGTACTCGGCCAGGAGCGAGCGGGCCAGGCGGACGGTCTCGGCGGTCGCGTCGGACTGCGGGCCGGAGGCGAGATCGGCCACCAGGCCGGGCAGGGAGCCGAGGACGGAGTCGCGGGGGGCCATCAGCCGCAGCCGGCGCGGGTCGAAGGGGGCGGGCCGGTGCTCCTCGCGCAGCCAGTCGGCGGGCGGCGCCGAGGCGGAGCCGCCGGTCCGCCGGCCGGGCCGCAGCAGCGGCAGGGCCGCGGCCAGACCCGCCCGGTTGACCCAGGTGCTGCCGTCGAAGAGGGGGACGACCTGGTGGTCGCGTTCCACCTTGGCGAAGACCCCGTACCCCTCGACCCCGGTGAGGAAGCCGCGGGCGCCGAGCAGGTCCCCGATCAGGCGCAGTTGGCCCTGGACCAGGCCGGGGACGGACGCCTTGGCGACGGCGGAGACCACGCTCAGTTCCTCGGGCACCTCGTGGGCGGCGCGGGCGGCGGTGTGGGAGAGGGCCTCGGCCAGGAACTGGCGGGTGACGGACCGGCCGGCGACGGACCGGGCGTGGGGCAGGTCGGCCAGCTGCCGTCCGTAGAGCCGGCGTTCGCCGAGGTAGCGGCGGAGCAGGGCCAGGCCGTGGTCGCCGGCGCCCAGGGACAGGGCGACACAGATGATCCGGGTGAGCTGGAGGGCCTTGAGGACGAGTTCGAGGCCGCCGCCCACGGTGCCGACGAGGGCGTGGGCGGGGACTCTCGCGTCCAGGAACTCGACGCCGCTGATGTCGGCGCCCCGGATGCCGTGGGTGGGCAGCTTGGGCAGGGGCCGGACGGTGTCGGCGGCGGTGGAGCGCTTGTCGATCAGGAAGACGGTGAACCCGCGCGCCCCGCCGGCCGGGTCGGTGCGGGCCAGGACGCACATGAGGTTGCCCCGGGTGGCGTTGTTCACCGGCCACTTGCGGCCGTTCAGGCGCCAGCCGGAGCCGTGGCGGGTCGCGGTGAGGGAGCCGGCGAGCAGGTCGCTGCCGCCGCCGGGCTCGGTGAGCCCCCAGGCCACGGGCTCGCCGGCGAGGACGTGCCGGGCGAGCAGCGCGGCGGGCCCCTCGGAGCCCGCGGCCCACACGCAGGCGCCTCCGAGGAAGGTCTTGCCGTGGCCCACGGCCACCGTCAGGTCGACGGCGGCGATCCCGCGCAGCAGGGCGTGGACCTCGTCCAGCCGGTCCAGGCGGCCCCCGTGCCGGACCGGTACGTAGTACTCGGGCAGGCCCCAGCCGTCGAGGGCGGCGCACGCCTCGGCGGGGAAGGTCTCGGCCTCGTCGTGGGCGGCGAGGAGGTCGGTGTCGAAGGGGCCGCCCGGCCGGGACCACCCGGTGAGCCGGGTGTCGAGGTCGGACGTCCTCATCCGCGTTCCCCCGCCGCGGTGGCGAGGGCCGGCTCGGCCGCCGCGTAGCCGTCGGCCCACAGGGGTTCGAGTTCGCCGTTGGCGAAGAGGGCGCGCATGGTGGCCCGCTGGATCTTTCCGCTGGTGGTGCGGCGGACCGCGCCGCGCCGCATGAGGAGCACGGAGTCGGCGCGCAGGCCGAACTCGCGGGCCACGGTGTTGCGCATGCTCGCGGCGAGGCGGGCGAGTTCCTCGTCGGCGGAGCGGCGGCGGACCTCGTGGATGACCACGAGGCGTCCCTCGGTGTCCAGGCCGGTGGGGACGGTGACGACGGAGCCGACGGTGTCGCGCAGCTCCTCGTGCTGCTGGCGCAGTTCGTGCTCGATGTCGTGGGGGTAGATGTTGCGGCCCCGGACGATCATCATCTCCTTGATGCGTCCGGTGACGTACACCTCGCCGTCCACGAGGGTGCCGAGGTCTCCGGTGCGCATCCAGCCGCCCTGGTCCTCGGGGTCGTCGGCGAGGTGGCGGCCGAAGGTGGCCTCGGTGGCCTCGGCGTTGCGCCAGTAGCCGTCGACCACCAGGGGGCCGCGCAGCCAGATCTCGCCCACCGTGCCGGGCGGGAGGGCCCGGCCGGTCGCCGGGTCGACGATCTGCGCGTCGAGCTCGCGGGGCTCACCGCAGCTGACCAGGGCGCGTCCGGTGCCTTCGGCGGCGGGGACCACCCGGCCCTGTTCCAGCTCGGCGGGGTCGCAGTTCAGGACGACGGGGACCCGGTTGGAGGTGGTCGAGATGAGCAGGGTGGTCTCGGCCATGCCGTAGCAGGGGGTGATCTGTTCGGGGCGCAGGCCGGCGGCGGCGAAGCGGGCGCCGAAGTCCGCGAGGACGCTCGCCTTGACCGGTTCCGATCCGCTGATGGTCTGCGACCAGCGGGAGAGGTCGAGGTCGGCGATCTGGTCCTCGGGGACGCGGGTGAGGCACAGCTCGAAGGCGAAGTTGGGGGCGGCGGACAGGCCGATGTCGAAGTGGTCGATCAGCTCCAGCCAGGCGCGGGGGCGGCGCAGGAAGGCGGCCGGGGTCATCAGGGCGATGCCGTGGCCGACGAGGAGCGGGGACAGGATGTGTCCCATCAGGCCCATGTCGTGGTAGTTGGGCAGCCAGCCGCCGTAGCGCTGTCCTTCGAGGACGGGCAGGTAGGTGTCGATCGCGGCCGCGTTGACGAGGAGGTTGGCGTGGGTGACGCGGCTGCCCTTGGGGTCGTTGGTGGAGCCCGAGGTGTACTGGAGCAGGGCCAGGTCGGAGCGGCCGGCGGCGTGGGGCGTGAACGGTTCGTCGAGCGGGGCCGGGTCGACGTCCGGGATGAGCACCGGGACGTCCAGCTGCTGCTCCTCGGCCCAGGCCGTCACGTCGGCCAGCTCGTCCGGGGCGGTGAGCACGCAGCTCACCTCGGCGTCGCGGGCGATGCCGCGGACGCGGCGCTGGTCCTGCTTGTAGCGGCCGGGCATCGAGGACGGTACGGGGACCAGGCCGGCGTAGAAGCAGCCGAGTACGGAGACGACGAACTCGGCGGAGTTCGGCTGGAGGAGCAGCACGCGGTCGCCGGGGCGGCAGGAGCGCAGCAGCTCGCGGGCGCAGACGCGGGCCGCCCGGTCCAGGTGTTCGTAGGTCAGCCACTGGGCGGTGGCGGGGTCGGAGGGGTCGCGCACGATCGCGACGGCGCGGTAGTCGCCGCGCGCGCGGGCGTGCTCCGTGAAGATCTCGACGACGTTCGTGGCGCCGGACAGGTCAACCATGCTGCGCGTACTCCTGTGTCGTGGGGTCGGGGCCGGCCCGGAGCGCCGGGTCACGCGGATCGGTGGGCGGCGGGGCGACGGGCGGGGAGCCAGGGGGTGAGCACGTCGAGGACGGGCTGCTCGTCGGTGAGGTAGAAGTGGCCGCCGGGCAGGGTGCGGGTGCTGAAGGCGCCGCCCGCGCAGGCGCGCCAGCGGGGCAGGTCCTCGGGGCCGACGTCGGGGTCGGTGGTGCCGCCGAGGGCGAGCAGGGGGGCGCGGACGGGCTCGGGCGTGGTCCGCCGGTAGCGGCCGACGACGCCGAAGTCGGCCCGGATGGAGGGCAGGACCAGGTCGAGGAGCTCGGGGGCGGCCAGCAGGTCCTCGAAGGAGTCGTTCAGGCCGCGGAGTTCCTCGATGAGCTCGGCGTCGCCCAGTTCGTGCCGGTCGTGTTCCTCCCGGTGGTGGGGGGCGCGCGAGCCGGAGACGGCGAGCAGGTCCACGACCTGCCCGTGGCGGCGTTCGAGTTCGAGCGTCACCTCGTAGGCGACGATGGCGCCCATGCTGTGGCCGAACAGGGCCAGGGGTTCGCCGAGGAAGGGCTCCAGCGCGTCGGCGACCGGGCCGACCAGGTCGTCCATGCTGGTGGGGGCGGGTTCGCCGAGCCGGTCCTGGCGGCCGGGGTACTGCACGGCGTGCACCTCGACGTCGGACGGCAGGCCCGTGGGCCAGGTGCGGTACGCGTGCGCGGTGCCGCCGGCGTGTGGGGCGCACACGAGCCGGCACCGGGGCCGGGCCACCCTGCGGAATTCCCTGAGCCACCGTGTTTGCGTACGCAGGTCCGGAACGGTCACTGTCATCGCCTCCCATCGCGCTTGCACCGACCAGCACAGTCAGTGGCGCTATCCGTGCTCTATAAGCGACGGGCTCGGGGGAGGGTGTGTCCGGTTTCCTGGGGGTTGTTCCGTCCGTCGGGGTCGGTCGGGGTCGGTTGGGCGCACGAGAACGGCGGCCCCGGGGGGATGTCCCCCGGGGCCGCCGTCCGGCGTGTCCCTCGCCCCTCGCGGGCGTTCGTCCCGTCCTATGCCGTCTTCCTCCGCATCGTCTGCCAGGTGACGGTGACCCCGGCCGCGATCGCCGCCAGCAGGGTGCCGATGACCGCCCAGGTGATGGCTCCGGTGTTCAGGTGCAGGCTCACGTCGGAGGAGGTGGCCTGGGAGAGGCCGGAGGCCATGCCCGCCAGCGGGGGCAGCGTCACCAGGATGCCGAGGGCGGCGCCGACGATGACGACCATCGCGGTCTCTCCGACGGAGAGGAGGAGCAGCTGGCGGACGGTGCCGCCGGCGGACTTCATGACCGCGAAGTCCCGGCGCCGGCCGTGGGCGGCCATGGCCATGCTGTTGGCGACGGCGATCACGCTGTAGCCGACGGCGATGACGATGAGCATGTTGGCGAGGCTGTCGGTGAGCTTGGAGTCGGTGTTGTAGTCGGCCAGGGCGTACGCCGCGGCGTCGTGCAGGGCGGTGCCGGGGACGGCGTCGGACGCCTTGGCCTCGGCCGGTACGAAGATGTCGTCGGTGAGGGCGGACGGGTCGTGGGCGCGGACCAGGTCGCGGGGGACCACGAAGTCGCCGCGGGCCGGGTCGTCGGGCAGGACCTCGCCGACCCGCAGGGTGACGGTGGCGCCGTCGGCGAACCGGACCGGGACGCTCTGGCCCTGCTTCAGGCCCAGCTCCTTGGCGGTCCGCTCGCCGAGCACGGCCTCGCCCGGCTTGCTCCAGCGCTGGTCGCGGGTGCCCAGGACGTCCAGGACGGTCTGCTTGTCGGCGGCCGCGGAGACGAAGGCGCGGGTCGGCAGGGAGGCCTTGCCCACCGGGTTGGCGGCGACGACCTCGTCGGTGTTGCCGGGGGTGCCGGCCGGGGTGACGATCGTCTGGCCGGCGACCTTGAGGGCCTCGCCCGCCGGGTAGGCCACCCGCATCGTCTCCACGATGCCGCTGAGCAGGACCGCGAAGCCGACGGCGGCGATCACGGGGGCCACCAGGGAGGCGGCGCGGCGGGAGTTGGCGACCATCTCGGCCCGGATCAGGACCGGACCGGCCGAACCGTTCCGCTGGAAGGGCGCGGTCAGGGCGCGGCCGATGTGGCCCACGAAGACGGGGGTCAGCAGGGCCGCCGCGACGATGAGCGTCATGGTGGCGAAGATCGCCATGTTGATGCGGTTGTCGGCGCCGGTGGTGGCGGTGCCGATGGCGAGGACGACTCCGGTGCCGAGGACGGCCAGGCCGGCGATCCAACGACCGCGGCCCATGCCCTGGTTGGCGGACCGGCTGTCGAGCAGGGCCTCGATCGGGGCCACCTGTGCGGCCTTGCGGCCGGCGGCCCAGGCGCCGATGACGCTGACGCCGATGCCGATCGCGGAGGCGGCGAGCAGCGGCCAGGCGGAGACGGTGATCTCCAGGTTCGGCGGCGTCACGTCCAGGCCCTTGAGGATGCCCCGCAGCAGCGGGGTGGCGGCGATGCCGGCCAGGCAGCCGGCGATCGAGCCGAGCACACCGACCACGGCGGCCTCGCCGAGGATCATGCGGCGGACCTGGTCGGGGCCGGCGCCGATGGTGCGCAGCAGGCCGATCTCCCGGCGGCGCATGCCGGTCGCCAGGACCAGCATGGAGGCGACGACGAAGACCGTGGTGAACAGGCCGAGGATCGCCATGGCACTGATGAGCTGGACGCCGAGGAACCGCTTGTGCTCGATGTACTCGGGCTGGAGTGCGGAGCGGCCGTCACCGGAGACCACGGTGCCCTTGCCGCCCAGCGCCTTCTTGGCACCGGAGGCGATCGCGCCGGCGGAGGCGCCCTTGTCGGCGATCAGGGCGATGGCGCGGACGCCGGGCTGCTGCTTGGCGGCGAACGCCTCGCTGAAGTAGTAGCCGGGGCCGTCCACGGTGCCGACGACGGTGAACCGCTCGCGGCCCGCGGTGATGTTGACGGTGAGTTCGCTGTCGACGGCAGCGCCCAGGGCGCGGTCGACCACGACCTCGCGGTCGCCGCTCGGGGCCTTGCCGGAGACCAGCTTGTACGGCGCCATCCGGGTGCTGTCCCAGCCGTGGCCGGATTCCAGGGCGCCCTCGTCGGTCACGGGCTTGTCGCCGACGATGGCCTGGGCGTAGAAGGAGCGGTCCACCACGACGCCGGCCACTCCGGGGACCGCGTCGAGTCCGGCCAGCAGGGGCTCGGCCTCGGCCTTGCTCCACGGGATCCGGTCCTCGGGGCTGCCGTCCGCGTCGAGGGCCTGCTCGGGCAGGGCCAGGGCGGCGGTGCCGGCGTACCGGGGCTGGACGGTGGGGCGGGAGGAGTCGTAGATGACCAGGGTGGTGGTGATGAGGGCCACGCCCACCAGGACGGCGATGAAGGCCCCGAGGAATCCGGACCAGCGTTCGCGTACGTTCGCGAGGATCAGCATCACGCCTCCAGCCCGGCCATGTGGGCGGCGATCGCGGCGGCGTTGCCGCCGTTGGCGTCCCGGCTGAGCGGGACGCGGTCGGCGATCCGGCCGTCCTTGAGGAAGACGACGACGTCGGCCATGGCGGCCGCCACCGGGTCGTGGGTCACCATCAGGGTGGTCTGGCCCTCCTGGTCGACCAGCATCCGCATCATCTGCAGCACCTCTTTGGAGGTGACGGTGTCCAGGGCGCCGGTGGGCTCGTCGGCGAAGAGCACGTCGGGCCGGGTGACCAGGGCGCGGGCGAGGGCGACGCGCTGCTGCTGGCCGCCGGAGAGCTCGCTGGGGCGGTGGCCGGCGCGCTCGGCGAGACCGACCGCGGCGAGCGCCTTGGCGACCTGCTCGCGGTCGACGCGGCGGCCGGCGAACCGGGACGGCAGTTCCACGTTCTGGGCCGCCGTCAGCGACTCGACGAGGTTGAAGGCCTGGAAGACGAATCCGATGTGGTCGCGGCGGAGCTTGGTGCGCTCCTTCTCGTTCATCTGGCCGATGTCGGATCCGGCGAGGACGATCCGCCCGTCGGTCGGCTGCTCCAGTCCCGCCGCGCACTGCAGCAGGGTGGACTTCCCGGAGCCGGAAGGGCCCATGATGGCGGTGAAGGTGCCGCGCGGGAAGCCGATGGAGACGCCGTCCAGCGCGGTCACGGAGCGGTCGCCGGCGCCGTGGACCTTGCGCACTCCGTGGAGTTCGACCGCGTCCTGTACGGGGGTTTGCCTCGTTGTCGTCATGGGTCGATTTCACTGCAGGAGGGGTGGGCGGGGCACTGATCCACCCTCTACTCCTGAGGTAGAGACAGCTCTACCCCACCGGCTCGAAGGGCCGGGTTACGGTGATCCCATGCGTCCTACAACGGCCTGGCAGGCCATGGCTCAGCGCCCCTTGAGCTTCCTGACCTCGAGCTGGCCCTGGCGGTCCCTGGCCTATCTGTCGGGGGGCGTCCTGGTCGGCGCGGCGGCCGTCATGGTCTTCGCGGTCGGTCTGGCGGCGGGGCTCGCGCTGTTGGTGGTGTTGATCGGCATCGCGCCCCTGGTGGGGATGGTGCTGGCCTCCACCGTGGTGGCCTCGGTGGAACGCCGGCGGTTGCGGCTGGTGGACCTCGACCACCTGCCCGATCCGCACCGCCGCCCGGAGGAGCCCGGGGTCAAGGCCTGGCTGGCCACGCGCCTCAAGGAGCAGGTGACCTGGCGGGAGCTGATGTTCACGCTGGTCTCGGCGGCCGCGCTGTGGTGGCTGGACCTGCTGGTGCTGGGCTTCTCCTTCGGGGTGCCCGCCATGACCATCGCCTCGGTGGACGGCGACACCTGGCCCTGGACGGTCTTCGGCGGGATCGTGCTGCTCGCCTCGCCCTACACGGTGACCTCGTGGGCGGGGGCGCGGGCCGCCATGGCCCGCACCTTCCTCGCCCCGCGCGACCGGGAGCTCGGGGAGGAGCTGCGCGAGGTGCGCGCCTCTCAGTCCCGCCTGCTGGACTCCTTCGACGCCGAGCGGGTGCGGATCGAACGCGATCTGCACGACGGGGCGCAGCAGCGGCTGGTCTCCCTGGGGATGACCCTGGCGATGCTGCGGCTGGACACCCCGGAGGGGTCGCCCCAGGCCGAGCTGCTCACCCAGGCGGAGGGCCAGCTGTCCACCGCCCACCAGGAGTTGCGGGCCCTGATCCGGGGGCTCAATCCGCCGGTGCTGGCCGATCACGGGCTGGTCGCGGCGATCGAGGACTACGCGGGCCGGTTCCCGATCCCGGTCACGGTGGACCTGCGGCTGCCCGAACGGCTGCCCAGGAAGCTGGAGACGACGATGTACTACCTGATCAACGAGGCCATGACGAACATCGCCAAACACAGTGGGGCCACGACCGCGAAGGTGCACGGACGGTACCATTCCGATCTATTGATCCTCGACATCACGGACGACGGCCGCGGCGGTGTCGATCCGGAGGCGGGCAGCGGGGTGACCGGTCTCGCCGACCGGGTCACGGCGCTCGACGGCCGGATGCGGGTTTCGAGCCCGGTCGGTGGTCCCACCCTGCTGCATGTGGAGGTTCCGTGTCGCTTCGCCTGATCGTGGCGGAAGACGCCGTCCTGTTGCGCGAGGGCCTGGTCGGGCTGTTGCAGCGGTTCGGCCACGAGGTGGTGGCGGCGGTCGGCGACGCCGACGCCCTGGTCGGGGCCGTGCGCGCCGACCGGCCCGACCTGATCGTCACCGACGTGCGGATGCCGCCGACGATGGGCGACGACGGTCTGCGGGCGGCGGTGGGGCTGCGCGAGGAGTTCCCCGGGCTGCCCGTGCTCGTCCTCAGCCAGTACGTGGAACGCTCCTACGCGCTGGGCCTGTTGGACTCGGGCGGCGGGGCCGGGGTGGGCTACCTGCTCAAGGAGCGGGTGAGCGCGGTGGCCGATTTCACGGCGGCGATCGAACGGGTCGCGGCCGGCGGGACGGTGGTGGACCCGGAGGTGATCCACCAGCTCGTACGGCTGCGCCAGGACCCCCTGGAGCGGCTCAGCCCCCGGGAGCGCGAGGTGCTCGGCCTGCTCGCGGAGGGCCGGTCCAACGCCCGTCTCGCCGCGGACCTGTTCATCAGCGAGGCGGCCGTGAACAAGCACATCGGCAACATCTTCGCCAAGCTGGACCTGCCGGTGGACACCGAGGGCCACCGCAGGGTGCTGGCGGTCCTCGCCTTCCTGCGGGCATGACGGGGCCCCCGTCCTCCCCGGTGGCCCGGGGAGAACGGGGGCGCGGTCCGCGCGGTCAGTCGGACATGGCCACCAGGATGCGGCGGGAGCCCTCGAAGGGGCGCCGGCCGTGGCCGGTCAGCACGTTGTCGATCAGCAGCACGTCGCCGACGCGCCAGTCGACGTCCACGGCGAGCTCCAGGCCCCGGTCGCGGATCTGGGTGACGTACCCGTCCGGGATGAGGCTGCCGTCGGCGAAGGTGACGTACTGCGGGAACTCCTCCGGCGGGAGGATGTCGTACAGCTCCTTGGCGGTCTCGTCGCCGAGGCCGGCCGGGTGCCACTGGTCGGCCTGGTTGAACCAGACCTCGGCGCCCGTCACCGGGTGCGTGGTGGTCGACCGGCGGTGCTGGACCACGCGGATGCCGTCCGGGCCCCACTCCCACTCGGCCTCCGAGGCTTCCAGGAAGCGCTCCACCTCGGCCCGGTCGTCGGTCTCGAAGGTGTCCTGCCAGCTCTTGCCGAGGCCGTAGCCGTCGTGCAGGTTCTGCACGTAGCGGATCCCGCCGGCGAACGCCTCGCGGACCTCGGCGTCCAGGGACTCCAGCCACAGCGCGCCGTCCACGACCGGGGTGGCGCCCCCGGACTCGGCGGCCACCTCGCAGTAGAAGGCGAGCCGGGCCGGCCAGCGGCGGGCGTAGTTCAGCTCGTTGTGCATCGAGATGGTGAAGCGCTGCGGGTACTCGGTGGAGGTGTAGAGGTTGCCCTTGACCCGGGTGCGCGGGGAGTTCCCGTGCACGTAGGGCAGCCGGTTGGGCAGCAGCCGGTCGAGGACGGGCTCGACGGACTCGGGGGTGACTCCGAAACCGCGGAAGACGAGCGCCTTGTGCTCGGTCAGCAGGTCGGTGAGACCCTCGGCGGCGAGCTCGGTGAGGTGCTCGGCCAGGCCGCGGCCCTCGGCCTCGGCTCCGGTGATCTCGCGCGGGGACCAGGTCCGGTCCGCCCGCAGGGTGGTGCTCATGACGTCTCCTGTCTCATCGGGAGATGATCTCGTTCAGCTTTCCGAGCTTCTCGATGCCGTCGAGGACGGCCCGGGACTCCACTCCGAAGTCCACGAGGCAGCCGATCTCGTCGACGCCCAGAGCCCTGATGTGCGGCAGCAGTTCGGCGGCGCGCTCGACGCTGCCGAAGAGGCCTCCGGTCTCGAAGTAGCGGTCGAAGGCGCGTGCCGCGAGGTAGTCCATGTCCTCGGCGTTCAGCTCGGACAGGTCGATGTCCTTGCCGGTGAACGACTTGGCGGTGAGGTTGGCGGAGCTCTTCAGGTAGTGGGTGAAGGGCCCGCGCACCTGCTCGCGCACCCGGTCGAGGTCGTCGCCGAGCAGGGTGTGCAGCATCAGGACGACGTGGCCGCCCCAGCCCTCGTGTTCCTCGGCGGCGACCCGCCGGTACTCGGCGATCTTGCCGGCCACCTCCTCAAGGGACTGGCCCAGCAGGTGGGTGAGGATGCCGGCGCGCATCCGGGCGGCGGCCCGGAAGGTGTCCACACCGCCGGCCGAGGTCAGCCAGATCGGCAGCTCGGGCTGGACGGCGGGCGGGTAGGCCCGGATCTCCACGGGGCGGCCGAGACCGTCGGTGGTGGCGAGGGCCTCGCCGCGCCACAGCCGGCGGACCTCCTCGGCGGTCTCGCGGACCAGGGTGCGCCGGTCGGCGTGGTTCTCGGGCCGCAGGGCGAAGTCGACGGTGTTCCAGCCGGACGCGAAGGCGACGCCGGCCCGGCCGCCCGACAGGTTGTCCACCACCGACCACTCCTCGGCGATCCGGGCCGGGTGGTGGAGCGGGGCGACGACGCTGCCGGCGCGGATGCCCACCCGCTGGGTGGACATGGCCAGGGCGGCGCCGAGCACGGCCGGGTTCGGGTAGGCCCCGCCGAAGGGGTCGAAGTGCCGCTCCGGCGTCCACACGGCGGCGAGCCCCGCCCGGTCGGCGAGCTTCGCCCCCTCGATCAGCAGTTCGTACCGGCCGGCTTGACCCGGCGCGGTGGAGTCGTGCGCGAAGTAGAAAAGGCTCAGGTCCATGGACGGTCCTTCGGTGGTCCGGGTGGGTGCGGGTGGGGGAGCGGGCGGGGTGGGGGGAGCGGGCGGGAGTGCGGGTGGGGGGAGTTCGGAGGTGGGACCGGTGGGGGTCGGTCAGGACTTGGGGGCGGGGGAAGCGGGAGCAGGGGACGCGGGGGACGCCGGGGACGTGGGGGTGTCCTCGGGCCGTGGGGCGGCCGGCTCCGGTCCGGCGATCCTGGCCCGCCGTACCGCCGGGACCAGCCCGGCCACCAGGGCGAGCAGGGCCATCCCGGCGGCGGCGGCCTGCAGGGCGCGGGAGCCGCCCCACTCGCCGAGGAGCCCGCCGGCGCCGAACGCGCCGGCCGTGGTGCCGGCGGCGGTGACGAGCCCGGCCAGGGCCGCGACCCGGCCCTGGAGCGCCTCCGGGGTGGCGGTCATCTGGTAGACGGCGGTGGCCACCCCGAAGATCGCGCCGATCGTGTTCATCGCGCCGAACAGCGCCCCCAGGGCGATCGGTCCTGTGGCCCAGGCCATGGCGGCCATCAGCGCGGACCACAGGGCCAGGCCGCCGATCAGGAGGACGGGCAGCGAGAACCGGGCCATCCACCAGCGGGCGGTGAGCGCGCCGAGCACCCCGCCGCATCCGCTGATCCCGAGCACCAGGCCCACCGTCGACTCCGCGTGGCCCTGCTCCTTGACCAGGATCACGACGAGTCCGAGCGAGACCACCTGGAGCAGGGCGGCGGCCAGGGTCAGCACGGGCAGCATGGCGCGCAGCCCGTGCTGCCCCCGCAGCCAGCGCAGTCCGTCGGCCAGGTCCTCGCGGATCCGGCGGTGCCCGGCCGCGGCGGCCGGTTTGCAGTCGGCCCGGATGAAGCGGAGGTTGACGGCCGCGATGACGGCGCCGACGGCGGCGGCGAGGTAGGGGCTCCAGCGCGCCCAGGTGAACAGCACGGTGCCCGCCGGCCCGCCCAGGAGACCCGCGATCCTGCCGCGGGCCTCGTTCTGGGAGAGTGCGGCGGTCAGGTGGGCCGCCGGGACGACGGTGCGTACGGCGGCCCGTTCGGCGAGGCCGGCGACGATGGTCAGGGAGACGTCGGCGGCGATCAGCGCCAGCAGTGAGCCCATGCCGAGCCCGCCGAGGAACACCGCCGCGGCCACCGTCCCCAGGACCAGGGTCCGGCCCGCCGCGCACACGCGCATCACCGTGCGCCGGTCCCAGCGGTCGACCAGAACTCCGGCGGGCAACTGGACCACGGCGTACGGCAGCACGGCCGCCGCCGAGGCCAGGCCGACGGCTCGGGCCGACCCGCCGGAGATCTGGAGTGCGAGCAGTGGGTAGCAGACCCCGCCCATGCGGGAGCCGAAGAACTGCAGCCAGTTGCCCGTCCACAACAGGAGGAAGTCACGGTTGCGGCGAAGGGGGAGCGCCGCAACCGTCCTCTCGTCCACCGTTGTCATGCGCCGAGCCTGCGTGCGGCGTCTACGCCGTTTCTACGCACGCCCGCCCCGCCCGCCCCGCCCGCCCCGCCGGCCGCCGCGGCCGCGTCCAGGGCCTCCAGCCGCTCCGCGAGCAGCCGTCCGACGTGGGCGATGGGTCCGGGCCGGGTCATCAGGCCCTCGTGGTCGGAGTCGACGGGGTGGTTCTCGACGACTCCCCCCACGTGGGGTTCCCAGGCCCGGTGGCCCCGCTCCAGGGCGAGCGCCCCGCGGTCGCGTTCGGCGGTGACGAACAGGACGTCGCCGCTGAAGTGGCCGGGGGTGTGGGACCACATGAGCCGGGTGTTGTTGACGTAGACGTCCTTCATGGCGAGGATCTCGTGCGCCTCGAACCGGGCCATCACCTTGTTCTCGCGGGCCAGGAAGGCCCGGTAGCGGTCGATGGGGAAGGTCTCGGGGGTGAGCTCGGACTCCTGGAAGTCGAAGCCGATCGCCCGCAGGTTGCGGGCGACGATCGCGGCCTCGCCGGGCGGTTCGGTGCCGACGGCGTCGGCCACCGGGTAGGCGTCGAGGATGGCCAGCAGTTCCACCCGCTCGCCCCGCCGCTCCAGTTCGGCCGCGATCGCGTGGGCGATGGTCCCGCCGACCGACCAGCCGACGAGCCGGTACGGGCCTTCGGGGGACGCCGAGCGGATCCGGTCGGCGTAGTCGGCGGCCATCTCCTCGATCGAGGCGGGCAGCGGCTCGGCGCCGTCCGTCCCGCGCGCCTGCAGCCCGTACAGCGGGTACTGGGGGCCGAGGTGTGCGAGCAGTCCGAGGTAGCACCAGCTGAGGCCGGCGGCCGGGTGCACGCAGAACAGCGGTGAGGCGGAACCGGACGCCCGCAGCGGTACGAGCACCCCGTGCCCGTCCGGTTCGCCCGCCGGCTCCAGGGCGCGGAGCAGCTCGGCGGGGGTGGGTGCCTGGAAGAGCCGGCGCAGCGGCACCTCCACGCCGAGGACGGCGCCGACCCGGCCGGACAGCCTCGTCGCCAGCAGGGAGTGCCCGCCGAACTCGAAGAAGTTGTCGTCCAGACCCACCCGTGCGAGGCCCAGCACCTCGGCGAACAGGGCGCACATCAGTTCCTCGCGCGGGGTGGTCGGCGGCCGGCCTGCGACCCGGGCCGAGAAGTCGGGGGCCGGGAGCGCCTTGCGGTCGACCTTGCCGTTGGGGGTCAGCGGGAGCGCGTCGAGGGTGACGACGGCCGCGGGCACCATGTGCGCGGGCAGGGTGTCCTTCAGCCGGTCCCGCAGAGCGGTCCCCAGGCCGTCGGTCTCGCGCCAGCGGGCGGGATCGTTGGCGTGGGCGCGGCCGGTGCCGGCGTCGGGCGCCGCCCGGTACACCCCCGTCAGCGCGAGGTCGGCGGGCTCGTCCGGTACGGGAGCCGCCTGGGGTCCGGCGGCGACGAAGACCGCGTCCAGCGCCCCCGCCTCGCCGTCCTCGTCCGTACCCGCGGCCGCGGCCGCGCCCGACCAGGTGATCGCCACCCGGTAGCCGGCGCGGTCGGCGAGGGCGTGGAGCTCCTCGGGGTCGACTCCCCCGGCGGGCCCGGCGACCGGGCGGGGCTCCCGGCCGAACAGTTCCAGGACGGCTTCGGCCTCGGCGAGCACCCGGCGGTTGGGGATGCCGGTGACCCGCAGCAGGCGGGGGGCCGACCCGGCCAGTTCGGCGGCCAGGTCCTCGATCGCGCGGATCCGCTCGCCCCAGGCCAGCGCGGGGGCGTCGGCCACGTCCAGGCCGGGGGCGGCGCCGGTGCGCAGCACCACGTCGTAGCGGTGCCGGGTCAGCTCGTTGTGGTGGACGCCGCGCCGGATCCGCAGGTCCAGGCCGCGGACCGCGGGCAGGCTCGCCCGCAGCTCGGTGAACCACTCGGGGGCGAGCAGCAGTTCCTTCTCCCGGCTCACGCTGCGCTCGATCCCGGCGCGCAGCCGGTCCCGGTCGGCGTCGGATCGGGTGTCGGCGTCCCGGCCGTGCAGGGCGACGGCCCCGCGCAGGGGGCGCAGGGTGCGCAGGTTGCGGACGTCGCCGACGAACACGGTGCCGCCGGGCGCGAGCAGTTCCGTCACCTTGGCCAGTACGTCGGTGAGGTAGTCGGCGCTCGGGAAGTACTGGACCACCGAGTTGAGCACGACGGTGTCGAAGGCGCCCCGGGGCAGGCCGTCGATGTCGTGGGCGGGCTGGGTGGTCAGGGTGACCCGGTCGGCGAGTTCGGGCCGGCCGGCCACCTCGGCGCGGAGCCGTTCGACGACGGCCCCCGAGAGGTCGGTGCCCCAGTAGCTCTCGCAGTGCGGGGCGACGTGGGCGAGGATCAGGCCGGTGCCGACGCCGATCTCCAGCACCCGGCGGGGCCGGCCGGCGAGGATGCGCTCGACGGTGCCGGAGCGCCACTCCCGCATCTCCTCCAGGGGGATCGGCTCGCCGGTATAGGTGCTGCGCCAGATGCCGAAGTCCTCGCCGAAGGTGTCGGAGCCGGGCTCGTCGTAGAGGGCGTCGTAGGCGGCCTCCCACTCCCGGACCTGGCGGGTCTCCCGCTCCGTGTCGCGCGCCCCGTCGCCCCGGTCGGGCACGGCGTAGGCCACCAGCTGCTTGTCGCCGGGGGTGGTCTCGCGGGCGACGACCACCGCCTGGGCGACCTCTGGGTGCGCGGTCAGGGCGGCCTCGATCTCGCCGAGTTCGATCCGGAAGCCGCGCACCTTGACCTGGTGGTCGGTGCGGCCGATGTATTCGAGGGTCCCGTCCGCACTCCAGCGGACGAGGTCGCCGGTGCGGTACATGCGGGTGCCGGCGGGGCCGAAGGGGTCGGCGGTGAACCGTTCGGCGGACAGTCCGGGGCGGCCCAGGTAGCCGCGGGCCACCCCGAGGCCGGCGATGTACAGCTCGCCGGCCTCGCCGGGGGCCACCGGGCTCAGGCCGCCGTCCAGTACGTAGACGCGGGTGTTGTCGAGGGGCCGGCCGATCGGCGGCCGTTCGCAGGTCTCGGCGTCCAGGCGGGCGGCGGTGGACCAGATGGTGGTCTCGGTGGGCCCGTAGACGTTGGTGAGGGAGCCTCCCAGTTCGTGCAGGGCGCGGCCGAGGGGACCGGGCAGGGCCTCGCCGCCGACGAGTTTGACGAGCCCGCGCAGGGCTTCGGGGCGGGCGGTCACCAGGCCCTGCCAGGCGGTCGGGGTGGCCTGGAGCACGGTGGCGCCGGATTCCTCGACGAGCCGGGCCAGTGCGAGCGGGTCCTTGACCGTCTCGCGGGCCGCGAGGACGAGCCGGGCGCCGTGGGCGAGCGGGGTCCACAGCTCCAGGTTGGAGATGTCGAAGCCGATGGTGGTGACGGCGAGCAGCCGGTCGTCCTCGGTCAGCCGCAGGTGGTCGCGCATCGCGTTGAGGAGGTTGAGCAGGTTGCCGTGGCCGACGACCACGCCCTTGGGGCGGCCGGTGGAGCCGGAGGTGTAGATGACGTAGGCCGGGTGCTCGGGGTGGGGCGGGGCGAGCCGGCGGACCTCTTCGAGTTCGGCCGCGGTCGTGGCGTCGAGCGCGCGGAGGGTCGCCGGGTCGTCGAGGACCAGGCGCGGGACCTCGGGGAGGGTGCCGTCGGCGGGGAGCGCGGCGGAGGTCTCGCGGTCGGTGAGGAGGAGGACCGGGGCGGCGTCGGCCAGCATGTAGGCGACGCGGTCGGCCGGGTATTCGGGGTCGATCGGCACGTACGCCGCGCCGGTCTTGAGGACGGCGAGCAGGGCCGTGACCATCGTGTCGGTCCGGGGCAGGGCCACGGCCACCAGGTCCTCGGGGCCGACGCCGCGCGCGGCGAGGGCGTGGGCGAGGCGGTCGGATCGGGTGTCGAGCTCGCGGTAGTCGAGGGTCAGGTCCTCGAAGACGAGGGCGGGCGCGTCGGGGGTGCGGGCGGCCTGCTGCCGGAACAGCTCGGGCAGGTGGTCGGCGGGCAGTGCGCGGGCGGTGTCGTTCCAGGTCACGAGCAGCCGGCCGCGGTCCTGCTCGGGCAGGGTGTCGAGGGAGCCGATCGGGGCGTGGGGGCGGGCGGCGGCGGCCGTCAGGACGGCCACCAGCCGGTCGGCGAGGCCGCGGGCGGTCTCCCGGTCGAAGAGGTCGCCGGCGTACTCCAGGACGCCGGCGATCCCGCCGGGCCGGCCGTCGGCGGTGTGCCGTTCGCCGAGCCGGAACATCAGGTCGAAGCGCGCGACCCCGGTGCCGACGCCCTGGCCGGAGGCGGCCACGTCCGGCAGCGGCGCGGTGCCGGCGGCCTCGGAGGTGTCGCGCGCGGCGACGTTGTCGAAGGTCAGCATGGTCTGGAAGAGCGGGTGCCGGGCCATCGAGCGGGCCGGGTTGAGGACGTCCACGAGGCGTTCGAAGGGGACGTCCTGGTGGGCGTAGGCGGTGAGGTCGGTCTCCCGGACCCGGCCGACGAGGTCGGCGAAGGTCTCGTCGGCCGCCACCTCGGTGCGCAGCACGAGGGTGTTGGCGAAGAAGCCGACCAGGTCCTCCAGGGCCTCGTCGGTGCGGCCGGCGATCGGGGTGCCGATCGGGATGTCGGTGGCCCCGCTCAGCTTGGACAGCAGGGTGGCCAGGGCGGCCTGCACCACCATGAAGAGGCTGGCGTGGTTCTCCCGGGCCAGGTCGGTGAGCAGGGCGTGGGTGGCGGCCGGGATCTCCACGTCCAGGACGTCGCCCCGGTAGGAGGCGACGGCCGGGCGGGGGCGGTCGGTGGGCAGGTCCAGCTCCTCGGGCAGCCCGGCCAGGGTCTGCCGCCAGTGGGCGAGTTGCCGGGAGACGAGGCTGTCGGGGTCGTCCTCGGAGCCGAGCAGCTCGCGCTGCCACAGGGTGTAGTCGGCGTACTGGACCGGCAGGGCCGTCCATCGGGGGGCCTCGCCGCGGCAGCGGGCGGCGTAGGCGGCCGTGAGGTCGCGGACGAGCAGCGGCATCGACCAGCCGTCGGTGGCGATGTGGTGGACGAGGAGCAGCAGCACGTGCTCCTCGGGGCCGACGGCGAACAGGCGGGCCCGCAGCGGGGGTTCGACGCTGACGTCGAAGCCGTGGCGGGCCTCCCGCTCCAGGGCGTCGACGAGCTCCGCCTCGGTGGTCTCGATCACGGGGAGGTCCGGCCGGGCGAGCTCGGGGGCGAGCACGGTCTGGTACGGGCCTTCGGCGTCCTCGGCGAAGACCGTGCGGAGGGTCTCGTGGCGGGTGACGAGGTCGGCGAGGGCGGAGCGCAGGGCGTCCCGGTCCACCGCGCCGGACAGCCGCAGGCCGGTCGGCACGTTGTAGGTGTGGCTGCGGCCCTCGAACCGGCCGAGGAACCACAGGCGTTGCTGGGCGAAGGAGAGCGGGACGCGCTCGGGGCGGGCGGCGGCCAGGAGGGGGGTCCGGGCGGGGCCGCCGGAGCCGAGGACGGCGGCGAGGCCGGCCACGGTCGGGGTCTCGAAGAACTGCCGGATGGTCAGTTCCTCGCCGAGGGTGGTGCGGATGCGGCCGGCGAGGCGGGTGGCGAGCAGCGAGTGGCCGCCGAGGGTGAAGAAGTCGTCGTCGAGGGAGACCTTCGGGACGCCGAGGACCTCGGCGAACAGCCCGCACAGGATCTCCTCGCGGGGGGTGCGCGGGGCCCGGCCGAGGCGGGCCGGCCCGTAGGCGGGGGCGGGCAGGGCGGCCCGGTCGAGCTTGCCGTTGGGGTTGAGCGGCAGGGCGTCGAGGGTGACGAACGCGGAGGGGACCATGTAGTCGGGCAGCGAGGCGGCGACGTGTCCGCGCAGGCGGGCCCCGTCGACGGTCCGGCCGGTGGCCGGGACCACGTAGGCGACGAGGCGTTTGTCGCCGGGCCGGTCCTCGCGGACGACGACGGCGACGCGGGCGATGTCGGGGTGTGCGGCGACGGCCGTCTCGATCTCGCCGAGTTCGATGCGGAAGCCGCGCACCTTGACCTGGAAGTCGGTGCGGCCCAGGTAGTCGAGGCTGCCTTCGGCGCTCCAGCGGACCAGGTCGCCGGTGCGGTACATCCGGGTGCCGGCCGGGCCGTGGGGGTCGGCGACGAAACGTTCCGCCGACAGGCCGGGCCGGCGGTGGTAGCCGCGGGCCAGGCCGGCGCCCGCGATGTAGAGCTCGCCCGCGACACCGACCGGGACGGGGCGCAGGGCCGCGTCCAGGACGTAGAGCCGGGTGTTGCGGAGGGGGGCGCCGATCGGGGGGACGCCGGCGATCTCGTCCCGGGTGTACCAGGCGGCGGCGTAGACGGTGGCCTCGGTGGGGCCGTAGATGTTCGCGAACCGTCCGGCGCCGACGGCCCGCACGATGGCGTTGGCGTCGCGGGCGGAGACGGCCTCGCCGGCGAGGACGACCTCGCGGGCGGTGACCAGCGGGCCGCCGTCCCCGACGATCTGGGCCATCGCCGAGGGGACGCCGCTGACCAGGGAGACCGAGCGGCCGGCGTGGGCGGGGTCGGCCAGTTCCAGGACGTCCCGCATCACCTCGACGGTGCCGCCGGACAGCAGCGGGCCGAACATCTCGAAGACGGAGACGTCGAAGTTGAGCGAGGTGGAGGCCACGACGTGGGCCATGCCCTCGGCGCCGAACTCCCCGGCCGCCCAGGCCGCCAGGTCGGCGACGTTCTCGTGGGGCACCACCACGCCCTTGGGGAGGCCGGTGGAGCCGGAGGTGTAGATGGCGTAGGCGGCGTGCGAGGGGCGCAGGGGCGCGGCCCGGTCGTCGTCGGAGGGGTCGTGCGCGGGCTGCCGGGACAGCGCGGCCCCGGTCTGCGGGTCGTCGAGGACGATCCGCACGGGCCCCTCGTCGGGCAGCCGGGACAGCACGTCCCGCGTGGTGAGCAGCAGGCCGGGGGCGGCGTCGCGGAGCAGGTGGGCGATGCGGTCGGCCGGGTACTCGGGGTCGATCGGCACGTAGGCGGCGCCGGACTTGAGGACGCCGAGGACGGCGACGAGGGTCAGTTCGGTGCGCGGCAGTGCGATGCCGACGAAGCCCTCCGGGCCCGCGCCCCGCTCCGTGAGCAGGCGGGCCAGGCGGTTGGCCCGGCCGTTGAGTTCGGCGTAGGTCAGGGAGCGGTCCCCGAAGAGCACGGCGGGCGCGTCGGGCGTGCGGGCGGCCTGCGCCTCGAAGAGGGCGGGCAGGGTGGCGCGGGGCACTTCGCGGGCGGTGTCGATCCACGTGCCGAGGATGCGGCGGCGCTCGTCCTCCTCCAGCAGCTCGACGTGGCTCAGGGGCCGCTCGGGGTCCTGGCTGACGGAGTCGAGCAGGAGCGTCAGGCGCCGCACGAGGGTTTCGGCGGTGGACCGGTCGAAGAGGTCGGCGTTGTATTCGAGGTGGCCGGTGAGCCCGTCGGGGGCGCCGTCCTCGGCCCGGGCATCGGCCACGGCGAGCAGCAGGTCGAACTGGGCGACGCCGGTGCCGACGTGGTCTCCGGAGACGGTCAGTCCGGGCAGCCGGCCCTCGCCGAGGGCGGCCTTCTGGTCGACGTTGTTGAAGGCCAGCATGGTCTGGAACAGCGGGTGGCGGCCCATCGAGCGGGCCGGGTTGAGCACCTCCACCAGCCGTTCGAAGGGGACGTCCTGGTGGGCGTAGGCCGCCAGGTCGGTCTGCCGGGCCCGGGCCACCAGCTCGGTGAAGGTCGGGTCGCCGGAGAGGTCGGTGCGCAGGACGAGGGTGTTGACGAAGAACCCGACGAGCTCCTCCAGGGCCTCGTCGGTGCGGCCGGCGATCGGGGTGCCGATCGGGATGTCCGCGGTGCCGCTCAGCTTGGACAGCAGGGCGGCGAGGCCGGCCTGCACCACCATGAAGAGGCTGGCCCGGTTCTCGCGGGCCAGGAGCTCCAGGCGGCGGTGGAGGGCGGCGGGGATCGCCACCGGCACGCTGTCGCCCCGGTAGGAGCTCGCGGCCGGCCGGGGCCGGTCGGTGGGCAGGCCCAGTTCCTCGGGGAGGTCCCGCAGGGTCTCGCGCCAGTGGGCGAGCTGCCGCGAGACGGGGCTGTCGGGGTCGTCCTCGGAGCCGAGGACCTCGCGCTGCCACAGGGTGTAGTCGGCGTACTGGACCGGCAGCGGCGTCCAGGCGGGTGCCTCGCCGGCGCAGCGCGCGGCGTAGGCGGTGGTGAGGTCGCGGACCATGATCGGGGTGGACCAGCCGCCGTCGCTCGCGATGTGGTGCACGAGCAGCATGAGCACGTGCTCGTCGGGGCCGAGCCGGAACAGGTGGGCCCGCAGGGGCGGCTCCACGGCCAGGTCGAAGCCGCGGCGGGCGGCCCGCCGCAGCTCCTCGGCCAGGCCGGCCTCGTCGGTCCGCGCGAACACGGGCTCGGGCCGGGCCTGTTCGGGGGTGAGGAGGATCTGGTGGGGGCCCTCGGCGTCTTCGGCGAAGATCGTACGGAGGGTCTCGTGGCGGGTCACGACGTCCGCGAGGGCGGAGGACAGCGCGTCGCGGTCCAGCGAGCCGGACAGGCGCAGGGTGGTGGGGATGTTGTGGGCGGCGGTCGGTCCCTCCAGCCGGCCGAGGAACCACAGGCGGCGCTGGGCGAAGGAGACCGGCACCCGCTCGGGGCGGGGGCGGGCCGTCAGCGGGAGGCGCGCGGCGTCGCCGGAGCCGAGCAGCCCGGCGAGGCCGGCGACGGTCGGGGTCTCGAACAGCTGCCGGACCGGGAGGTCCACGCCGAGGGTGGCGCGGACGCGGGTCATGAGCCGCAGCGCGAGCAGGGAGTGGCCGCCCCGGGCGAAGAAGTCCTCGTCGACCGAGATCCGGGCGACGCCGAGGACCTCGGCGAACAGCCCGCACAGGATCTCCTCCTGCGGGGTGCGCGGGGCCCGGCCGGTGCTCTCCACCCCGTACGCGGGGGCGGGCAGGGCGGCGCGGTCGAGCTTGCCGTTGGGGGTCAGCGGCAGGGCGTCGAGGGTGACGAACGCGGCGGGCACCATGTACTCGGGCAGGGCGGCGGCCACGTGCTTGCGGAGCAGGGCGTGGTCGATCGCCCGGTCGGCGGCGGGGACCGCGTAGGCCACGAGGCGCTTGTCGCCGGGGTGGTCCTCGCGGACGAGGACGGCGGCGCGGGCGACGTCGGGGTGTGCGGCGACGGCCGTCTCGATCTCGCCGAGTTCGATGCGGAAGCCGCGGACCTTCACCTGGAAGTCGGTGCGGCCCAGGTAGTCGAGGCTGCCGTCGGCGCGCCGGCGGACCAGGTCGCCGGTGCGGTACATGCGGCTGCCGGGCGCGGCGAACGGGTCGGCGACGAACCGCTCGGCGGACAGGCCGGCCCGCTGGTGGTAGCCGCGGGCCAGGCCGGAGCCGGCGATGTAGAGCTCGCCGGCCACGCCGGCCGGCACCGGGCGCAGGCCCGCGTCCAGGACGTAGAGGCGGGTGTTGGCGATGGGGCGGCCGATGGAGACGTCGCCGGAGGCGGGAACGGTGGCCGAGGTGGACCAGATCGTCGTCTCGGTCGGACCGTAGAGGTTCGTCACGGACCTGCCGTCCGCGGCGAGGGTACGGGCCAGCTCGGCGGGCAGCGCCTCGCCGCCGACCAGGACGCGCAGCCCGGCCGGCAGCGGGCCGGCCTCGGTGAGGGCGTGCCACAGGCTCGGCGTGGCCTGCATGACGGAGGCCCCCGATTCCCGCAGGAGGCGGGCCAGTTCCGGGGCGTCGCGGACGGTGTCGCGCGAGGCGAGCACGATCCCGGCGCCGTGGAGGAGGGGGAGGAAGAGTTCGAGGCCGGCGATGTCGAAGCCGACCGTGGTGACCGCGACCAGGCGGTCCTGTGCGGTCAGGGCGAAGTGGTCCTGCATCGAGGCCAGGAAGTTGACGAGCGCCTCCCCCGGCACCGCGACGCCCTTGGGGCGGCCGGTGGAGCCCGAGGTGTAGATGACGTACGCCACCTGCCGGCCGGACCGGTCCGCCACCTCGACGTCATCGGCCGCGTAGCCCGAGAGATCCGCTTCCGCGAGATCCGCCGCGGTCAGCGTCAGCACCGGATCGGCGTCCTGCAGGATGTGGTCGATGCGCTCCTGCGGGAACTCCGGGTCCACCGGCACGTACCCGGCACCCGACTTCAGCACCGCCAGCAGCGCCACCACCAGGTCCACCGAACGCGGCAGCACCACGGCGACGAGCCGCTCGGGACCCGCACCACGCTCCACCAGCCAACGCGCCAACCGGTTCGCCCGCGCGTTCAGCTCCCCGTACGAGACCTCCACACCGTCGAAGACCACGGCGGGCGCCTCGGGCGCGACCGCGGCACGCGCCGCGAAGAGCTCCGGGACGGAGACCGGTTCGATCGGGCGGTCCGTGGCGTTCCACGTCTCCAGGACCTGGTCCTGTTCCTGCGGGGACAGCAGGTCCACGCGCGACACCGGCAGGTCCGGTGCGCTCACCACCGCGCCCAGCACCCGCGTGAAGCGTTCGGCGACGGACTCGGCGGTGGCCCGGTCGAACAGGTCCGTGCTGTAGTTCAGGGCTCCGGTGAGGCCGTCGGGTGCGCCGGCGGGCCCGCGCCGCTCCTCCAGGGTGAAGGAGAGGTCGAAGCGCGCGGTGCGGGTCTCGGCCGTGTGGCCGGAGACGGTCAGGCCGGGCAGGCTGGCCGCCGCCGTGCGCGCCTGCCGCTGGTCGTTGTCGTTCCAGGTGAGCAGCGTCTGGAAGAGGGGGTGACGGGCCATGGCCCGGGCCGGGTTGAGGACCTCCACCAGCCGTTCGAAGGGCACGTCCTGGTGTTCGTAGGCGGCCAGGTCGGTGTCCCTGACGCGCTGCAGGAGGTCCCGGAAGGTGGGGGTGCCGGAGAGGTCGGTGCGCAGGACGAGGGTGTTGACGAAGAACCCGACCAGGTCCTCCAGGGCCTCGTCGGTGCGCCCTGCGATCGGCGTGCCGATGGGGACGTCGGTGCTGCCGCTGAGCTTGGACAGCAGGATGGCCAGGGCGGCCTGGACGACCATGAAGGGGCTGGCCCGGTGCTCGCGGGCCAGTTCCAGGAGGCGTGCGTGGAGGTCGGCGGGCACCGTGAAGGGCAGGGTGTCGCCGCGGTGGGAGGCGGCCGCCGGGCGGGGGCGGTCGGTGGGCAGGCCCAGTTCCTCGGGCAGGTCGGCGAGCGCCTCGCGCCAGTGCGCGAGCTGCTGCGAAATCACGCTGGCGGGGTCGTCCTCGGAGCCCAGGACCTCCTGCTGCCAGACGGTGAAGTCGGAGTACTGGACGGGGAGTTCCTCCCATCCCGGGGCGTGGCCCGCCAGCCGGGCCGTGTAGGCGGTGAGGACGTCGCGGACGAGCACGGGGATCGACCAGCCGTCGCCGGCCACGTGGTGCAGGAGTACGAGCAGGACGTGCTCGTCCGGGCCGAGTTCGAACAGGGTGCAGCGGATCGGGGCCTCGGCGAGCAGGTCGAACTCGTGCCGGGCCGCGGCCTCCAGGGCCCCGTCCAGCTCGGGCTCGCCGAGCCGGACCACCGACAGGGCGGGGGCGGACTCGGCGGCGTCCAGGACGAGCTGCCGGGGGCCGTCGGCCCCTTCGGCGAGGACCGTACGGAGGGTCTCGTGGCGGGTCACGACGTCCGCGAGGGCGGAGCGCAGCGCGTCGCGGTCCAGCGAGCCGGACAGCCGCAGGGCGGTGGGGATGTTGTAGATCGCGCTCGGGCCGTCCAACTGGTTGAGGAACCACAGGCGGCGCTGCGAGAAGGACAGCGTGGTCACGAGTTCTCCTTGTTCCCGGTCCGGCGGCGCAGCGCGGGACGGGTGGTGGTGGCCTGCGCGCGTTCGAGGCTCTCGGCCAGGGCCGCGACAGTGGGCTTCTCGAAGAAGCCGCGGATGCTCATCTCCTTGCCGAGGGCGGAGCGGACCTTGGCGGCCAGGCGGCCCGCGAGCAGCGAGTGCCCGCCGAGGACGAAGAAGTCGTCGTCGATGGTGACCGCGGCGACGCCGAGGACCTCGGCGAACAGGCCGCACAGGATCTCCTCCTGCGGGGTGCGCGGGGCGCGGCCCTCGCCGAGGCCGCCGAGGGCGGGGGCGGGCAGGGCGGCCCGGTCGAGCTTGCCGTTGGGGGTCAGCGGCAGGGCGTCGAGGGTGACGAAGGCGGCGGGCACCATGTAGTCGGGCAGGGCGGCGGCGACGTGCTTGCGGAGCACGTCCCCGTCGGGGGCGCCGTCCGGTGTCGGGACGAGGTAGGCCACCAGGCGCTTGTCGCCGGGCTGGTCCTCGCGTACGACGACGGCGGCCCGGGTCACGTCCGGATGGTCGAGGACCGCCGCCTCGATCTCGCCGAGTTCGATGCGGAAGCCGCGCACCTTGACCTGGAAGTCGGTGCGGCCCAGGTAGTCGAGCCGGCCGTCGGCGGTGCGGCGGACCAGGTCGCCGGTGCGGTACATGCGGGTGCCGGGCGCGCCGAACGGGTCGGCGACGAAACGTTCCGCCGAGAGGCCGGGCCGGCGGTGGTAGCCGCGGGCCAGGCCGGCGCCCGCGATGTAGAGCTCGCCCGCGACACCGAGGGGGACGGGCCGCAGGCCGGCGTCGAGGACGTAGACGCGGGTGTTGGCGACGGGGTCGCCGATCGAGACCTCGCCGGAGGCCGGGACCGGCGCCGCCGTGGACCAGATCGTCGTCTCGGTCGGCCCGTACAGGTTGGTCACGGACCGGCCGCCCTCCGCGAGGGTGCGGGCCAGCGGGGCCGGCAGTGCTTCGCCGCCCACCAGGACCCGCAGCCCCGCGGGCACGCCGTCCGCCTCGGCCAGTGCGTGCCACAGGCTGGGGGTGGCCTGGACGATGGTCGCGGACGAGTCCCTGATCAGGGCCGCGAGTGCGGCGGTGTCCCGGACCGTCTCCCTGGCGGCCAGGATCACCCGGGCGCCGTGCAGGAGGGGGAGGAAGAGTTCGAGGCCGGCGATGTCGAAGCCGACCGTGGTCACGGCGACCAGGCGGTCCTGCCGGGTGAGCGCGAAGCGGTCCTGCATCGAGGTCAGGAAGTTGACGAGCGCCGCGGACGGCACGGCCACGCCCTTGGGGCGGCCGGTGGAGCCCGAGGTGTAGATGACGTAGGCCACCTGGTCGCCCGACCGGCCCGGCACCGCCGGGTCGTCGGCCGCGTACCCGGACAGATCCGCTTGCGCGAGATCGGCCTCGGTGAGCGTCAGCACCGGGTTCGCGTCGCCCAGGATGTGGTCGATGCGCTCCTGCGGGAATTCCGGGTCCACCGGCACGTACCCGGCGCCCGACTTCAGCACCGCCAGCAGCGCCACCACCAGGTCCACCGAACGCGGCAGCACCACGGCGACGAGGCGCTCGGGACCCGCACCACGCTCCACCAGCCAACGCGCCAACCGGTTCGCCCGCGCGTTCAGCTCCCCGTACGAGACCTCCACGCCACCGAAGACCACAGCAGGCGCCTCAGGCGCGACCGCAGCACGCGCCGCGAAGAGCTCCGGGACCGAGTGCCCCGGAATCTCACGGTCGCTGTCGTTCCACTCACCGAGAACCCTCTCCCGTTCGCCCGGGGCCATCACGTCCACGTCCGTCACCGGCGTCCCCGGCGCGGCCACCACCGCTCGCAGCACCCGTGTGAACCGTTCGACGAGGTCCTCGGCCGTGGCCCGGTCGAAGAGGTCGGCGGCGAACTCGAGGTGGCCGTGCAGGCCGGCGGGGGTGCCGTCGGGCGCGTGGGCCTCCTTCAGGGCGAGGGTGAGGTCGAACTTCGCGACCCGCGTGCCCAGCGGCAGGGCCCGGGCGGTCAGGCCGGGGAACCGGTCGGCGACGGCGTCGGACAGCCGGTCGTCGGTGTTGTTCCACATCAGCATGGTCTGGAACAGCGGGTGGCGGGCCATCGAGCGGGCCGGGTTGAGCACCTCCACCAGCCGTTCGAAGGGCACGTCCTGGTTCGCGTACGCGGCCAGCGCGGTCTCCCGCACCCGGTCGAGGAGTTCCGCGAAGCTCGGGGCGCCGGAGAGGTCGGTGCGCAGGACGAGGGTGTTGACGAAGAACCCGACCAGATCGTCCAGTGCCTCGTCGGTGCGGCCGGCGATGGGCGTGCCGACCGGGATGTCCTCGCCCGCTCCCAGGCGGGACAGGAGGGTGGCCCAGGCCGCCTGGACGACCATGAAGAGGCTGGCCCGGCGCTCGCCCGCGAGGCCGGCGAGGCCGGCGTGCAGGTCGGCGGGCACCCGGAAGGCCACGGCGTCGCCGCGGTGGGAGGCGACCGGGGGCCGGGGGCGGTCGGCGGGCAGGGCCAGTTCCTCGGGCAGGTCCGCGAGGGTCCGCCGCCAGTGGGCGAGTTGCCGGGCGGCGGCGCTGTCCGGGTCGGTCTCGGAGCCGAGGACGTCCTGCTGCCAGAGCGTGTGGTCGGCGTACTGGACCGGGAGCTCCTCCCAGCCGGGGGCGCCGCCGGCGTGGCGGGCCGCGTAGGCCGAGGTGAGGTCCCGGGCGAGGACGGGGGCCGACCAGCCGTCGGTGGCGATGTGGTGCAGGAGCAGCATCAGCACGTGCTCGTCGGGGCCGGTGCGGAACACGGTGACCCGCACCGGCGGTTCGGCGGCCAGGTCGAAGGGCCGGGCGGCGGCCTCGTCGAGCCGCTCCCCGAGGACGTCCGGCGCCGCGGTGACGGTGCGCGGGGCGCCCAGGCGGGCGATGGCCTCCTCGGGGGTGAGGATCACCTGGTGGCCGCCGTCGGGGTCGTCGGCGAAGAGGGTGCGCAGGGACTCGTGGCGGGTGACGACGTCGCCGACGGCCGCCCACAGGGCCTCGATGTCCAGGGGGCCGGACAGCCGCAGGGCCGTGGGCATGTTGTAGGTCGCGGTGGGCCCCTCCAGGCCGTGCAGGAACCACAGGCGCCGCTGGCCGTGCGAGAGGGGGATCCGTTCGGGCCGCTCCCGGCGCGTCACGGCCTGGCGGGCGCCTTCGGCCGTGTCGAGGAGGGTGGCGAGGCCGGCTGGGGTGGGCTCCTCGAAGAGGCCCCGTACGGCGAGTTCGACCCCGAGGACGGAGCGGACCCGGGCGACCAGGCGGGTGGCGAGCAGCGAGTGGCCGCCCAGGTCGAAGAAGTCCTGGTCGACGCCGACCGCCGGGATCCCGAGGACCTCGGCGAACAGCGCGCACAGGGCCTCCTCGCGCGGGGTGCGCGGGGCGCGGGCGGCGGCCTGCTCGTGGGCGGGGGCGGGCAGCGCGGCCCGGTCGAGCTTGCCGGTGCGGGTCAGCGGCAGCTCGTCGAGGGTCACGTACGCGGCGGGCACCATGTGGGCGGGCAGCCGGCTCGCGAGGTGGGCGCGCAGCTCGCCGGCGGTGGGTGCCGGGCGGCCCCGGTCGGGGACGGCGTAGGCGACCAGGCGCTTGTCGCCGGGACGGTCCTCGCGGACGGTGACGGCGGCCCGGACCAGGTCCGGGTGGGCGGTCAGGACGGCCTCGATCTCGCCGGGTTCGATGCGGAAGCCGCGGATCTTGACCTGGTGGTCGGCGCGGCCGACGTAGACGAGGTCGCCGTCGGCGGTCAGCCGGGCCAGGTCGCCGGTGCGGTACATGCGGGCGCCGGGCGCGCCGAACGGGTCGGCGGTGAACCGCTCGGCGGTGAGGTCGGGCCGGCCGAGGTAGCCGCGGGCGAGGGCTTCGCCGGCCAGGTGCAGCTCGCCGGTGACGCCGGGCGGGACCGGCAGCAGGCTCCCGTCCAGGAGGTAGGCGCGGGCGCCGTCGACGGGCTTGCCGATCGGCGGTGTGGCGGGCCAGTCCGCCACGGAGGCGGGCAGCGTCCACGCGGTCGCCACGTGGGTCTCGGCGGGTCCGTAGTGGTTGTGCAGGAGGGTGTCGGCGTGCGCGTGGTGGGCGCGGACCGGCTCCCGCAGGGTCAGGGCCTCGCCGGCCTGGACGATGTGGCGCAGGGCCGACAGGTCGGCGCCGCATTCGCGGGCCGCCTCCAGGACGCCGTCGACGACCAGGTTCGGCGCGTACAGCTCGGCCACCGCCTGCTCGGCCAGCCAGCGGGCCAGCTCGCGGGGGTCGCGGCGGGTGTCCTCGGGGCAGACGGCGAGGGTCTTTCCGGCCAGGAGCGCGGAGAGGATCTCCTGGACGGAGACGTCGAAGCCGACGGCCGTGAACTGGGCCACCACGGTGCCGGGTTCGCCGGGGACGGCCCGCTCGTGCCAGTCGAGCAGGCCGGCCAGGGCGCGGTGCGGCATCACGATGCCCTTGGGGCGGCCGGTGGAGCCGGAGGTGTAGATCACGTAGGAGGGGTGGTCGGGCAGCGCGGCCGGGAAGGTCTCGGCCGGGTCGGCCGCGGGCAGCGGGTCCTCGACGAGAATCCGGGCGGTGTCGGCGGCCGGCAGGTCCGCGGCGATCGCGGCGGTGGTGACCAGCGCCCCGGGCGCGGTGTCGGCGAGCATCAGGGCGATCCGCTCGGCCGGGAGTTCGGGGTCGATCGGCACGTACGCGGGGCCCGCGGTGAGGGCGGCGACGAGGGCGACGGCCAGGTCGGTGCCCCGGGGCAGGGCGACGGCCACCCGGTCCTCGGGGCCCAGGCCCCGGCGGCGCAGTTCGGAGGCCAGGGCGCGGGCCCGCTCCAGCAGTTCCCGGTAGGTGAGCGCGCCCCGGTCGTCGGTGACGGCGAGGGTGTCGGGGGTGCGGGCGGCCTGTGCGGCGAAGGTCTCGGCGAGCGGCCGGTGGGCGCGGGCGCCGGTGGCCGGCGGTGCGGGGAGCAGGCGGGCGCGGGTCGCCTCGGGCAGTACGTCGATGCGGTGCACCGGGCGTTCGGCGTCGGCGGCGACGGCGGTGAGGACCGCGAGCAGGGAGGAGGCGAAGAGGTCGGCCGTGGCCGGGTCGTAGAGGTCGGTGCCGTACTCCAGGCGGACGGTGAGCCCGTCCGGGGCGCCGTGCTCGGTGCGCAGGTCGGAGAAGGCGAAGAGGAGGTCGAAGGTGGCCACGCCGGTGCCGACCTCGCCGACGCGCATCCGCAGGTCGGGCAGGTCCTCGGTGAGCCGGCCGGTGGTCTCGTGGCCGGCGTTGTTCCAGGTGACCATGGTCTGGAAGAGGGGGTGCCGGCCCAGGGAGCGGTCCGGGTTGAGGGTCTCCACCAGCCGTTCGAAGGGCACTTCCTGGTGTCCGTAGGCGGCCAGGGAGGTCGCGCGGACCCGGTCGAGCACCTCGGTGAAGGCGGGGTCGCCCGACAGGTCGGTGCGCAGGACGAGGGTGTTGACGAAGAAGCCGATGAGGCCGTCGAGTGCCTCGTTGACGCGGCCGGCGCTGGGGGTGCCGAGGGGGATGTCCTCGCCGGCGCCGAGCCGGGAGAGGGTCACGGCGAGGGCGGCCTGGACGACCATGAACAGGCTGGCCCGGTGCGCCTGGGCGAGGGCCTCCAGTTCCGTGTGGAGTTCGGCGGGGATCCGGAAGCGCAGTTCGGCGCCGTGGCCGGTGGCCCGGCGGGGGCGGGGACGGTCGGCGGGCAGGGTCAGTTCCTCGGGCAGGTCCGCGAGCGCGTCCCGCCAGTAGGCGAGTTGCCGGCCCAGCTCGCTCGCCGGGTCGTCGGCGGAGCCGAGCACCCGGCGCTGCCACAGGGTGTAGTCGGCGTACTGGACGGCCAGGGGCCGCCAGGCCGGGTCCGTGCCGCCGCGCCGGGCGGCGTAGGCGGTGGTGAGGTCCTTGACGAGCAGGGGGACCGACCAGCCGCCGTCGCCGGCGATGTGGTGCATGACCAGGAGCAGGGCGTGCTCGTCCGGGGCGAGGGCGAAGAGGTGGGCGCGCAGCGGGATCTCCCGTGCGAGGTCGAAGCCGATCCGGGCGGCCTCGGTGAGCAGGGCGGGCAGCTCCTCCTCGGTGGCGGGCCGGGCGGCCAGCGGGACCGGGACGGGGTCCAGGATGACCTGGTGGGGTCCGTCGGCGTCCTCGGCGAAGACGGTCCGCAGGGTTTCGTGGCGGGTGACGACGTCGGCGAGGGCGGTGCGCAGCGCGTCCTCGTCCAGGGTGCCGGTCAGCCGCAGGACCACGGGCACGTTGTAGGTGGGGCTGCCCGGCTCCTCGAAGCGGCCCAGGAACCACAGGCGCTGCTGGGCGGGTGAGGCGGGCAGGCGGTCGGGGCGGGGGCCGGCGACCAGCGGGGCGCGGGTCGCGGCGGCTCCGGTGAGGCGGGCGGCGAGGGCGGCGACGGTGGGTGCCTCGAAGAGGGCGCTGATGGGCACGTCCACGTCGAGGACCGAGCGGATCCGGCCGACCAGGCGCATCGCGGCCAGGGAGTGGCCGCCGACGGCGAAGAAGTCGTCGTCGATGGAGACCCGGGGGCGGCTGAGGATCTCGGCGAAGAGGCCGCAGAGGATCTCCTCCTGCGGGGAGCGGGGCGGCCGGCCGGTGGTGTCGTGGGTCTCGGCGGGGTCGGGCAGGGCCTTGCGGTCGAGTTTGCCGTTGGCGGTGAGCGGGAGCTCGGCCAGCATCACGAAGGCGCCGGGGACCATGTACTCGGGGACGGCGGCGGCCAGGTGGGCGCGCAGCGCGAGCGGGTCGATGCCACCGACCACCCAGGCGACGAGGCGGGGTTCGCCGCCCCCGTCGGGGCGTACGCCGACGGCGGCGGCGGTGACGTCCGGGTGGGCGGCGAGCACGCTCTCGATCTCGCCGACCTCGATGCGGAAGCCGCGCAGCTTGACCTGCTGGTCGCCGCGGCCGACGTACTCCAGCCGGCCGTGCGCGGTGCGCCGGGTCACGTCGCCGGTGCGGTACATCAGGGTGCCGGGGGCGCCGTACGGGTCGGGCACGAACCGCTCGGCGGTGCGGCCGGGTTGGGCGAGGTAGCCGCGGGCGAGGCCGGCGCCGGAAAGGTACAGCTCGCCGGGGACGCCGGGCGCGACCGGCCGCAGGCGGTCGTCCAGGACGTACACGCCGGTGTTGTCGAGCGGCTCGCCGAGGTGGATGGCGGTGGGGTCGGTGATCGGGGCGGCGGTGGACCAGACGGTGGTCTCGGTGGGCCCGTAGACGTTGAGGACGGAGCGGGCGGAGGCGGTCAGGACGACGGCGAGGTCGGCGGGCAGGGCCTCCCCGCCGATCAGGACGCGGACGTCGGCGAGGAAGGAGGCGTCCCGGCCGGTGGCGGCCCGCCACAGGGTGGGGGTGGCCTGCATGACGGTGATGCCGTGCCGGGTGACGGCGGCGCGCAGCGCCTCGGGGTCGCGGACGGTGTCCGGTCCGGCGATGACGACGGCGCCGCCGGTGGCCAGCGGCAGGTACAGCTCCAGGGCGGCGATGTCGAAGCCGACGGTGGTGACGGCGAGGAGGCGGTCGGCCGGGGTCATGGCGCACCGGTCGGCCATGGCCCGCAGGAAGTTGTCGAGGGCCGAGCGGGGCACCACCACGCCCTTGGGGATGCCGGTGGAGCCGGAGGTGTGCAGGACGTAGGCGGCGCTCGCGGCGGGCACGCGGACGTCGTCGAGGTCGCCGTTCGCGTACGGGGAGGTGTCGGTCTCGTCGGCGAGGACGGTCGGCACGGCCACGGCGGGCAGGGCGGGCAGCAGTTCGCCGGTGGTGACGAGGATGGCGGGATCGGCGTTCGTGATCATCCGGCGGATGCGGTCGGCGGGGAAGCCGGTGTCGATGGGCAGGTAGGCGGCGCCGGCCTTCTGGACGGCGAGGAGGGTGACGAGCAGGTCGGCGGTGCGGGGCAGGGCGACGGCGACGAACCGCTCCGGGGCGGCCCCGCGCGCGCGGAGCAGCCGGGCCAGGGCGTTGGCCCGGGCGTTGAGTTCGGCGTAGGTGAGCGTGGTGTCGCCGGCGTGCGCGGCGGGCGCGTGCGGGTGGTCGGCCGCGTGCTGTTCGAACCGGTCGAGGAACCAGCGCTCCTGGGCCGGGCGGGCGGTCTCGGCGGGGCCGGCGAGGGCGGCGGGGCGTTCCCCGTCGAGCAGGACGTCCACGGCGCCGACGCGCCGGTCGGGCTCCTCGACGAGGCGGGCCAGGACGGTGGTGAAGCGGGTCGCCAGGCGTTCGGCGGTGGCGTGGTCGAAGAGGTCGCCGGCGTATTCGAGGATGCCGGTCATGCCGTCGCCCGCGCCGTCGGCGGTGAGGCGTTCGCGCAGGTTGAAGGCGAGGTCGAACTTGGCGACGCCGCCGCCGACGCCGCCGCGGGCGGCCACGGACAGCTCGCCGAGCAGGGCTTCGCCGGCCTCGGTGTCGGCCTGTCCGCCCTCGCCGCGGCCGCCGGTGTTGTTGAAGGCCAGGAGGACCTGGAAGAGCGGGGAGCGGGCCAGGGAGCGGGCCGGGTTGAGGACCTCGACCAGCCGCTCGAAGGGGAGGTCCTGGTGGGACCACGCGGCGAGGTCGGTCTCCCGGACCCGGCCCAGCAGTTCGGTGAAGGTCGGGTCGCCGCTGACGTCGGTGCGCAGCACCAGGGTGTTGATGAAGTCGCCGACGAGGTCGTCGAGTGCCTCGTCCATGCGGCCGGCCACCGGGGAGCCGAGGGGGATGTCCTCGCCGGCGCCGAGCCGGGAGAGGGTCACGGCGAGGGCGGCCTGGACCACCATGAAGACGGTGACGTCGGCGGCGCGGGCGCGCTCGGCGACGGCCCGGTGCAGGTCGGTGGGGATGGCGATCGCGATGTTGTCGCCGCGGTAGGAGGCGACGGCGGGGCGCGGCCGGTCGGTGGGGAGGGCGAGTTCCTCGGGCAGATCGGCGAGGGTCTCGCGCCAGAAGGCGAGCTGGCGGGCGGCGCGGCTGTCGGGGTCGTCCTCGGAGCCCATCAGGCCGTGCTGCCAGAGGGCGAAGTCGGCGTACTGGACGGGCAGTTCGTCCCACTGGGGGGCGTGGCCCGCGGCCCGGGCGGCGTAGGAGCGGGTCAGGTCGCGGGTGAGCAGCGGGGTGGACCAGCCGTCGCCCGCCACGTGGTGGAGCAGGACGAGCAGTTCGTGCCGGTCCTCGGCGAGTTCGAACAGGGACAGGCGCAGCGGGATCTCGGCGGACAGGTCGAAGGGGTGGCGGGCGTGCTCGGCGAGCAGCCCCTCCAGCTCCTCCTCGGAGCAGCGCACGTGGCGCAGCTCGGGGCGGACGTCCGTGAGGACGACCTGGTGGGCGCCCTGCTCGTCCTCGGCGATGACGGTGCGCAGGCTCTCGTGGCGCTCCAGGACGTCGGCGTAGGCGGCGCGCAGCGCCTCGTGGTCGAGCGGACCGGTCAGGCGGAGCGCGGAGGCCAGGTTGTAGACGGGGTTGGGGCCCTCCATGCGGTGCAGGAACCACAGCCGCTGCTGGGCGTGCGAGAGCGGCAGCCGGTCGGGGCGCTCCTGGCGGCGCAGCGGCGGGCGCGCCTCCTCGGCGTCGGCCAGGGAGCGGACCAGGCCGGCCGGGGTGGGGTTCTGGAACAGGTGCTTGACGGAGAGTTCGACGCCCAGGGTCGCGCGCAGGCGGCTGACCAGGCGGATGGCGAGGAGGGAGTGGCCGCCGAGGGCGAAGAAGTCGTCGTCGGCGCCGACGCCGGGGTGGCCGAGGACGCCGGCGAAGAGGTCGCGGACGAGCTCCTCGCGGGGGTCGCGCGGGGCCCGCTGGACGGGCAGGGCGGTGGCGGTCTCCTCGGGGGCGGGCAGGGCGGCCCGGTCCACCTTGCCGTTGGGGGTGAGCGGCAGGGCGGGGAGGGTGACGACGGCGGCCGGGACCATGTAGGCGGGCAGGGCGCCGGCGAGGTGCGCGCGCAGGGCGTCCGCGTCCACGGACTCGGGGGTGACGTAGGCGACCAGGCGGGTGTCGCCGGGGCGGTCCTCGCGGGCGAGGACGACGGCGCGGGTCACGGCGGGGTGGGCGGCGGCGGCCGACTCGATCTCGCCGGGCTCGATGCGGAAGCCGCGCAGCTTGATCTGGTCGTCGGCGCGGCCGGCGTACACGAAGGTGCCGTCCGGGCGGCGGCGGACGAGGTCGCCGGTGCGGTACATGCGGGCGCCGGGCGGGCCCCACGGGTCGGCGACGAAGCGCTCGGCGGTGAGGTCGGGGCGGCCCTCGTAGCCGCGGGCCAGGACCACGCCGGCCACGTACAGCTCGCCGGGGACGCCGGGGGCGACCGGGCGCAGAGCCGCGTCCAGGGCGTAGGCGCGGGCGTCGTCGAAGGGGCGGCCGATGGGGACGGGGCCGTCGGCGACCTCGGCGCCGGGCTCGATCCGGAACTCCAGGCAGTTGACGGTGGCCTCGGTGGGACCGTAGGCGTTGATCACGGTGGCGTCGGGGTGGGCCGCGCGCCAGGCCCGCAGGGCCTCGCCGCGCAGGGCCTCGCCGCCGAGGACGAGGGTCCCGGAGGGGGAGACCTCCTGCGGGAGGGTGTCCAGGAGTTCCAGGTGGCTGGGGGTGCCCTTGAGGAAGGTGGGGCGGGGGCCGCCGACGGCTTCCGGGAGTTCGGACAGGTGGGCGCAGCCGCCGGAGACGAGCGGGCTGTACAGGCCGGTCACGGTGAGGTCGAAGGTGACCGAGGAGTGTACGAGGGTCAGGCCGGCGGCGTCGGGGTAGGCCCGGCGGGCCCGCGCGAGGTAGGCGCCCACCGAGCGGTGCTCGACGACGACGCCCTTGGGGCGGCCGGTGGAGCCGGAGGTGAAGATCAGGTAGGCGGGGTCGTGGGGGTGCGGGGCGGCCGTGAAGGAGGCGGCCTCCTGCTCGGTGACGGCCAGGGTCGGGATGCCGCCCAGGTCGGTGCCGGGCGCGGTGAGGGCGAGTACGGGGGCGGCGTCGGCGAGGACGGCCGCGATCCGCTCGGCCGGGTGCTCGGGGTCGAGCGGCACGTAGGCGCCGCCGGACTTGGCGACGCCGAGGAGGGCCACCACCAGGTCGATGCCGCGCGGCAGCAGCACGGCCACGTTCCGGCCGGGGCCGACCCCGCGCCGGACGAGGTCGCGGGCCACGAAGCTGGCCCGGGCGTCCAGTTCGCGGTAGGTCAGCACCCGGCCGCCGGCGCGCACCGCGGGCGCGTCGGGGGTGAGCAGGGCCTGCTCGGTGAAGAGCTCCGGCAGCGTGGGCAGGCCGGCGGCGGCTGCGGCGGCGCCCGTGTCGGCGGCGACGGGGCCGGCCGCCGCGGCCAGGGCGCGGGCGGTCTCGGCGGCGCCGATCACGTCGATCCGGCCCAGGGGCAGCTCCGGTGAGCTCACCAGGGTGTCCAGGAGCTCCAGGAACCGTTCGGAGATCCGGGCCGCCGCGTCGTCGTCGAAGAGGTCGCGCTGGTGGAAGAGCTTGAAGCGCAGGGTGTCCTGCGGCATCCCGACCAGGCTGAGCGGGAAGTGGTTGGCCGAGTGGCTCTCGGCGCCCACCACCCGCAGCGGGTCGGCGTCGGCGGAGACGGCCGGCGCGGAGTCGAAGGGGAAGTTCTCGAAGACGACGGAGCTGTCGAAGAGGGGGCCGAGTCCGGTGCGGTGCTGGATCTGCGACAGGCCCACGTACTGGTGGTTGATCAGCTCCGCCTGGGCGTGGTGCACCCGGCCGAGGAGCTCGCCCGCCGTCTCCTCGGGGGACAGCCGGATGCGCAGCGGCAGGGTGTTGATGAACAGGCCGACCATGGACTCGATGCCGGGCAGTTCGGCCGGGCGGCCGTTGACGGTGACGCCGAAGACCACGTCGTCGGTGCCGGTGAGACCGGCCAGTACGAGCGACCAGGCGGCCTGGACCACGGTGTTGACGGTGACGCCGGCGGCGCGGGCCCGGGCGGTCAGCGCCCGGGTCCGCTCCTCGGTGAGCCCGAACTCGTGCCGCCCGGGGTCCTGCGGGGTGTGCTCGCCGGAGCCCGCGACCAGGGTGGGGGCGGCGAGGCCGGCGAGCATGCCGTCCCAGGCGGCGCGGGCCGCGTCGGCGTCCTGGCGGGACAGCCAGGCGAGGTAGTCGCGGTAGGGGGCGACCGGCGGCAGCCGCCGGGCGTCGCCGCCCGAGACGTACAGGCTGTGGAACTCCTTGAGCAGGGTCGGCAGCGACCAGCCGTCGAGCACCGTGTGGTGGATGGTGAAGACCAGCCGGTGGTTGGCGGGGCCGAGCCGGATCAGGGTGAAGCGGATCAGGGGCGGCCGGCCGATGTCGAAGCGGCGCTCCCGGTCGGCGAGCGTGGCCCGGCGGGCCTCGGCGTCGGCCTCCTCCTCGGCGAGGCCGGAGAGGTCGATCTCGGTCCACGGCAGCCGGTAGCGGGCCGCGACGATCTGCGCCCACTCCCCGTCCTTGCGCTGCCTGAACGCCACCCGCAGGCTCGCGTGCCGGCGCAGCAGGGCCTCGGCGGCCTCCCGGGCCCGGCCCGCGTCGAGCGGGCCGGCCAGGTGGAAGGTCGACTGGACGGTGTAGATGTCCGGGGTCGCCTCGTCGAAGACGCTGTGGAAGAGCAGGCCGCTCTGGAGCGGGGAGAGCGGCAGTATGTCTTCGACCGTGCGGGTGGTTCGGGCCACTTCAGTTCTCCCAGTCCGAGGCCAGTTCGTCCTCGAACTCTTCGATCTCGCTCTGTGTGATCTCTATAAGCCCGACGTCATGCGGGGTGAGACCGCCCGCGTCGGGCCGCTGGGCGTAGCCCGCCAGGGCGGACAGCGCCTCGAACCAGCCGTCGGCGAAGGCCCGTACGTCGTCCTCGGTGAGCACGTCGGCGGCCCAGGTCCAGGTCGCGCCGAGGCGGGGTCCTTCCGCGCTCTCCTCGACGTACGCGTTGATCTCGATCGCGTGCGCCAGCGGGGTCGCCGGGTCCTCGCCGTCGGGGCGGGGGGCATCGGACGCCACCGACCAGTCGCCGGTCTCGCCGGGGATGAACCGGCCGAGGTAGTTGAAGCCGATCTCGGCGGCGGCGAGCCCCGCGAAGGCGGCGGCGGTCTCCGGGTTGAGGTAGCGCAGCAGCCCGTAGCCGAGGCCCTCCGAGGGCACGGCCCGCAGTTGCTCCTTGACGTTCTTGAGGACCGTGCCGGCGGCGGCGCCGGCCGCGAAGGCCTCGTCGAGGTCGGCGCCGGCGGTGTCCAGGAGCACCGGGTACAGGGCGGTGAACCAGCCGGTGGTCCGGGACAGGTCCAGCGCACCCGCGGTGTCGCGTCCGTGGCTCTCCACGTCGATCAGGACGGGCGCGTGGGCGTCGCCGCGCAGCCGGGCCGCGGCCAGGGCCAGGCCGGCCAGCAGGACGTCGTCCACGCCCGCCCCGACCACCGCCGGGGCGGTGGTGAGCAGGTGTCCGGTGGCCTCCGCCGGCAGGGTGCGGCGCAGCCGGCGGGCGGAGCCGAGGACGTCGACGGCCGGGTCGAGGGCGCGGGAGCCGAGCGGGAGCCGGCCGCGCCGCAGGGTGCCGGTCCAGTGGTCGAGTTCGGCCAGGGTCCGCGGGTCGCCGGCCCGCCCCGCGGCCCGCTCGGCCCAGCGGCGCAGCGAGGTGCCGCCGGAGTCGAGCCGGGGTTCGCGCCCGGCCAGGACCTCCCGCCAGGCCTCGAAGAGGTCGGGCAGCAGGATCCGCCAGGACACCCCGTCGATCGCGAGGTGGTTGACGGCGACCAGGAGCAGACCGGGCCGTTCGCCGCGGTCGAACCAGACGATCTCGATCACGGCCCCGTCGGCGGGGGCGAGCCGGCCGACGGCGGCCTGCCCGTGGGCGCGGACCGCTTCGGTCAGCTCGGCCTCGGAGAGGTCGGCGGCGTCCACCCGGCGCACCCGGTCCCTGGGGCGGAGCTCGTCGGCCTCGGGGATCTCGACGGTCCAGGTCGTGGCGTCGCCCGGGTCGGCGACGGCCACCCGCAGCCGCAGGCTGTCGTGGCGTTCCAGCAGCGCCCCGACCACGGCATGCAGCTTCGGCAGGTCGAGGGCGGCGGGCGCGCGCAGGACGGTGGTCTGGTTGAACCGGTCCATCGGGACCCGCCGGTCGGCGAGCCAGTGCAGCATCGGCCATGCGGGCAGGGCGCCGACGGCCTCGTCGGGTTCCTCGGCCTCCGTCTCGACGGCCGCCGCTGCGGCCCGGGCCAGCTCGGCGACCGTCCGGTGGGTGAAGACGTCGGCGCCGGTGATCCGCAGTCCCTCCCGGCGGGCGGCGCTGACCAGTTGGATGGCCATGATGCTGTCGCCGCCGAGGTCGAAGAAGGCGCCGTCGGCGTCCACGGACCCTTCGGGCAGGCCGAGGGTCTGGGCGAACAGCCGTACGAGGACCTCCTCTTCGGGGCTTTCGGCGGCGCGGCCGCCGGCGGTGCCGAACTCGGGGGCGGGCAGCGCCTTGCGGTCGAGTTTGCCGATCGGGGTGAGCGGCAGCTCGGTCAGCTCGACGATCGCGGCCGGGACCATGTAGTCGGGCAGGGTGCGGCCCAGGTGGGCGCCGATGGCGGCCCGGTCGTAGCCGGCTCCCGCCACGGTGTACGCGACCAGGCGCTTGTCCCCGGGCCGGTCCTCGCGGACGATCACCGCACTGGCGGTGACCCCGGGGACGGCGGCGAGCGCCGCCTCGATCTCGCCGAGCTCGATCCGGAAGCCGCGCAGCTTGACCTGCTCGTCGGCGCGTCCGGCGAACTCGACGAGTCCCCCGGCCGTCCAGCGGGCCAGGTCGCCCGTGCGGTACATCCGGCTGCCGGCGGGTCCGAACGGGTCGGCGGTGAACCGGTCCGAGGTGAGGTCCGGACGGTTCCAGTAGCAGCGGGCCAGGCCGGAGCCCGCGGCGTACAGCTCGCCGGTGACGCCCGGCGGGACGGGCCGCAGCGCGTCGTCGAGGATGTAGTGGCGCATGGCGTCCAGGGGCCGGCCGATCGGGACGCTGTGGGACCGGGGGTCGAGGGCGGCCGGGTCGACGCGGTGGGACAGCGCCATCACGGTGACCTCGGTCGGTCCGTAGGCGTTGACGACCCGCAGCTCCGGGGCGTGCTCCAGGATCCGCCGGACGGCGGCGCCGGAGACCACGTCGCCGCCGGTGGCGACCTGGCGGACGGAGGCGAAGGCCTCCGGGATCTCCTGGGCCAGGACCCGGAACAGGCCGGCCGTCAGGAACAGCGAGGTGATCCCGGTGTCCTCGATCAGCGCCCGCAGGTCCGCCACGTCCAGGTCGCCGGGCGGGGCCACGACGACCTGTCCGCCGCGTACGAGCGGCACCCAGAACTCCAGGATGGACGCGTCCCAGGCGTGCGGGGAGTGCAGCGGCACCCGGTCGGTGACGCCGTCCCAGCAGCGGTCGGCGGCGAGTTGGACGATGTCGCCGTGGGTGATGGCGACGCCCTTGGGCAGGCCGCTGGAGCCGGAGGTGAACATCACGTAGGCCAGCCGGTCCGGGGAGACCGGGACGGCGGGGTCGACGGCGGGCAGGCCGGCGGTGTCCGCCTCGGCGAGCACCAGGGCGGCCGGGGTGTCGAGGCCCTCGGCGCGTTCCCGGCAGGCCTCGTCCACGACCAGCAGCGGGGCCTGGACCTGGTCGAGCAGCCACGCGAGGCGGTCGTCGGGGTTGGCCGGGCTGAGCGGCACGTAGGCGGCGCCCGCCTTGACGATCGCGAGCAGGGTGACCGCGAGGGCGTCCGAGCGTTCCATCAGCACGCCGATCCGCGCCTCGGGCGTGACGCCCCGGCGCAGCAGGGCGTGGGCGAACCGGTTGGCCCGCGCGTCCAGCTCCGCGTAGCCGAGGGTGGTGCCGGCCCAGGCGAGGGCGGGCGCGTCGGGGTGTTCGGCCACCCGCCGGGCGAAGGCCTCGGGCAGGCTCGCCGGGGCCACCGGGGCGGCGGTCTCCAGCCAGCTGCCCAGGATGCGGTCGCGTTCCCCGTCCACGAGCACGTCGTGGGCGGAGATCGGGGCCTGCGGCCGGGTGGTCAGCGCGTCGAGGAGGGACACCAGGCGGCGGGCGATGCCGTCCACCGTGTCGGCGTCGAACATGTCCGCGCTGTACTCGACGGCGCCGGTCCAGTCGACGGGGGCGCCCGCCTCCCCGAGCCGGTCGGTGAGGGTGACGGTGAGGTCGAACTTGGCCACCGTCGGGTCCACCTGGCGGGGTGTCACCGTCAGTCCGGGCATCGCGGCGACCTCGGCGAGGGCCGTGCCGCCGGAGCTGTCCAGGCTGAGCACCACCTGGAAGAGGGGGTGGCGGGCGGCGGAGCGCTCGGGGCGCAACACCTCCACCAGCCGCTCGAAGGGCACGTCCTGGTGGGCGAAGGCGGCCAGGTCGGCCTCCCGGACCCGGCCGACCAGCTCGGCGAAGGTCGGGTCGCCCGACAGGTCCGCGCGCAGCACCAGGGTGTTGACGAAGAACCCGACCACGTCGGCCAGGGCCTCGTCGGTGCGGGAGGCGACCGGGGAGCCGATCGGGATGTCCGTGCCGGCGCCCAGCCGGGACAGCAGGGCCGCCAGCGCGGCCTGCACCACCATGAACGGCGTGGCGCGCAGCTCCCGCGCCACCCGGCCGACCCGCTCGTACAGCGCGTGGGGGACGGCGAAGGTGTGCCGGCCTGCGCGGTGCGGGCCGACCGCCGGGCGCGGCCGGTCCACCGGGAGCGTCAGCTCCTCCGGCAGGTCGCTCAACGCCTCCTGCCAGAAGCCGAGTTGGCGGCTCATTTCACTGTCTTCGGCGCTGTTGTCGCCGAGCCGGGCGTGCTGCCACAGGGCGAAGTCGGCGTACTGGGCGGGCAGCGGCGCCCACGCGGGGGCCCCGCCGCCGAGCCGGGCCGCGTAGGCCGCGGCCAGGTCCCGGGCCAGGACGGGCATGGAGGTGCCGTCGCCCGCGATGTGGTGGACCACGACCAGCAGCACGTGCTCCTCGGGGCCGACCTCGAACAGCCGGGCCCGGATGGGCACCTCGGCCGTCAGGTCGAAGCCGGCGGCCGCGCCGGCGTCGATCCGCTCCGCGAGGTCCTCGGGGCGCACCGGCAGGACGGGCAGGTCGACGGGGGCGTCCGGCAGGATCCGCAGCCAGGCCTCGGACCCGTTGCCGCCCCGGTCGTCGATCAGGGTGCGCAGGCTCTCGTGCCGGCGCACCACGTCCCCGAGGGCCTCGCGCAGGCGGTCCACGTCCAGGGCGCCGGTCAGGCTGAGCGCGATCGGGATGTTGTACGTGGTGTCCGGTCCGGTGAGCCGGTCCAGCAGCCACAGCCGCTGCTGGGCGTGGGAGAGCGGGATCCGCTCCGGGCGCGGCAGCGCGGTCAGGGCGGGCAGGCCGGCGCCCTCGGAGCCGGCCGTCCGGCGGGCCAGGGCCGCCGGGGTGGGGGCCTCGAAGAGCTCGCGGACGCCGACCTCGACGCCGAGCGCCGCCCGGATCCGGGCGACCAGGCGCATGGCGAGCAGCGAGTGGCCACCGAGGTCGAAGAAGGAGTCGTCCACGCCGACCCGGTCCACGCCGAGCACCTCGGCGAAGGCGTCCACGAGGAGTTCCTCGACCGGTGTGGCGGGGGCGCGGCCGGCGGCGCGGGCGGGCGCCTGGGGGGCCGGCAGCGCGGCCCGGTCCAGCTTGCCGTTGACGGTCAGCGGCAGCCGGTCGAGCACGACCACGGCGGAGGGCACCATGTGGGACGGCAGCGCTCCGGACACCGCCTCGCGCAGCGCGCCGCCGGTGTCGGCGGCCGCGCCGCCGGCCGGGTCGGTGACCACGTAGGCGACCAGGCGCCGGTCTCCGGGGTCGTCGGGGTTGTCCTCGCGGACGACGACGGCCGCCTGGGCCACCGACGGCAGGGCCAGCAGCGCCGACTCGATCTCGCCCGGCTCGATGCGGAACCCGCTCACCTTCACCTGCGCGTCGGCCCGGCCCAGGTACTCCAGGGAGCCGTCGGTGCGGCGCCGGGCGAGGTCGCCCGCCCGGTACATGCGCTCGCCCGGCGCGCCGAACGGGTCGGCGACGAAGCGGGTCGAGGAGAGTCCGGGCCGGTGGGCGTAGCCCCGGGCCACTCCCCCGCCGGAGACGTACAGCTCGCCCACGACCCCCGGGGGGACCGGCCGCAGCCGCTCGTCCAGGACGTGGACCCCGAGGTCGGGGATGCCGACCCCGATGGCGCCGACGACACCGGCGCGCACCTCGTCGGCGGTCAGCAGGCGGTGGGTGACGTGCACCGTGGTCTCGGTGATGCCGTACATGTTGACCAGGGCGGGGCTGTCGTCGGCGTGCCGCTCGTACCAGGGCAGCAGGCGGGCCGGGTCGAGGGCCTCGCCGCCGAAGACCACGTAGCGCAGGGAGAGCGCGGCGCCGCCCACCGCCTCGTCGGCGCGGATCAGTTCGTTGAAGGCGGACGGGGTCTGGTTCAGGACGGTGACCCGCTCCCGTTCCAGCAGTTCCAGGAAGGCCGCGGGCTCCCGGGTGACCGCGTGCGGGACGACCACGAGCCGGCCGCCGTGCAGCAGCGGTCCCCACAGCTCCCACACCGAGAAGTCGAAGGCGTAGGAGTGGAAGAGGGTCCAGGTGTCGTCGGCGCCGAAGCCGAACCAGTGGTCGGTGGAGTCGAAGAGCCGCAGCACGTTGCGGTGGGTGACCACGACGCCCTTGGGGGTGCCGGTGGAACCGGAGGTGTAGATGACGTAGGCGGCGTGGTCCGCGGCGGCGGCCGGCGCCGGGTCGGCGGGGTCGCGCCGGGCCAGGTCGGCTTCGACGGCCTCGTCGTCCAGGGCCAGCCAGGTGTCGTCGCCGCCGAGGGCGGCCGCGGTGGACCGGGTGGCGACGGTGAGGACGGGCCGGGTGTCGTTCAGCAGCAGGGCCACCCGCTCGGCCGGGTAGGCGGGGTCCACGGGCAGGTAGCCGGCGCCGGACTTGAGGACCGCGAGCACGGCCACGGCCAGGTCGGGCACCCGGGGCAGGGCCAGGGCGACGAACCGCTCGGGCCCGGCTCCCCGCTCGCGCAGCACCGCGGCGAGCCGGTTGGCCCGCGCGTTCAGCTCCGCGTACGTCAGCGCGCTCGCCCTGGCCCCCTCGTCCTCGCCGGTGACGGCGATGGCGTCGGGGTGGGCGGCGGCGACGGCCTCGAAGCGCCGGACGATGGAGTCCTCGGCGGCGACGGGCGCGTGCGGCTCGGCCGGGGTGTGCGCCCAGTCGGTCAGCAGCAGTCGGCGCTCCTCGGGCGCCAATACGTCCAGGTCGGTGACGGGCCGGGCCGGGTCGGCGAGGGCCGCGCCGAGCAGCCGGACGAGCCGGTCGCCCAGGCTCGCGACGGTCCGCGCGTCGAACAGGTCGGCGCTGTACTCCAGGTCCGCCGCGATCCCGGCGGGCGCGGCCCCGGCCGTGCGCCGCGGGCGCAGGTGCAGGACGAGGTCGAACTTGGCGGCGTCGGCGGTCAGGTGGAGCGGCTCGACGGCGAGGCCGGGCAGCTCCTCCAGGGACTCCAGGGCGCGGCTGTCGTCGTCGCCCCATTCGACGACCACCTGGAAGAGGGGGTGGCGGCCGGCGGAGCGCTCCGGGCGCAGCGCCTCCACGAGCCGCTCGAAGGGCACGTCCTGGTGGGCGAAGGCGGCCAGGTCGGCCTCCCGGACCCGGCCGACCAGCTCGGCGAAGGTCGGGTCGCCCGACAGGTCGGTGCGCAGCACCAGGGTGTTGGCGAAGAGACCCACCACGTCGGTCAGGGCCTCGTGGGAGCGGCCGGCGATCGGGGAGCCGATCGGGATGTCCGTGCCGGCGCCCAGCCGGGACAGCAGGGCCGCCAGTGCGGCCTGCACCACCATGAACGGGGTGGCCCGCAGCTCGCGGGCGAGCCGTGTCAGCTCCTCGTGCAGGTCGGCGGGCAGCTCGAAGCGGTGGCGGCCGGCGCGGTGCGGGCCGGCCGGCGGGCGCGGCCGGTCGGTGGGCAGGGCCAGTTCCTCGGGCAGGCCGGCGAGCGCGGTCCGCCAGTGGTCGAGTTGGCGCCCGAGCAGGGAGTCCGGGTCGTCCTCTTCGCCTAGGGCGGCCCGCTGCCAGAGGGCGAAGTCCGCGTACTGCGGGACGCTCCCGGGCCGTTCGGGCGTGGCGCCGGCCAGGCGGGCGCGGTAGCCGGCGACGAGGTCGCGGGCGAGCACCGGCACAGAGGCGCCGTCACCGGCGATGTGGTGGACCACGACGAGCAGCACGTGCTCCTCGGGGCCGACCGCGAACAGCAGGGCCCGGATCGGCACCTCGGCCGTCAGGTCGAAGGGCCGGGCGACGGCCTCGCGCAGGGCGCCGGCCAGGTCGCCGGCGGTGACCTCGATCCGCTCGACGGGCGGCCGGGCGGACACGATCCGCTGGTACGGGCCCTCCTCGTCCTCGGCGATCAGGGTGCGCAGGCTCTCGTGCCGGGCCGTCAGGTCGTCGAGGGCGGCGGTGAGCGCCTCCTCGTCCAGGGTTCCGGTCAGCCGCAGGGCCATCGGGATGTGGTAGGCGGTGTTCGGTCCGTCGAAGCGGTCGAGGAACCACTGCCGCTGCTGTGCGTAGGACAGCGGGAGCCGCTCCGGGCGGGGCAGGGAGCCGGGCGCGCCGGCCTCGGCGCGCGGTCCGCCGGAGGCGGCCCGGGCCAGCTCGCGGACCGTGGGCGTCTCGAACACCTCCCGGACCCCGAGCTCCACGCCGAGCACGGCGCGCGCCCGGGCCACCAGGCGCATCGCGAGCAGCGAGTGGCCGCCGAGGTCGAAGAAGGAGTCGTCCACGCCGACCCGGTCCACGCCCAGCACCTCGGCGAAGACCTCGGCGAGGAGTTCCTCGACCGGTGTGGCGGCCTCGCGGCCGGCGCCGGCGCCCAGCTGCGGGGCGGGCAGGGCGGCCTCGTCCAGCTTGCCGTTCACGGTGACCGGCAGCCGGTCGAGGACGACGACGGCGGCGGGCACCATGTGGTCCGGGAGGGATTCGCGCAGCCGGGCGCGCAGCGCCTCGGGCACCACCGTGGCGCCGGGGGCGGGCACCGCGTAGGCGACCACGCGCCGGTCGCCGGGCCGGTCCTCGCGGACGACGACGGCGCTCGCCGCGACTTCGGCGGCTGCGACGACGGCGGCCTCGATCTCGCCCGGCTCGATGCGGAAGCCGCGCAGCTTGATCTGCCGGTCGGCGCGGCCGGCGTAGGCCAGCTGCCCGTCCTCGCGCCAGGCGACGAGGTCGCCGGTGCGGTACAGGCGGGTGCCGGGCGCGCCCCAGGGGTCGGCGACGAACCGTTCGGCGGACAGCGCGGGCCGGTCCAGGTAGCCGCGCGCCAGACCGGCGCCGGCCACGTACAGCTCGCCGACCACGCCCACCGGGACGGGCTGGAGGTGGGCGTCGAGGACGCGGACCGCCATGCCCGGCAGGGCGCCGCCGATGGGCGGGACGCCGGGCCCGGACAGCGGGGCGCTCATGGTGGCGCACACCGTCGTCTCCGTCGGCCCGTACGCGTTGACCATCCGGCGGCCGGCCGACCAGAGTTCGGCGACCTGCGGGGGGCACTGCTCGCCGGCGACGGCCAGGCTGCGCAGGGTCGGCAGGTCCTTCGGGGCCAGTTCGCGCAGGGCGGCCGGTGGCAGGGTGGCGTGGGTGACGCCGTGGGCGGCCACGGTACGGGCCAGCGGGGTGCCCGGCAGCAGCTCGTCGCGGGGGGCCAGGACCAGGCGGGCGCCGGCGAGCAGGGTGACGACCACCTCGGAGACGGACGCGTCGAAGCTCGGCGAGGCGAACTGCAGGACGCGGCTGTCCTCGTCCACGTCGAAGGCGGCGCGCTGGGCCCGGGCCAGCCCGGGGATGCCGCCGTGGGTGACCACGACGCCCTTGGGGCGGCCGGTGGAGCCGGAGGTGTAGATCACGTAGGCGGCCTGGTCGGGACGGAAGCTCCGGTCGGGCAGGGGGCCTTCGCCGGACAGGTCCAGCGTCTGCGTGTCGAGCCGGCGCAGGCCGGTCTCGGGCAGCTCGATGTCCGCCGAGGTCAGGACCAGTTCGGGGGCGGCGTCGGCCAGGGTCTGCGCGATCCGCTCGGCCGGGTGGGCGGGGTCGATGGGCACGAACGCACCGCCCGCCAGGGCGACCGCGTGCAGGGCCACCACCAGCTCGGTGGAGCGCGGCAGCACGATCGCGACCCGCTTCTCGGTGTCCACGCCGGCCTCGGCCAGGATCCGGGCGAGCGCCCCGGCCCGGCCGGCCAGGTCGCGGAAGGTCAGGGTGTCCGCGCCGGAGACCAGCGCCGGGGCGTCGGGGGTGCGGCGGACCCGGTCGAGGAACAGTTCGGGCCAGGAGCGGGGGTCGGTGGCGTCCTCGGGGCCGCGGCCGAGCTCCAGCAGGGCCGTCCGGGCGGCGGTGTCGTGGGCGGAGATCCGGCCGACCGGGGTGCCGGGCTCGGTGACCACCGCGCGCAGCAGCCGGCGCAGCAGCCCGGCGATCTCCCGTACCCGCTCGGTGGTGAGCACGTCGGGGCGGTGGTGCAGGCGCAGGTGCAGGCCGTCGGCGGTCGGGCTCGCCTCCATGGCGAGGGCGTAGTGGGTCACGGAGTGGTGGCCCACGGCGCCGGCCTCCAGTCCGGCGCGCCGCGCGACGGCCTTGAGCGCCTCGGTGTCCAGCGGGTAGTTCTCGAACACCATCGAGGTGTCGAAGAGTTCGCCGTGTCCGGCGGCCCGCTGGATGTCCACCAGGCCGAGGTGGTGGTGCTCGACCAGGCGCGCCTGCTCCAGCTGCAGGCGGCGGGCGAGGTCCGCGACCGGCTCGCCGGCGCGCAGGGTCGCCCGCAGCGGCACGGTGTTGACGAAGAGGCCGACCATGTCGGCCACTCCGGGCAGGTCCGCGGGCCGGCCGCTGACCGTGGTGCCGGTCACCACGTCGTCGCGGCCGGTGAGGCGGGCCACCAGGAGCAGCCAGGCGACCTGGACGAGGGTGTTGACGGTGACGCCCATGCGGCGGGCGGCGGCCTCCGTGTCGAGGCCCTCGACGGTGACGTCGAGCCGGCCGGGCTCCTGTCCGGCGGGGGCCGGGGCGAGGGCCAGCAGGGTGCCTCCGTCGAGGCCGGCCAGGGCGTCGCGCCAGGCGGCGCCGGCGCTCTCGCGGTCCTGTCGGGCCAGCCAGGCCAGGTATTCGCTGTGCGGGCGGGCCTCGGGCAGCGGGTCGCCCAGGTAGTGGGCCATCAGCTCGCGCAGCATCACGGGCATCGACCAGCCGTCGCGGACGCTGTGGTGGGCGGTGACGACGAGGGTGTGGCGCTCGCCGAGCGAGGCCACCGTCCAGCGGACCAGCGGCGGGGTGGTGACGTCGAAGCCGCGCCGGCGGTCGGCCTCGCACAGCGCGTCCAGGGCGGACGCGTCGGGCAGGTCGACCTCGGTGAGGTCCAGCGGCGGGTTCGCGAGGACCACCTGTACGGGCGTGCCGTGCGAGGTGCGGCGGAAGGCGGCCCGCAGGGCCGGGTGCCGGCGCTGCACCTCGGCGGCGGCCGCGCGCAGCCGGGCCCGGTCCAGGGGGCCGTTCAATCCGACGCGGAGCTGGGAGACGTACGGGTCGTCGGCGCCGTCGCCGTACTGGTGGTGGAAGAGCAGGCCCTCCTGGAGCGGGGCGAGCGGCAGCAGCTCCGCCACGTCCGGGTCCGCCTCCAGTTCGCGGATCTCCGTCTGCCGCAGCTCCACGAGCAGGTCGGACGGGGTGTGTCCGCCGGCGCCGGGGCGGGCGCCGTGGCCGGCGAGGCCGCGCAGCGCGGTGAACCACAGCTCGGCGAGCCGGGCCGCCTCGGCGTCGTCGACGAGGGCGCGGGCCCAGGTCCAGGTGGCGACGAGCTCGGGGCCGTCGGGGCCCTCGTGGGCGGCCGCGTTGACCTCCACGACGTGCGAGAGCGGCACTTCGGGGGCGTCGTCGGCGCCGACCGCGGCCAGTTCCCAGCCGGGGGCGAGCGCGCCGGCCAGGCTCACCCGGCCCAGGTAGTTGAAGCCGATCTGCGCCTCGGGCAGCTCCGCGAAGAGCGGTGCGGTCCGCGGGTCGGTGAAGCGGGCGAGGCCGTGGCCGATGCCCTGACGGGGGGTGGCGCGCAGCCGTTCCTTGACGGCGCGCAGGGCGTCCCCGGCGGCGTCCGTGCCGTCGAGGACGGCGCGGGGGCCGTCCGCCCCGGTGTCGAGGCGGACGGGGTGGGCGACGGTGAACCAGCCGACGGTGCGGGAGAGGTCGGCGCCGGGGACCAGGTCCTCGTGGCGGCCGTGGCTCTCGACGTCCACCAGCAGGTCGGCCCGGTCGCCGCGCCACAACGGGACGGCGGCGGCGAGCGCGGTCAGCAGCACGTCGTCGGGGCCGGCGTGGAAGGCCGCGGGCAGGGCCGCGAGCACCGCGCCGGTCACGTCGGCGGGCAGCCGCAGGGTCAGCCGTCCGGCGTCGCCGCGCAGGTCGAGGGCGGGGTCGAGGAGGCGCGGCCCGATCAGCGGGTCGCCCGCCGCGAGCAGCTCGCGCCACCGGTCGGCGTCGTCGGTGGGCAGCGCGGTGAACGCGCGGGCCCAGTGGGCGAACGAGGTGCCCGCCGGGGGCAGTTCGGGGCTGCGGCCGGCGGTGGCCGCCTCCCAGGCCTCGGCGAGGTCGGGCACGATGATCCGCCACGACACCCCGTCCACGGCCAGGTGGTGGACGACGAGCAGGAGCCGGCCGGGGTTCTCGGGGCCGCGGTCGAACCAGACGGCGCGCAGCATCCGCCCGGCGGTCGGGTCGAGGCCGTCGCGGGCGGCGCCGGTGTGCTCGGCGACGAGGGCGGTGAGCTCCTCGTCGGAAGTGTCGGCGGGGGCGTCGATCCGGGTGAGCAGGGAGTCGGCCAGGGCCGCGGGTCCGGCCGGGCCCACCGGCGTGATGGTGAGGCCGTCCGCGTCCGCGACGCTCATCCGCAGGGTCTCGTGCCGCTCCAGGACGGCTCCGAGGGCCGCCGCCAGGTGCTCCCGGGTGGTCGGGGGCAGGGTCAGGGTGACCGACTGGTGGTACTGGGCGAACCGGCCGCCGCGCGTCACCAGGCGGCGCATCAGCGGCAGGAGCGGCGCGTGGTCCGGACCCGGCTCGGCCGCGGGGGCCGTGGCCGGTTCGGTCTCCGCCGCCAGGGCGGCGGCCAGCCGGGCCGCCGTGCGGTGTTCGAAGACGTGCCGGGCCGTGAACCGCAGACCCGCGACCCGACCCCGCCCGACCAACTGGATCGACATGATGCTGTCGCCACCCAGGCCGAAGAAATCGTCTTCGACTCCCACGTCCTCGCGGCCCAGCACCTGCCGGAACAGCCCCAGCACCCGCTCCTCCAGCGCGCCGGAGGCGGTACGGGTCGCGGTGCCGGCGGCGAGGGCGGGCTCGGGCAGGGCCGCCCGGTCCACCTTGCCGTTCGGGGTCAGCGGCAGCGCGTCGAGCACGACGAAGGCGGCGGGCACCATGTACTCCGGCAGTGCCTCGCGCATCCGCGCCTCGACGACGGCGGTGTCCACGCCCTCGGGCGCCACCAGGTAGCCGACGAGGCGGGGTTCGCCGGCGGTGCCGCGGACGGCCGCCGCGGCGCGCCGGACCCCGGGCACGGTCTCGGCCGCCGCCTCGACCTCGCCGAGCTCGATCCGGAAGCCGCGCACCTTGACCTGGTCGTCGATCCGGCCGAGGTATTCGACGGCGCCGTCCGGGCGCTGGCGCGCCAGGTCGCCGGTGCGGTACATGCGGGCGCCGGGGCGGCCGTACGGGTCGGCCACGAACCGGTGGGAGCTCTGGCCGGGCAGGCCGAGGTAGCCGCGGGCCAGGCCCTCGCCGGCGAGGTACAGCTCGCCGCGGGCGCCGGGCCGCACCGGCCGCAGGCCGGTGTCGAGGACGTACACCCGGGCGTACGGGAAGGGCCGGCCGATCGGGACCGGGCCGTCGGCGAGCGGCTCGCCGGGCGCGATCCGGAACTCCATGACGTTGACGGTGGCCTCGGTCGGACCGTACGCGTTGATCACGGTCGCGTCGGGGTGCGCTGCCCGCCAGCCGGCGAGCATCTCGCCGCGCAGGGCCTCGCCGCCGAGCACCAGGGTCCCGTACGGGGACATCTCCTCGGGCAGCGTGTCGAGCAGGCGCAGGTGGCTGGGCGTGCCCTTGAGGAAGCTCGGGCGCTCGGCCCCGACCGCGTCCGGGAGTTCGGCCAGGTGCACGCAGCCGCCCGCGACGAGCGGCGTGTGCAGGCAGGTGACGGTGAGGTCGAAGGAGACCGAGGTGTGGGCGAGGGCGAGGCCGGCCGCGTCCGGGTAGGCCGCGCGGGCCCGGCTCAGGTAGGCGCCGAGTGCCCGGTGTTCCACGACCACGCCCTTGGGCCGGCCGGTGGAGCCGGAGGTGAAGATCACGTAGGCGGCGTCCTCGGGGCGGGGCGCCCGGCCGACCGCGTCGGCCTCGGCGGTGCTGGGGCGCAGCACCTCCAGGCCGGCCGGCGCCAGGTCCGCGTCGGCCGCGACGACCAGGGCCGGGTCGCTGTCGGCGAGGATCACGGCGATCCGCTCCGCCGGGTAGGCGGGGTCCACCGGAACGTAGGCGGCGCCGGACTTGAGCACGCCGAGCAGTGCGACCGGCAGGTCCACCGAGCGCGGCAGCATCACCGCGACCAGCCGGCCCGGGCCGGCCCCGCGGGCGATCAGCTCGGCCGCCACGGCGTTGGAGCGGCGGTCGAGCTGCCGGTAGGTCAGCCGCTCACCGCCGGCGAGCACGGCAGGCGCATCCGGGGTGCGGGCCACCTGCTCGGCGAACAGCCCGGGCAGGGTGGCGGACGCCGCCGGGTCGCGGAACGGCGGGTTCCAGTCCAGCAGCGCCGCGCGGCGCTCGGCGGCCCCGGCCCCGGCCGAGCGGCCGAGCGGGGTGCCGGGCGCGGCGGCGAACGCGCGCAGGGTCGCGAGCAGTTCCGCGGCCGCGGTCCGCGCGGTCTCCTCGTCCACCAGGTGGGGCTGGTGGCGCACCCTCAGCAGCATCTCCTCGCCGGGTTCGACGACGATGTTGAGGGCGAAGTGGCTGCCGTCGCGAACCCGGGCGTCGGTCAGCTCCAGTCCGGCGGCGGCCGCGGAGGCGGCGATGGCCTCCCGGTCCAGGGGGTAGTTCTCGAAGCTGAGCGAGGTGTCGAAGAGCTCGCCCAGGCCCAGGGCGCGCTGGATGTCGCCGAGGGCGACGTGCTGGTGGTCCAGGAGTACGGACTGCTCGCGGCCGAGCCGGACGGCGAGGTCGCCGAGGCTCTCGCGGGGGTCGAGCCGGACCGCCAGCGGCACGGTGTTGATGAAGAGGCCGACCAGTTCGTCGGCGCCGGGCAGATCGGCGGGGCGGCCCGCCACGGTGACGCCGAACAGGGCCTCGTCGCGGCCGGTCAGGCCGCGCAGCACGATCGCCCAGGCGGCCTGCACCAGGGTGTTGACGGTGACGCCGCGCTCCCGGGCGGTGGCGGCCAGGGCCGCGGTCTCCTCGCGGGTCAGCGCGTGGTCCCGGCGGACGGGCTCCCGCACGTGGTCGTCGCGTTCCCCGGCGACCCGGGAGGGCTCGGTCACTTCGGCGAGCGCGGCCCGCCACACGTCCAGCGAGGCCTCGGTGTCGGTGCCGCCGAGCCAGGCGAGGTGGTCGCGGTAGCGGGCCGTGCCCTCGGCGGGCGGGGTGGCGCCCGGGTCGGCGGCGCCGGCCGCGTACTCCGCGAAGAGGTCCCGGCCGACGATCGGCAGCGACCAGCCGTCCACCACGATGTGGTGCAGCGTCAGGACCAGGGAGCCGGTGCCGTCCGCGCGGCGCACGGCCGCCGCCCGCACGAGCGGGGGGCTGGTCAGGTCGAAGCGGGTGGCCTTGTCCTCGTCGAGGAGCGCGGCGAAGGCGGCGGCGTCGGCGACGGTCACCTCCCGGACCGGGACGGTCGGCCCCTCGTGCACGACCTGCACCGACCGCTGGTCCTCGGTGGTGCGGAAGCCGGCGCGCAGCGCCTCGTGCCGGCGCAGCAGCCGGTCCAGGGCCCCGCCGAGGCGCTCGACGTCCACCGGCTCGGCGAAGTCGAGGACCACCTGGAGGGTGTACGGGTCGTTGTCGGTGTCGTCGAAGGCGTGGTGGAAGAGCAGGCCCTCCTGGTTGGGGGCGAGGGGCAGCACCACCTCGACGCCGGGCTCGGCGGCCAGTCGCCCGGCCTCCTCGGCGGACACGGGCAGGGTGATCCCCCGGGCCTGCGGCCGCTCGTGGGCCACGCACACCTCGGCCAGGGCGGCGACGGTGCGCCGCTCGAACAGGTCGCGGAAGCCGAAGGAGACACCCCTGCTCCGGGCCCGGCCCAGCAGCCGGAAGCCGAGGACGCTGTCGCCGCCGAGGGCGAAGAAGTCCTCGTCGACGCCGACCGTGTCGACGCCGAGCACCTCGGCCCAGAGCGCGCACAGGAGTTCCTGCGTCGGCGTCTGCGGGCCCCGGACGGAAGCGCCGGCGATCACCGGGACGGGCAGGGCCCGCCGGTCGATGCCGCCGCCGGGGGCCGTCGGCAGGGTGTCCAGGGTGACCAGCACGGAGGGGACCATGTAGTCCGCCAGCGCGTCCGCCACGGCGTCCCGCAGGGCCGCCGGCTCCACGGCGGCGCCCCGGCGGGGCACCACGTAGCCGACGAGACGGCGCTCGCCCGGGGTGTCCTCGCGTACGGTCACGACGGCGCGGACCACGTCGGGTTGGGCCGCCAGGACGGCCTCGACCTCGGCCGGGTCGAACCGGAAGCCGCGCAGTTCGAGCAGGTCGCGGCGGTCCTCGCCGACGACCGGCCCGCGGTCGGGCACGAGGTCGCCGACCGGGGTGCCGGGGGCGCTCGCCAGCCGGGTGAGCGTCGCGGTGAACCGGTCCAGCAGCGCCTCGGCCGCGGCCGGGTCGAAGAGGTGGGGCCGGCAGGCGAGTCGGGCGGTCAGCCGCTCGCCGGGGACGGCGGTGAGGGTGAGCGGGTAGTGGGTCGCGTCGACGACGTCGGCGGCGCCGACCACGAGCCCGCTCTCGCGGGCCACGCTCTCGATCGCGGCCCGGTCCACGGGGTAGTTCTGGAAGGCGACGAGGGTGTCGAAGAGGCCGGCGACCCCCGCCGCACGCTGGATCTCGACGAGCGGAAGGTACTGGTGGGCGAGGAGGTCGGCCTGGCCGTCCTGGATGGCGCGGGCGAGCTCGGCCAGGGTGCGGCCGGCGGCCGGCCGGGCCCGCAGCGGCACGGTGTTGACGAAGAGTCCGGCCATCTCGGCCACGCCGGGCACCTCGGCGGGGCGGCCCGCCACGGTGATGCCGAAGACCACGTCGTCGCGGCCGGTCAGCTCGCGCAGCGCGACCGACCAGGCGGCCTGCACCAGGCTGTTGGTGGTGACGCCCAGCTCGCGGGCCGCGCGCTCCACGCTCCGGGTGGTGTCGGCGTCCAGCGAGCGTTCGATCCGCACGGCGGCCGCGGCGCCCGCGGCGGCGGCGGACGCGGGCTCCGGGGCGCCGATCAGGGTCGGTCGGACCCCGGCCAGGGCCTCGCCCCAGGCGGTGGCGGAGGCCTCGTGGTCGCGGCCGGCCAGCCAGCCGAGGTGGTCGCGGTAGGGCCGGGGCTCGGGGCCCACGGGCCCGCCGCGGTAGGCGCGCAGGGTCTCGCCGAGCACGATCGGCACCGACCAGCCGTCGAGGACGAGGTGGTGGCAGGTCACCACGAGGCGGTGTCCGTCGTCCAGGCGCAGCAGCGCGGCGCGCAGCAGCGGGGCGGCGGCGAGGTCGAAGGGGGCCCGGGCCTCGGCGCGCAGCACGGCGTCGAGGTCGTCCGCGCGTCCGCGCAGGTCGTGGACGCGCCACGGCACCTCGACCTGCCGGCGTACGACGAGGACCGGCCGGCTGACCTCCTCGTGGGCGATCCCGGAGCGCAGTACGGGGTGGCGGGCGAGGACGGTGTCGAGGGCGGCGCGCAGCCGGTCGGCGTCCACCTCGCCGCCGAGGTCGAGGCCGACGTGGACGGTGTAGACGTCGCCGTCGCGGCCGGCCGTGGCGCTGTGCACCACCAGCCCTTCCTGGAGCGGCGTGAGCGGCAGCACTTCCTCGACCGCGGGGTCGGCGAGCAGCGCGGCGAGCTCGGCGGCCGGCAGCGGGTCGGGCAGCGGGGCCGCCGGCGCGGCCGCGTCGGCCGGGTCGCCGACGCCGCAGAAGGGGGCGAGGCGGGCGACGGTGCGCATCCGGAAGAGGTCGCGGATCGGCACGGTGAGCCCCTCGCGGGCGGCGCGCGCGACGACCCGGGTGGCCGAGAGCGAGGTGCCGCCGAGGGTGAAGAAGTCGTCGTCGACGGTGACGGCGTCCAGGCCGAGCACCTCCGCGTAGAAGCCGCACAGCCGCTCCTCCAGTGGGGTGCGCGGGGCCCGCCCGTCGGGCAGGGTGACCCGCACGGGCGCGGGCAGGGCGCGCCGGTCGAGCTTGCCGTTGGGGGTCAGCGGCAGCGCGTCCAGGACGACCACGGCCCCGGGCACCATGTACTCGGGCAGCGTTTCGGCCAGGTGGGCGCGCAGGCTCGGCGAGTCGCCCTCGGGGGAGACCACGTAGGCCACCAGCCGCTTGTCGCCCGGGCGGTCCTCGCGCATCAGCACGGCGGCCCGCTCGACCGGCGGGTGGGAGAGCAGCGCGGCCTCGATGTCGCCGAGTTCGATGCGGAAGCCGCGCACCTTGACCTGGTGGTCCAGGCGGGACAGGAAGCTGAGGGAGCCGTCCTCCTCGACGCGGACCAGGTCGCCGGTCCGGTAGAAGCGGCCCGGTCCGTACGGGTTGGCCACGAACCGCTCGGCGGTCAGCCCGGGCCGGCCCCGGTAGCCGCGGGCCACGCCGTCGCCGGCGATGTACAGCTCGCCGCTGTACCCGGCCGGTACCGGGCGCAGCGCGCCGTCGAGCACGTACACCTGGGTGTTGAGGATGGGGGCGCCCAGCGAGACGGGTCCGCCGTCCACCGGCGCGGTCATCGACCAGACGGTGGTCTCGGTGGGGCCGTACATGTTGGTGACGGACGCGGCGTGTTCGGCCAGGACGCCGGCCAGGGACTGCGGCAGGGCCTCGCCGCCGGTCAGGATCCGCACCCCGGCGAAGACCTCGGGGCGGGTCTCCACGAGCGCCTGCCACAGGCTGGGGGTGGCCTGGACGACGGTGATCCGCTCGCGCTCGACGACGGCCCGCAGGGCGTCGGGGTCGAGCACCTCCTCCCGGCTCGCGAGCACCACCCGCGCGCCGGCGAGCAGCGGCTGGAAGATCTCCAGCACGGCGATGTCGAAGCTCACCGTGGTGACGGCGAGCAGCCGGTCCTCGGGGCCGACCGGCACGGCCCGGGCCATCGCCTCCAGGAAGTTGTCCATGGCGGCCCGTTCCAGGATGACGCCCTTGGGACGGCCGGTGGAGCCGGAGGTGTAGATGACGTAGGCGGTGGAGCTGCCGTTCTGGGGGCGGTCGAGCGGGCTCGCGTCCCCGGCGGCCCAGTCGACCGTGTCGAGGCGGAGCACGGGCACCTCGGGCGGCGCGGGCCAACCGGTGGTCGTGACGAGCAGCCCGGGCCGGGCGTCCTCGAGGATCATCGCCGTGCGATCGGCGGGGTGTTCGGGGTCGATCGGCAGGTAGGCGCCGCCGGTCTTGAGCACGGCGAGCAGGGTGACGACGAGGGCGGCGGTACGGGGCAGGGCCACCCCGACCAGCCGCTCGGGGCCGATGCCGCGCTCGGCCAGCAGGCGGGCGAGCCGGTTGGCGCGGGCGTCCAGCTCGGCGTAGGTCAGCGTCTCGTCGGCGCGCAGCGCGACGGCGTCGGGGGTCGCCGCGGCCTGCCGCTCGAACAGTTCGACGAGGCGGCCGGGAACCTCGCCGGCGGTGTCGTTGGGGCCGTGCAGCAGCCGGTCGGCGGTCTCTTCGGTGAACAGCTCGGCCCGCGCGACCGGGGCGTCGGGGTCGGCGGTGAGCGAGCCGAGCAGGGTCAGGAAGCGCTCCTGGTGGGCGCGGAGCGCGTCCTCGGAGTACAGCTCGGGGTTGGCGGCGAACTCCAGTCGGACGGTGCCGTCGGCGGGGTTGCCGTGCGTGGCGAGCGCCAGGTCGGCCACGGGTCCGTTGGACAGCTGGCGGGCGATGGCGACGACGTCGCCGAAGCTGGCCTTGGTGTCGAAGGACATGGCGTTGACGGCGGTGCCGAACATGCCGCCGTCGGTGCCGGTGAGGTCGCGGGCCTGGTGCAGCTCCTCGCGGCGGAAGCGCTGCACGCGCAGCATGGCGCCCAGTTCGGCGCGGGTCCGGTCGACCAGCTCGGCGAAGGTGGTGTCGGGGGTGACGGTCAGCCGCAGCGGCAGGTCGTTCGCGAGCATCGAGGGGGTGGCCAGCGCGGCCGGGGTGCGGCGGGCGGCCAGGGGCACGCCCAGGACGACGTCCTCGACGGACAGCAACCGGTGGTGGTAGACGGCGGTGGCGGCGGTGATCACGGCGGGCCAGTGCCCGGCGGCGGTGAGCGCGGAGGTCAGCTCCTGCGAGAGGTCGACGTGCAGGCGCAGGGCGCGGGGGGCCGGGCCGGCCACGCGGTCGGCGAGGGACTGGCGCTCCTCGACGCCGGCGAGGCGCTCCAGCAGGAAGTTCAGGTCGCTCTCGTGGTGGGCGGATTCGCGGTAGGCGCTCTCCTCGGCGACGAGTTCGCCGAGCCCGTGCCGGCGGGCCGGCGCCGGCTCCTCGCCCGCGAGCAGCGCGGTGTAGATCCGGGCGAGCCGGTCCAGGTAGCGGGTCTGGCCGAAGCCGTCCAGCACGATGTGGTGGTAGCGCAGGTACAGGAAGTGCCGGTCGTCGGCGACGATCAGCAGGGCGTGCCGGAAGAGGGTGTCGCCGCCGAGGTCCGGTACGGACGCCAGGTCGCGGTCCATCCAGGCGCGCGCGGCGGCCTCCGGGTCCTCTTCCGCGCGCAGGTCCACCACGTCCACCGTGTCGTCCACTTCGGCCCGGACGACCTGGAAGACCTCTCCGTCGTCGCCGAACCGGGACCGCAGGGTGTCGGTCTCGGCCACCGCCCGTACGACGGCTCTGCGCAGCACCTCGATGTCGAGGGGGGCGGAGTCGAAGTGGACGGCGCACTGGTAGAGCGGGCTCTCCGGTTCGAGCCGCTGCGCCACCCACACGCCGAGTTGGGCGGCGGTGACGGGCAGGCAGATGTCGTTACGAACCTCGGAAAGTGCCAACCGACTCACGCTCCCAGAACGGTGTACCAGTGCGGACCACAGCGGGCGCGCGGCCCGGACGGCGCGACGCTCCGAGCGGAGGATTTCGGTGCCGCCTATCTCGCCCCTATAGGTGTTCGAGGGGCGAGCGGGGCGGTCCGCACGGTTCCGGGTCAGAGGCTGCGGGCGGTGACGTTGCCGTAGGCGGTGGTGGCGTGGATGTTCAGGCCGGCGGTGGCGCCGTCGGTGTTGGTGAGGGTGTTGAGGACCCGGCCGTAGGCGGTGCCGGCGTCGAGGGAGGCGGAGACGCCGCGGGCGGCGCCGACCGCGATCTCCCCGTACTCGGTGCGCAGGCTCACCGTGCCGCCCATGGCCTCGGTGATCTGGAGGTTGCCCTTCTGCGTGCTGATCTCCGCCGGGCCGCCCAGACGGCCGACCGCAACGTCACCGGCCTGGAGGGTGAGGCGGGCACTCCCGGTCTCGTCGAGCTTGACCGTGCCCTGCGCGGCCTCGAAGGTGACATCGCCGAGGCGCCCGACACCCCGAAGCTCGGCGCTCGCGGCCTTCGCCTCGACACGGGAGCCGGCCGGCAGCTGGACCGTCACCTCCACGAAGCCGGAGTTGCCCAGGATCCGGTTCTTCGCCGGCGCGGCCGCGATCCGCAGCACCCCATCGGCGTACTCGACCGTGGTCTGCTCGGCCGCCGTCACGTCCCGGCCGCTCGAAGCGTTCGCGGGCCGGACCTCGACCGTGGTGTCGGCGCGGTCGGCGGCGATGAACCGGATGAGTCCGGCGGGGATGTCCAGGACGGCGGAGATCGGGGCGGTGGTGTCGAACTTCTGCATGGTCTTTTCCTTCGACTCGCTGTTTCTGATGAGAGAAACGCTACGTTGCATTCCAGGATCCGACAACAGAATCGTTGCGATGAATCAACATCACTGCAGGTCAAAGCCTAGAAATCGTTGCAGTGGTGCTCAAGATTAACGCAACGAAGACCGCCCGAACGTTGCAATAGATTGAAGGTGAACGCTATAGTGGGGGCATCAAGCAGAACGAAGGAGACCGCAATGCCGGGAGGCAGGCTCACCGAGCAGGAACGCCAGCAGATCGCGCGGGGGCTGGCCGACGGCCTCGCCTACGCGGAGATCGCCAGACGCCTCGATCGTCCGACCTCGACGATCACGCGTGAGGTGATGCGCAACGGCGGCCCCACCGGCTACCGCGCCGACCTGGCCCAGCGCGCCACCGAACAACGCACCCACCGGCGCCGGCAGGCCGCGCCCCGGGGGGCGGAGGCGCGCCCGCAGCCCCACGGGCGCGACGCCGAGGCCGTGCGCGCGTACGAGGAGACGTTCACCACCGTCATGATGGCCTCGGGCATGCCCCAGATGACGGCCCGGGTGATGTCCGCCCTCACCGTCGCCGACTCCGGCAGCCTCACCGCGGCCGAACTCGTCCAGCACCTCCAGGTCAGCCCGGCGTCCATCTCCAAGTCGATCGCGTTCCTCGACAGTCAGGGCCTCGTCCGCCGGGAACGCGACGAAGGCCGCCGCGAGCGGTACGTCGTCGACGACGACATCTGGTACCAGTCGATGATGGCCAGTGCCCAGTCCACCGCCCAGATCGTCGAGATCGCACGGCAGGGCGTCGGCGTGCTCGGCCCCGACACCCCGGCCGCCGTCCGCCTGGAGAACGTCGCCCGCTTCCTCGACTTCGTCTCCGAGGCCATCACCCGCGCCGCGGAGCAGGCCCGCGAGATCCTCCACACGAAAGCCGAAACGCCCGATCGCGGATAGGCAGCCGTCGACACACCGAGGCCCGCCGCCGGCAGAGCCGGCGGCGGGCCTCGGTAGGCGGAGCCATGGTGATCAGGGGCGGGGGAACGACCCGGTTGCCATCGACTCCGGCTCTCGGGCCGCCGGGTCGGGAACCGACCCGGCGACGGTCAGGGACTGTCGGCTGCGGGCGGCGCGGCGGTGGCGCAGCCAGCGGACCACCTCCACGGCGATGGTGATGGTGAAGGCCAGGCCGAGACCGGTCATCAGGCCGCGCAGCGGGTCGTGTTCGAACGCGGCGCCGCCGAGGTAGCCGATGCAGGCGGAGTAGATCGCCCAGCTGCCGGCGGCGAGGGCGTCGAAGCGGGTGAAGGAGCGGCGGGGGAAGCCGGTGGCGCCGGTGGTGAGGGTGGCGGCGGTACGGCCGCCGGGGATGTAGCGGGCGACGACCAGGACGAGTCCGCCGCGCTCGGCGAGCGCCTGGCCGACCCAGTCGTAGGCCTTGCGGCTCCGACTGCCCGGTTTCATCCGCCCGATGATGCGGTGGCCGGACCTGCGGCCGATGAAGTAGGAGACGTGGTCGCCGACGAACGCGCCGGCGGCGGCCACGGCGATGACGAGGAGCAGGTTCGGGTCACCGTTCGCGGCGAACACGCCCAGGGTGATCACGAGGGTCTCGCTGGGTACCACGGGGAAGAAGCCGTCGAGGGCCGCGATGGCGAAGAGCAGCAGGTAGACCCAGGGGCTGGAGACTGCTCCTTCCACGGCTCGCAGAAGTGCGTCGGTCATCGCTCGCTCCGATGGTCGTCCGGATTCCGTGCCGCACCGCGGGGGTGGTGCTGTCGTGCTGGCCGGTCCGACGCTAGGAGCGGGGTCTATACGAATGCCTTACCCGCAGACGGAAGCAGCCCCGTATAGGCGCAGCGGAGTTCCGCGATATCTCCCCCTCCCACTCTGAGGGACGTCCGCGCCGGGAAGATCCCGGCGCCCCTCTCGTGGGAGAACATCTGATGCGCCGTCGTCTCGCCACCGTCATCGCCGCTTCCGCCGCCGCGCTCGTCGCCCTGGCAACCCCGGCCATGGCCGCCCCGGCCGACAAGTCCCAGGTACTGAGCAGTTGGACGCAGACCAGTGCGGCCAGCTACGACGCCTGGGTGTCGGCGCGCGGCAACCAGGGCGACTGGTCGGCGTACGGCTTCGACTGGTCGACCGACTACTGCACGACCTCTCCGGACAACCCGTTCGGCTTCCCGTTCCAGACGGCCTGCGCCCGGCACGACTTCGGCTACCGCAACTACAAGGCGGCCGGCACGTTCAGCACGAACAAGCCGCGGCTCGACGACGCCTTCTACTCCGACCTCAAGCGCGTGTGCTCCGCCTACTCGGGCGTGAAGAAGACCTCGTGCGACTCGGCCGCCTGGACCTACTACCAGGCCGTGAAGGTCTTCGGGAACACCGCCGCCGTGGACAGCGGCGTCTCCGCCTGACCCTCCAAGGGTGATGACGTAACCATCATGACAGGTCAGAGGGTGTTTTCGTAGGACGAACGGCACAGGCGAATGCCCTTGTTTGGGTACCTGTGCGGCTTTCAGAATCAGCGTCATGAATCACACGGCGAACATCAATCACGACGCGGTACTCCGAGCCCGGGTGGCCCTCCTCGGATCGGAGTCGCTGCCGGTCCGGCAGCGGGTCGCCGCCTACCGCGTTCTCGTCCAGGTGAGCCCGCTCGTATACCTGCCCCTGCTGTCGAGGGCGCTGTACCCCTACAGCCAGGAGTTCGCCCACCAGCCCGCCATAGCCCTGGCCCTGCGGGCCGAGGGCGTGGACGCCGCGCGCCGCATGTGCGCGATGGAGCCCGAACGGGAGGAGCTCCTCTACCTCGCGCTGGCCGGCTACCGCCACCAGCTCGCCCTCATGGACCGTCCGGACGAACTCGCCGCCGTGGACGAGGAGATCGCCCTGATGGGGTCGGGCCGCTACGCGGAAGCCTTCGCGAGTGCGGTGGCCGCCTCCGCCAACACCGCCCGCAGGGTGGCCGCATAGGCCTTCGGGTGGGTGGTGTTGCCGTTGTGCCCGCCCGGGAACGTCCGTATCGGGGTGTCCAGCAGGTCCGCCAGAGCGACGGCACACCGGTGGTCGAAGACGCTCGGCGGGGTGGCCTCGCCCACGGCCGGGACGATCCTGGTCGCGGTGCGGGTGAGCTCGGCCGGGTCGAGGGTGTCCTGGATCATCGCCGAGAAGTCGTGCGCGATGAAGTAGTCGAAGTTGGCCCGCCGCCGGTCGTCCAGGGGCTGCGGGGTGAGGCCGGGCTCCACGTCCCGCCGGGAGAGGTCTATGCCGAGCACCCGGGCCATCTCCGGGAAGGCGGCGTCCAGTCCGCCCGTCCGGTAGGTGTCCTGGAGGCCGGCGAGCTCCGCCTCGTGGTGGGCGCGGACCGCCGCGGACAGCAGCCTCGGGGCGACCGGCTCGTGGGCGACCAGCACGGCGACCTGCTCCGGATGCCGGGTGGCCAGGTGGAGGCCTATGACCGCGCCCAGGCTGCAGCCGAGCATCAGGGCCGGCCCGTCGGCGACGGCGGCCAGCAAGTGGTGCGCGTCCTCGGCGTGCTCGGCGAGCGCCGTGGTCCGCCCGGCCTCCGCCGCCCGGCTGCGCGAGAGCCCGCGCCGGTCGTAGGTCAGGACGGTGTAGTCGTCGGTGAGGTGCGGGACGAGGTCCACGGTGCGGTCCGCGTCGCCCTCGCCGCTCTGAGCGATGAACAGCAGCGGGCCGGCGCCCTGGAGTTCGTAGTGCAGCGTGGCTCCGGGAACGGTGAGGCTGGGCATGACGACTCCTTCGTACAGCTCCGTGCGGTCGGCGCGGACCCTTCGTCCGCTGCTCTGCGACCAGCCTAATCCATCGAAACAGATACATCAAGAGTGATGTATCTCCGGAGATGCATCTGTCCTGATGTACCGTGTCCGGGTGGATGGCATCGAACTGTTCCTGCTGGGCCGGGCCCTGATGAAGCTCGGCGAAGAAGCCCTGCCCGAACCCCCGGGCGGCTCCGGCCAGTACGCCGGCAGCACCCGCGCCGTGGTCATCGTGGCGGGCGACATCGCCGCGCACCCGGACACCACCGTGGGCGAGACGGCCCAGCGCACGGGCCTGCCGCAGAGTCAGGTCTCGGGCGCCGTCGCCCGCCTGAAGGAGGCCGGGTCCGTGGAGACGGCGCCCGACCCCGCCGACCGCCGCCGCACGCTGGTCCGGCAGGCCCCCGGGGTCTCCGCGCGCGTGGCCGCCGTACGGGCCGCCGGCTCCTCCAAGGTCGAGGCGGCCCTCGCCCGGGTCCTCGGCGAGGCGGAGGCACAGCACCTGCCCGAGGTGGCCGAGGCCCTGGAGGTACTGGCCCGGCACCTGGTCCGCGACGGGCGCTGACGGGCGCGGACGGGCGCGGGCGGACGGCCCCGTCGACCCGCGGCGGCAGGGGCTCCGACGGAGGAGGGGATCCGGCGGCTCCCGTCAGCCCCGCTCCTCGTACCCCTCCTCCGTCAGCAGCAGCTTCTTCTGCGGCTTCCCCATGGCGTTGCGCGGCACGGCCGCGACGAAGCGGACCTCGCGCGGCCGCTTGTGCACGGACAGGTGCGAGGCCACGAAGTCGGTGAGCTCGGCGCCCGTGACGCCCTCGGCGACGACGAAGGCGACGATCCGCTGCCCGAGGTCCACGTCCGGGACGCCGACGACCGCGGCCTCGCTCACCTTGGGGTGGTCGAGCAGCGCGTTCTCGATCTCGCCCGCGCCGATCCGGTAGCCGCCGGACTTGATCATGTCGATGGAGGCGCGGCCCACGATCCGGTGGACGCCGTCCGCCTCGTCGACGGCCGCGATGTCGCCCGTACGGAACCAGCCGTCCTCGGTGTACGCGGCCGCGGTGGCCTCCGGCCGCCCCAGGTACCCGGAGAACAACGTGGGGCCGGTGAGCTGCAGTTCCCCGATCTCGGCGCCCGGCTCGGCCGCGATGCGGGTGCGGATGCCGGGGAGCGGGGTGCCGACCGTACCGGGGCGGACCTCGCCGCCCGCCCGGCCGCTGATGGTGATCAGCGACTCCGTCATGCCGTACCGCTCCACGGGCCGCAGCCCGGTCAGGCCCTCCAGGTCCCGGAAGACGGGCGCGGGCAGGGCCGCGCTGCCCGACACCAGCAGCCGGGCCCCGGACAGCGCGGCCGCCGCCCGCGGTTCGGCGGCGATACGGGACCACACGGTCGGCACCCCGAAGTAGAGGCTGCCGCCGGCCGCGGCGTAGGCCGCGGGCGTCGGCCGCCCGGTGTGCACGAGGCGGCTGCCGGTGCGCAGGGCCCCGAGCACGCCCAGCACCAGCCCGTGCACGTGGAACAGCGGCAGCCCGTGCACCAGGGTGTCCTCGGCGCTCCACTGCCAGGCCCCGGCGAGCGCGTCCAGGTCGGCGGTGATCGCCGCCCCGCTGAGCACCACGCCCTTGGGCGCGCCCGTGGTCCCGGAGGTGTACAGGATCAGCGCGGGGTCCTCGGGCGCCGCGGCCGGGCCGGTCCAGGCGGAGCGCCGCGCGAAGTCCGCCTCGACGAGCCGCGCGCCGGAGTCGCGCAGGATGTGCTCCCGTTCGGCGGGGCCGGCGTCGGGCGGCAGCGGTACGCAGGGCACCCCGGCCAGCAGCCCGCCGACCACGGCGGCGACGGTCTCCAGGGAGGCCGTGGCGGTCACCGCGAAGGCCGGGAGTCCCGCGACGTCGGCGGCCACCGCCCGGGCCGCGCCGAGCAGCTCCTCGTAGGAGGCGGTGCGCCCGTCGATCCCGACGGCGTCCTCCCGGTCTCCGTATGCGCCTTCAAGTGCCCTGAGCACGGTGACTCCCCTCTGTGTGGTTCCGGGGCACAGGCTCCCAAACGCGGAGGCCCGCACGCGACACCGGCCCGCCTCCGCGCCGCTCAAGACTCGCCGGAGAGCCACTCGAATCCGGGGCGACGCGGGGCACCCCCGCCCGTATAGTCGCCATGACTTGACGATTCGATGACCCGTTCCCGAAGAATCGATGACCGAGAAGCTCCGAGGACGGACGAGCAGGGGGACACACGATGGAGACCGCACGACTGGCCTCGCTCATCGCCGCCACGGTCACGATGGGTCTGGTCAGCGGCCTGTTCTACGGCTTTTCCGTCTCTGTGATGCCGGGTCTGAAGCGCACCGACGACCGTACGGTCATCGAGGTGATGCAGCACATCAACAAGGCCATCCTCAACGGCTGGTTCGTGCTCGGCTACATCGGCGCGTTCCTCTTCACCGCGCTGGCGCTGGCCCTGCACGTGCCGGCCGACGGCCGTGACGTGCTGCCCCCGCTGATCGCGGCCCTGGTCTGCTACATCCTGTCGATGGGCCTCACCAACAAGGTGAACATCCCCCTGAACAACGCCCTGGAGAAGGCCGGCCCGATCGCCCGCATCAGCGACCCGGCCGCCGTCCGCCGCGCCTTCGAGGGCCCCTGGACCCGCGCCAACGTCTGGCGCACGCTGCTGTGCACGGCCGCGGTCGGCTTCCTGGCCTGGGCCCTGTACCTGCACGGCCAGGCCGGCTGACCACGTACGAAGTCCCCCTGCCGGGACGGCCAGGGGGACTTCGTCTCGGGGCGGGCTCGTTCAGCGGGTGGCGCGGCCGTAGAGGACGAGGGCGCGGGAGAGGGCCGTCAGGGCGACGGTGCACAGCAGGGTGCGGACGATGTTGGTGGAGACCCAGGCGCCCTTGAACTTGTCGACGATGTCGAAGTCCGTCAGCTTCGCCGCGTCGCCCGCGTCGGCCAGTTCGTTGTTGAGCGGGATGTTCACGGAGAAGGTGATCATCAGGACGACGAGGTAGGCCACGGCGGCCACCCCGACCCAGATGGCGACCCCGCGGCGGCCCTTGCGGAACTCGACGATCGCCGAAGCCACGGACGCCAGCAGGGCGAGGACGAACGCCATGCCGAAGAGCCCGTTGCCGTCGATCGCGGAGTTGAAGTTCTGCATCGCGGTGACGTACGTGCGCTCGTCGCCCGCCGCCAGACCCGGCATCACCGAGACGTCGAAGGCGAAGAAGAGGCCCGCCATCAGGCCCACGAGGACCGTCGAGACCACGAGGAGGACGGTGGCCACCTTGCCGCGCTCGGCGGCCGCCGGCGCGGGCGCCCCGGGCTGGGCGTAGGCACCCGGCTGGGGTTGGGCGTAGCCACCGGGCTGGGGCTGGGCATAGGCGGGCGGGGCCGCGTACGGACTCGGGCCACCGGCGGGGTACTGCTGGGGGCTACCGGCCGGATTGGGGTTCATGGGACATCCTCATCTGCGGTGGTGGGAGTACTGCTCGCCCTCGGCACGGACAATCGATCGTGGCATTCCCCGGGATACCCGGCCATGGGGTTTCCACCGGCTCTCGAGCGATGCTCGAGAGCCGGTGGCGAAATCCGATCGGTCTACGGTTCGGTCCGTACTGCCGGCCGGGTCAGTAGCGGTAGTGGTCCGGCTTGTAGGGGCCGTTGACGTCCACACCGATGTAGTCGGCCTGCTCGGGGCGCAGGGTGGTGAGCTTGACGCCGAGGGCGTCGAGGTGGAGGCGGGCCACCTTCTCGTCGAGGTGCTTGGGGAGCACGTAGACGTCGGTGGGGTACTC
>NZ_JBHWUO010000036.1:0-83603 GCF_042736975.1 Streptomyces sp. NPDC059989
CCGGCGAGGCTGAAGATCCCGCCGGCGGGGCAGATCCAGCCCCGCCGGCGTTTGAGGCGCGGGGGTCCGGGGGCGGAGCCCCAGCGGGGTCTGGGGCGGAGCCCCGGGACGGGGGGCTGGGGGCAGCGCCCCCGGTTTCGGGAAGGGGCGGGGTGGGGGAGAGCCCCGCAGGGTCCCCGATGGCGCGCTCCAGACGACGGGCTTCCGCACGCCACCGGGACGCATAGCCATCGACACCCCGCCGGGCCTGACGCCACGCGCCGGCCAGGTCGTCCCCGTACTCCCGCGGCGGCTCCTCGCTCAGCAGCGCCACCACCTCCGCCGCCCGCCGGGAGCCGACGGCGGCGGACCCGTCCAGCAGGGCCCGCGCCAGCCGCGGGTGCAGCCCGAGCCGGGCCATGCGCAGGCCGCGCGGCGTCGGCCGCCCCGCCCCGTCGACGGCCCCGACCGCGGTCAGCACCTCCCGCGCGGCCGCCATCGCCCCGGCCGGCGGCGGATCAAGCAGCGCCAGCCCGGACGCGTCCGGGTCGCCCCAGCAGGCGGCCTGCAGGGCGAACTGCGCCAGGTCCGCGATGCGGATCTCCGGCGCCGGGAAAGAGGGGAGACGCGCGTCCTCCGCCTCCGTCCAGCAGCGGTACACCGCGCCCGGCGCCTCACGCCCGGCCCGGCCCGCCCGCTGGCGCCCGGCCGCGCGGGACGCCCGTACGGTCGCCAGCGCACCCAGCCCCCGGGCATGGTCCATCCGCGGTTCGCGGGCCAGCCCGGAGTCCACCACCACGCGCACGCCCGGCACGGTCAGGCTGGACTCCGCCACGGCCGTGGAAAGGATCACGCGGCGGTGGTCGGCAGCCGTCAGCGCCGCGTCCTGTACCGCCGCCGGGGCCCGGCCGTGGACCTGGAGGACTTCCGCGTCCACCCCGCCCAGCTGCCCGGCCACCCGGGCGATCTCGCCGACGCCGGGCAGGAAGCACAGGACATCGCCGGAACGTTCCGCCAGTGCTCGCCGCACCACCGAGGCCACGTGCGTCAGCTGCGCCGGGTCCACCCGCATCCCGTGCGGGGGCCGCACCGGCCGGGCCGGCGGGGCCCAGACCGTCTCCACCGGGTACGAGACCCCCGCGGCCTCCACCACGGGCGCATCGCCCAGCACCCGCGACCAGCCGGCCGCGTCGGTCGTCGCCGAAGCCGCCACCAGCCGCAGCTCCGGGCGCAGGGTTTCCCGTACGTCCAGGAGGAAGGCGGCGACCGTATCGGCGTCGAGGTGCCGTTCGTGGCACTCGTCCAGGATCACCAGGTCCACCCCGGCCAGCTCCTGGTCCCGCTGCAGCCGCTGGAGCAGCACACCGGTGGTCACCACCTCCACCACGGTCCCGGCGCCCACGACCCGCTCCCCGCGCACCGTGAAGCCCACCGAGCCGCCGACGGCCTCGCCCAGCAGCCAGGCCATGCGGCGCGCCGCCGCCCGGGCGGCGATCCGCCGCGGCTCGGCGACCACGACCCGGCGCCGCGGCCCGCCGCCCACCAGCCCGGCCAGCACCAGCGGCACCAGCGTGGTCTTGCCGGTGCCCGGCGGGGCGCAGAGCACGGCGGTGCCGTGGGCGTCCAGCGCCGAGACGAGGGCGGGCACGGCCTCCCGTACGGGGAGGGCGTCGAGGGCGGCCTGGCGTAGCCGGGTGCCAGAGCGTGTCAACGGGGTCAGTCCCTCTCGCACACGAAGATCGCGGTGCCCGGGATCAGGTTGCCGCGCAGCGGGGACCAGCCGCCCCACTCCTGACTGTTCCACTCGGGCCACTCCGGCTCGACGAGGTCGACGAGCCGGAAGCCGCCCGCCACCACGTCGCGGACCCGGTCGCCGAGGGTGCGGTGGTGCTCCACGTACACGGCGCGGCCCTCCTCGTCCTGCTCGACGTACGGGGTGCGGTCGAAGTAGGAGGCGGCGACGGACAGCCCCTCGGGGCCGGGCTCGTCGGGGAAGGCCCAGCGGATGGGGTGGGTGACGGAGAAGACCCAGCGGCCGCCGGGGCGCAGGACGCGGTGCACCTCGCGCATCACGTTCACCGGGTCGGCGACGAAGGGGACGGCGCCGTAGGCGGAGCAGGCCAGGTCGAAGGAGGCGTCGCGGAAGGGCAGCCGTCCCGCGTCGGCCTCGACGAGGGGTACGTCGTCGCCGATGCGCAGGGCGTGCTGGAGCTGGCGGTGGGAGAGGTCGAGGGCGACCGGGCGGGCGCCCTGGGCGGCCAGCCAGCGCGCACACTGGGCGGCGCCGGCGCCGATCTCCAGGACGTCCTTGCCCTTGAGGGAGGCGGCGGGGCCGAGCAGGGCCGCGTCCGCCTCGTCCAGGCCCTCGGGCCCCCACACGAAGCGGTCGTCGCCGAGGAAGGCGCCGTGCTCGCTCTGGTACTCGTCGGCGTTGCGGTCCCACCAGCCGCGGCTGGCCCGGCTGCTCTCCGCTTCGCCGGCGTCACGCCGGGTGGCCTCGGCGTCGTCCCCGGAGGCGGAATCGGCCTCGGATGCGTCTTCGGGGGCGTAGTCCTCTTGGTTCATGGGGCCCGTCGTCGTAGTCTGCGAATGTCTGCGGAACGGAGCGGGGAAGCGCCATCACGGCATCCCCGCCCACGAATTGTGCCGGTTATACGGCGATCCGCCGGGGGTGTCCGCCTTCGCGCATTGACCCTGTCCGGCCGCCCCCGTATGCTACAAGTTGCGCTGCGAGCCTGTGCTCCTCAGACCTAGCAGGCTGCGCTTGCATCTGTTGATGTCCCCTCGGTTTTCGAGGCCCCGCCGCTCTTCTGCGGATCGGGGGCCTCCTTGGCTGTCCGGTCTTCGGTGGATGCCGATAAGGGCTCCCGGCGTAGCAGTACCTACGACTTTCTGTCCGTAACCGGAGCCCTTTCCCACATGACGAGCAGCACCGAGACCACCGCCACCACTCCGCAGGTTGCGGTCAACGACATCGGCGACGCGGACGCGTTCCTCGCGGCGATCGACGAGACGATCAAGTACTTCAACGATGGCGACATCGTCGACGGCGTCATCGTCAAGGTTGACCGGGACGAGGTTCTCCTCGACATCGGTTACAAGACCGAAGGCGTCATCCCCAGCCGCGAGCTCTCGATCAAGCACGACGTCGACCCGAACGAGGTCGTCAAGGTCGGCGACGAGATCGAGGCCCTGGTTCTCCAGAAGGAGGACAAGGAAGGCCGCCTGATCCTCTCGAAGAAGCGCGCTCAGTACGAGCGTGCCTGGGGCACCATCGAGAAGATCAAGGAAGAAGACGGCATCGTCACCGGTACCGTCATCGAGGTCGTCAAGGGTGGTCTCATCCTCGACATCGGCCTCCGCGGCTTCCTGCCGGCCTCTCTCGTCGAGATGCGTCGCGTCCGCGACCTCCAGCCCTACGTGGGCAAGGAGCTCGAGGCGAAGATCATCGAGCTGGACAAGAACCGCAACAACGTGGTCCTGTCCCGCCGTGCCTGGCTCGAGCAGACCCAGTCCGAGGTTCGCCAGACGTTCCTCACCACCCTGCAGAAGGGTCAGGTCCGCTCCGGCGTCGTTTCCTCGATCGTCAACTTCGGTGCCTTCGTGGACCTGGGCGGCGTCGACGGTCTCGTCCACGTCTCCGAGCTGTCCTGGAAGCACATCGACCACCCGTCCGAGGTTGTCGAGGTCGGCCAGGAAGTCACCGTCGAGGTCCTCGACGTCGACATGGACCGCGAGCGTGTCTCCCTGTCGCTGAAGGCGACGCAGGAGGACCCGTGGCAGCAGTTCGCCCGGACCCACCAGATCGGTCAGGTCGTCCCGGGTAAGGTCACCAAGCTGGTTCCGTTCGGTGCGTTCGTCCGCGTGGACGAGGGCATCGAGGGTCTGGTCCACATCTCCGAGCTGGCCGAGCGCCACGTGGAGATCCCGGAGCAGGTCGTCCAGGTCAACGACGAGATCTTCGTCAAGGTCATCGACATCGACCTTGAGCGTCGCCGGATCTCGCTGTCGCTGAAGCAGGCCAACGAGTCCTTCGGTGCCGACCCGGCGTCGGTCGAGTTCGACCCGACCCTGTACGGCATGGCCGCGTCTTACGACGACCAGGGCAACTACATCTACCCCGAGGGCTTCGACCCCGAGACCAACGACTGGCTCGAGGGCTTCGACAAGCAGCGCGAGGCCTGGGAGACCCAGTACGCCGAGGCGCAGCAGCGCTTCGAGCAGCACCAGGCGCAGGTCATCAAGAGCCGCGAGGCCGACGAGGCCGCCGCTGCCGAGGGTGCTGCCGCCCCGGCCGCCGGTGCCGGTGCCGGCGCGGGCATCTCGGGTGGTTCGTACTCCTCGGAGTCGGACGAGACCTCCGGCGCCCTGGCGTCGGACGAGGCCCTGGCGGCGCTCCGCGAGAAGCTGGCCGGCGGCCAGAGCTGATCGCAGCGCGCATCACACTCCGGTGTGAGCCGAGCCGACTGAGCTGAACGGTAAGGCCCGTCCCCTGAGGGGGGCGGGCCTTACCGCGTTTCCCCCTTGATCCGTTGCGTTCTCGTGAATGCGACCAACTGGGGAATGGTGGCGCGGTCTTGGACGTTCTTGGCAGAGAACGCGGCGAGGAGGAGTGGTGGCGGTGCTTGATCCACAGGGTTTGTACGAATGGGACGCCAAGGGCTTGGCGGTGGCCGACCTGGCGGTCGCCCAGGACTCGGCCGGGCTGGTCATGCTGTACCACTTCGAGGGGTACATCGACGCGGGTGAGGCCGGGGAGCAGATCGTCGAGCGGCTCCTGGACACCCTGCCCCACCAGGTCGTGGCGCGCTTCGACGCGGACCGGCTGGTGGACTACCGGGCACGCCGCCCGCTGCTGACCTTCCAGCGCGACCACTGGACGGAGTTCGAGGAGCCCCGGCTGGAGGTCCGGCTCGTCCAGGACGCCACCGGAGCGCCCTTCCTGCTGCTCTCCGGCCCCGAGCCGGACGTGGAGTGGGAGCGCTTCTCCCTCGCCGTCCGGCAGATCGTCGAACGTCTCGGGGTCCGGCTCTCGGTCAACTTCCACGGCATCCCGATGGGCGTCCCGCACACCCGTCCCGTGGGCATCACCCCGCACGGCAACCGGACCGACCTCATGCCGGGCCACCGCAGCCCCTTCGACGAGGCGCAGGTGCCGGGCAGCGCGGAGTCGCTGGTGGAGTTCCGGCTGGCCCAGGCCGGGCACGACGTGCTGGGTGTCGCCGCGCACGTACCGCACTACGTCGCCCGCTCCCCGTATCCGGACGCCGCGCTGACGGTGCTGGAGGCGATCACGGCGGCGACCGGGCTGGTGTTGCCGGCCGTGGCGCACGCGCTGCGGACCGAGGCGCACCGCACGCAGACGGAGATCGACCGGCAGATCCGCGAGGGCGACGAGGAGCTGGTCGCGCTCGTGCAGGGGCTGGAGCACCAGTACGACGCGGCCGCGGGCGCCGAGACCCGGGGGAACATGATCGCCGAGCCCGCGGAGATCCCGTCGGCGGACGAGATCGGCCGCGAGTTCGAGCGGTTCCTCGCGGAGCGCGAGGGCGAGAACTGACACCTGGGGGCTGTGGGGGCGCCGGGGGCGGGGTCTAGGCTGCGGGCATGCTGAAAGTGGGCCTGACGGGCGGAATCGGTGCCGGTAAGAGCGAGGTCTCGCGGCTGCTGGCGGGGTACGGGGCGGTCATCGTGGATGCCGACCGGATCGCGCGGGAGGTCGTCGAGCCCGGGACGCCCGGGCTGGCGGCCGTGGTCGCGGCCTTCGGGGAGGCGGTCCTGACCGCGGAGGGGGCGCTGGACCGGCCGAAGCTGGGGTCGATCGTGTTCGCCGATCCCGCGAAGCTGCAGACCCTCAATGCGATCGTGCACCCGCTGGTCGGGGCGCGGTCGGCCGAGCTGGAGGCCGCCGCGGGGGCCGACGCGATCGTGGTGCACGACGTACCGCTGCTCGCGGAGAACGGCCTGGCACCCCTCTACGACCTGGTGGTCGTGGTGGACGCGGCGCCCGCGACGCAGCTGGCGCGGCTGACCTCGCTGCGCGGGATGGCAGAGGAGGAGGCGCGGGCCCGGATGGCCGCGCAGGCCACGCGGGAGCAGCGGCTGGCGGTGGCGACGATCGTGATCGACAACGACGGGCCGCTGGAGGCGCTGGAACCGCAGGTGCGCGCGGTGTGGGAGGAGCTCACGGCGCGGGCGGCCAAGCAGGCCGTGGAGCAGTCGGCGGAGTAGGCCGGGGCAGGCCGCAGGGCAAGGCCTGGGCCGGACGAGCCGTCAGGCCTGACGTGGTCATGGAATAGCGGGCGCGCGGTGGAGCGTTGAACGCGGCCGTAGAGGGAAGGAACAGATCGTGTCCGACACCACGCCGCACTCCTCGTCGTCCTCGTCCTCGTCGTCCGGCGCGGCGAGCCCCGAGACGCACGTCATCGACTACCGGGCCGCCGAGCAGCTGCTCGCCGCACGCGACCCGCGTGGCGCGGTCAAACTGCTCGACTCGGTCATAGCCGCCCACCCGGAGAACACGGCGGCCCGGCTGCTGCGCGCGCGGGCCTTCTTCGCCGCCGCCCAACTGCGTCCGGCGGAGCTGGAGTTCGAGCTGGTGCTGGAGCGGGAGCCGGACAACGCCTTCGCCCACTTCGCGCTGGCCCGCACCCACGAGCGCTCCGGCCGGCCCGAGCAGGCCCGCAAGCACTTCCGGCTGGCCGCCGCGCTGGACCCGCAGCCCGAGTACCTTCAGGCCGCCCGTTTCGAGGACTGAGCCTCACCGGCGGCGGGGCGGCTCGTACGGCGGGACGTCCGGGCCCGGCTGGTAGTGCGGGCCCTGGTGGATGTGGTGCAGGACCACGGCCAGGTCCACGGTCACGATGAGCGCCAGGGCCCCGCAGGCGGCCGCCCAGCCGGGACGGCCCGCCAGCGAGAAGGCGGCCGTCCCGGCGACAGCCCAGATCAGCCCCCACATGCCCAGCCAGAACCGCAGTCGCAGCGGGCTGCGCGCGGTCACGGGCTCGTTTCCGGAACGCATGGCCATCGCCTCGCCTCACGTCCATGGTCCCACTCCGGGCACGGGCGGGGACGGCCTAGGGGTTGAGCTTGTTCACGGCGGTGGTGGTCGTCTTCTTGAAGGCGGGGACGGGGGCGTCGGAGAGGTTGCCCATCTGCCCCCACTTCACGACGGTCACGGTGGAGCCGTCGCGTCCGATGCCGTAGAGGTGCACGCCGGGCTCGGATTCCGGGATCGAGGTGTGTACCCCGTACACGTGCGCGCCCTCCTCGACGGGGAGCTTGCCGTAGTCCTGCCAGGAGGCCGTGCCGCCCGGGGTGGCGCGCAGCCAGTCGGCGGCGCAGGCCGCGACCTTGCGCTCCAGGGCGGCGGCCAGCTTGGCGGCCGCGGAGGGCGAGGAGGACCGTACGGAGACCTGCACGGCGCCGGTGTCGAACTCGGTGCCGAAGGTGCGGTGCCAGCTGCCCGCGGCCGGAAGGGCACCCTCCAGGCAGAACGGCGCGAACTCGGGCAGCCCCTTGGTGACCTCGCCCGTGTACCAGGGGGAGCCGGGGTGCGGCGGCAGGTCGGTGCCGGTGATGAACCCGGGCGCGGTGGCGGCCGTGGCAGTGGTCGATCCCGTCAGGACGAGGGCGGTGGCTGCCGCGAGGGCGGCGAGGGCGGTGGTGGCGGTGGCGCTGCGTCGGAACATGGTCGGTTCTCCCCGTTTCCATCGGTGCGTCGGCGTACGCCAAGAGCCTTGCCCCGCAGCGGGGTGTCGGGCGACGGATCGGGGCGGATTCGGGACACTGGAATGGCCGTACGTGCTGTCACCTGGGGGAACACCCCCTGCATGGAACGCAGTCGTGGGACGGGGGAACGCCGTGGGCGCGGGCGAGGGTGCGGGCGAGAGCGAGGCGGAGCGGTTCGCGCTGCTGATGCGGGAGCTGAAGGAGCGCGCCGGACTGAGTTACGGGGTGCTGGCGCGCAAGCTGCACACGAGTACCTCGACCCTGCACCGCTACTGCAACGGGGAGGCGGTACCGGCGGAGTTCGCGGTGGTGGACCGCTTCGCTCGGGCCTGCGGGGCGTCGCCGGGGGAGGCGGTGGACCTGCACCGGGCGTGGCTGCTGGCGGATGCGCGGCGGCGGGCGGCGGCACGGGTTCCGCAGCCGGAGGCGGAGCGCGGTGCGGGGGTGGCGGCGGGCACGCAGGCGGAACCGGAGGCGGCGGCTGAGGCCGTCGCGGTGACCCGCCCGCCCTGGTACCGGCGGAGGGCCGCCGTGGTCGCCGCCGCGGGGGTGGCGGCGGGCACGGTGGCCGTGGCGGTGCTGGCGGCGGTCGTCCCGGAGAGCGGTACGCAGGCGGGCGCCGCAGGGGCCACGGCCGCCCCGACCAGCTCGTCGGCGAGGTCGACGGCGCCCGGGACCCCCGCCACGACGCCGTCGACCGGAGCGACGGGAGCGACCGGATCATCCGGACCGGCCGGCAGTCCCGCGGCGTCGGGGGAGCCGGCGCCCGGCCCGGCGTCCGCCTCGCCCTCGGCGCGTCAGCCCCAGCCGAACGCTCCCGCCGTGCCGCTCAGGGCGGCGGTACGGTCGCACGTGTGGGCCGCGGGCTGCGATCACGCCTACCTCGCCGACCGGGCGCCCGGCTCGGTGCCCCCGCCGCCGGTGGAGGCGGACGCTCCCGCCTGGGCAGCGGCGCAGGGGGCCGTGCACGCCGGAACGCAGATCGTCGAGGTCACGCTGCACGGCACGGGCACGGGCAGCGTGGTCCTGGAGGACCTGGAGGTACGCGTGGCCGCCCGGCGCACCCCGCCGGCCTGGAACCTCTTCCAGATGTCGCAGGGCTGCGGCGGCGGGCTCACCCCGGCGGCCTTCGCGGTCAATCTCGACGCGCAGCGCCCCCTGGCCCGGCCGGTCGCCGGGAACGACGCGGGCGGCACGATCCCGGCCCCCTCCTTCCCCCTGCGCGTCTCGGCGGCCGAGCCGGTCGTCCTGCGGGTGGAGGCCGCCACCGCGGGCTGCGACTGCGACTGGTACCTCGACCTCCGCTGGAGCGGACCGGCCGGCTCCGGCACCCTCCGCATCGACGACGGCGGCCGTCCGCTGCGCACGAGCGCCGCCACCGGTCGGCCCGTGTACGGCTACGCGACGGAACTGGGCCGCTGGGGGCGCTGATCCGCAGGACCTTGGCAGTGGGCCCCTCGGATATGCGCAGGTCAGCGGCGTTGTCAGTGGGTCCGCCTAGACTCGGCGGCAGAGGGGATCCATGTCGGCCGGGCAGCAGGGAGGGGGACATCGTGACGACATCACCGCAGCCGGGGGAGCCGCGCGCGCTGCTGCGCCACGCCGCCGTCTTCCTGCCCGCCGCCGTCCCCCGGGAGGGGCGCGTCGCCTTCTGGGCGCCCGACGGCGACGCCCTGCCCGAGGCGGGGACACCCGCGCCGCTCACCGTCGTCCGCCCGCACGGCGACGGGGTCCGCAGCCGGACCGTGACCGCCGTGACCTTCTCCGTCACCGCCGCCCTGCCCCTGCTCGCCCAGGCACCCCGCAGCCCCGCCGCGCACCCCGCCACGCGTGCCTGGGGCACCGCCGCCACGCAGGCGCTCACCCTGGTCGCCCGAGGCCGGCTGCTGCCCGGGCTCACCCCCGAAGGGGTCGACGCCTGGCGGGCCGGGCCGCTCGACGCCGCCGATGTCGACCACCTGCGCGCGGTCGCCGCCGCGCTGCCGTACGAGGGGTACGCGACCCCGCTGGCCGGCCGCCGCCCCCTGCAACTGCCCGAACCGGAGGCGCTGGTCCGCGCCTTCCTCGACGCCGTCGCCGACAGCCTGCCCCGCACCCCCGCCGCGGCCGTCGCCGCCGGCCGGCCCTTCGCCGCCCGGGAACCGCAGCGGGTCCCCGGGATACGGGAGTGGGCCGCGCAGGTGGCCGCCGGAGCAGATACGGGCGTCGGGATCTCGCTGCGGCTCGACCTGTCCTCCTTCCGCCTCTTCGACGAGGCGGAGGAGGCCGCGGACTCCCCTCACGAGGTGCGCCGCGCCGGGGCCGCCGTCGTCCAGGTGCACAGCCTCGCCGACCCCACCCTGGTCGCCGACGCCGGACAGCTCTGGGCGGGTACGGCGGGCGCCGGATTCGGCCCCAGGGCCCGGATCGACGCCGTGCTGGCGCTGCGCCGGGCCGCGCGGGTCTGGCCGCCCCTGCTGCGCCTGCTCGACCAGCCGGTCCCCGATGCGCTCGCCCTGTCCGACCCGGAGCTCGAAGACCTGCTCGGCACGGCCGCGAGCCGGCTGGCGGCCGCCGGAGTCCTGGTCCACTGGCCGCGCGAGCTGGCCCGTACGCTCTCCGCGACCGCCGTCGTACGGTCCACCGCGCCCGGTTCAGCCATCGACGGCACCTCCTTCTTCGACGCCGAGCACCTCTTCGCCTTCTCCTGGGAGCTGGCGCTCGGCGGCGACCGGCTCACCCCGGGGGAGATGGACGCCCTCGCGCAGGCCCACCGGCCCGTGGTGCGGCTGCGCGACCAGTGGGTGCCGGTCGATCCGGAGCTGGTGCGCAAGGCGCGCAAGCGGGAGCTGGGTCTGTTGGACCCGGTGGACGCGCTGGCCGCCGTACTGTCGGGCACGGCCGAGGTCGAGGGGGAGGCCGTCGAGGCGGTTCCGGTGGGGGCGCTGGCGGCCCTGCGGGAGCGGCTGACCGGGGAGTTGGCCCCGCTGCCGCAGCCCGCCGCCCTCAAGGCCACCCTGCGCGACTACCAGGCGCGCGGCCTGGCCTGGCTGGACCTGATGACCTCCCTCGGGCTCGGCGGCTGCCTCGCCGACGACATGGGCCTGGGCAAGACCGTCACCCTGATCGCGCTCCACCTGCACCGGGACCGCCCCGAGCCGACGCTCGTGGTGTGCCCCGCGTCCCTGCTGGGCAACTGGCAGCGGGAGATCGAGAAGTTCGCCCCCGGCACGCCGGTGCGCCGCTTCCACGGCGGCAGCCGCAGCCTCGACGACCTGACCTCCTGCGCCGGCGGGTTCGTGCTCACCACGTACGGGACGATGCGCACCAGCGCCCCGCTGCTCGCCGAGCAGAGCTGGGGCATGGTCGTCGCCGATGAGGCGCAGCACGTCAAGAACCCCCATTCGGCGACCGCGAAGGCACTGCGCACCCTGCCGGCCCCGGCCCGGGTGGCGCTGACCGGCACGCCCGTCGAGAACAACCTCTCCGAGCTGTGGGCGCTGCTCGACTGGACCACGCCCGGGCTGCTGGGCCCGCTCACCGCCTTCCGGGCCCGCCACGCCCGCCCGGTGGAGCACCAGCAGGAGGAGGACGGCGGTAACGAGGCGGCGGTGGCCCGGCTGTCGGCGCTCGTCCGGCCGTTCCTGCTGCGCCGCAAGAAGTCCGATCCGGGGATCGCGCCCGAACTGCCGCCGAAGACGGAGACCGACCACCCCGTCTCCCTCACCCGCGAGCAGGCCTCGCTCTACCAGGCGGCGGTGGAGGAGGCGATGGCCGTGATCGAGTCCAGCGAAGGCATGGAGCGGCGCGGCATGATCATGAAGCTGCTGGCGTCGCTCAAGCAGATCTGCAACCACCCCGCCCAGTACCTGAAGGAGGAGCAGCCCCGGATCCCGCACCGTTCCGGCAAGCTGGCCCTGCTCGACGAACTGCTGGACACGATCCTGGCCGAGGGCGGCTCGGTGCTGGTCTTCACGCAGTACGTGACGATGGCCCGCCTCATCGAGCGCCATCTCTCGGCCCGGGGCATCTCCCACCAGCTCCTGCACGGCGGGACGCCGGTGGCGCGCCGCGAGGAGCTGGTGGACCGGTTCCAGGCGGGCGAGGTCCCCGTCTTCCTGCTGTCCCTGAAGGCGGCGGGCACCGGGCTGAACCTCACCCGCGCCGGGCACGTCATCCACTACGACCGCTGGTGGAACCCGGCCGTCGAGGAGCAGGCCACCGACCGCGCCTACCGGATCGGCCAGACCCAGCCCGTCCAGGTGCACCGGATCATCGCCGAGGGGACCGTGGAGGACCGGATCGCCGAGATGCTGGAGGCGAAGCGGGCCCTGGCCGATGCGGTGCTCGGCTCCGGGGAGTCGGCGCTGACCGAGCTGACCGACCGCGAGCTGGCCGACCTCGTCTCGCTGCGGAGGCCCGCATGATCACCGCGCGGGACGACCGCCGCCGCACCTTCGAGACCGTGCCCGCCGGGGTGGAGGCGGTCAGTTGGTGGGGCCGCGCCTGGGTGTCGGCGCTGGAGGAGGTCTCCCACGACACGGCCCGCCTGGCCCGGGGCCGTAGCTACGCCGCCGAGGGCCACGTCGACGCGGTCACCATCACCCCCGGCCGGATCGTGGCGTACGTACGGGGCAGCCGGCCCCGCCCGTACCGCACCGAGCTGACCCTGCCCGCCTTCGCGGACGCCGAGTGGGCCGAACTCCTGGAAGCGGCCGCAGCCGACCCCGGAGCCCTCGCCGCCCTGCTGGAGCGGGAGGTTCCGCAGTCACTCGCGGAGAGGATCCTGCCCGGCGCGGGCGAGCTCCACCCGCACTGCTCCTGCCCGGACTTCGGACGTCCGCCGTGCAAGCACGCGGCCGCCCTCTGCTACCGGGCGGCCCGCCTGCTCGACGAGGACCCCTTCGTGCTGCTGCTCCTGCGCGGCCGCGGCGAGCGGGAGCTCCTCGACGAGCTCGCCCGCCGCAACGCCGCCCACGCCGCGCGCGAACAGCCCGACGCCTCGCCCGACTTCCCCGGCGTCCCGGCCAGGGCCGCGCTCGCCCGCACCAGCCTGCCGCTGCTGCCCGCGCCGCTCCCCGCGCCCGCCGCCGCGGGACTCCCGCCGACCTACCCGGCCGACCCCGCGGCCCCGGACCCGCTCGCGCTGGACCAGCTCGCCTCCGACGCCGCGGCCCGCGCCCTCGCCCTCCTGACCACCGCCGAGGACCCGATCGCCGGGCTCGACCTCTGGCAGGACGCCGTCCGGCTGGCCTCCGCGCACCCCACGGCCGGCCTCACCGGCGCGGCCCGCACCCTCTACCGCGACCTGGCCCGCGCCACCGGCCGCACCACCACCGACCTCGCCCGGGCCGGCGCGGCCTGGCGCCAGGGCGGCCGCCCCGCCCTCGCCGCCCTCGAAGAGCCCTGGGACCCCCCGGCCGGCCCCTTCGACCGCGCCCGCCCCGCCCTCCTCGCCGCCGCCCAGGGCTCCTTCCGCCCCGACCGCAACCGCCTCACGGCCCTGAACCGTCAGCTCCGCCTGGGCCGCGATGCCCTCTGGTACGCCTACGAGGACCGCCTCGGCGACGAGGACTGGTGGCCCACGGGCCGCCCCTCCCCGGACCCGGTCACGGCCCTGCTGCGCTGATCCCGGCCGCCCAGCGCGTCAACGTGGTGAAGTCGCGGTCGCGGAGGCCGTGGCGGGGGTGGATGCGCAGGAGGAGGGCCGGGGTCGGGTGGTGGGCGGCGACCCAGGCGCGGTCGGCGGGGGTGATCATGTCGTCGACCCAGGCGAAGGGGCGGCCGGCCGCCCAGTCGAGGAGGGGGCGGGTCTTCCAGGACAGGCCGTCCGGGTCGTGGGCGAAGAGTTCCGGCCATTCGATGACAGGAAGATCACCGGGAAGTCCGATGTGCGGGGCGATCATCGTGTTGGCCTGGTGCGTCCAGGCGGTGGCCCAGGTGAGCTCGAAGGGCAGGGCCAACAGCCGGGCGCCGTGCGAGGGGTGGAGGCGGACCCGTGCGCCGCGGCGGGCGCTGCGGGATTCCGGGTCGCGGTAGGAGAGCCAGACGTCCGGTTTCATCCGGTGGCTCGTGTACCCGCGCAGGCGGGCGAAGGGCGACCGGAAGGGGTTGAGCGGGCCGTCCACGTCGAGGAGGAGCAGCGGTCGTTCAGTCATGAAGTAGGCACTACCCAGTACACGATGGAGTGAAATGCCTACCGGCTCTATAACCCGAATGGGTTGAGCGCGTTGTTTCCGGTGCGGGTGCGATGCCCGTGAAACCCTCCGGAAGGCAGGAAAACTGATGCGTCACAGTCGTCGGAATGGCTTGATCGCTGCGGTGGTTGCGGGAGGTGGGCTGGCGGTCGCGAGTGCGGGCGGATTCGCCTACGCCGATGCGGACGCGAGCGGGCAGGCCCAGCGGTCGCCGGGGCTGCTGTCCGGGAACCTCGTGCAACTGCCGGTGCACGTCCCGGTGAACGTGTGCGGGAACACCGTGAGCGTGGTCGGCGTGCTCAACTCGGCCGCCGGGAACCGCTGTGCGAACGGGAATCCGGGGCCCGGGCCCTCACATCCGTCGCCCCGTCCCTCACACCAGGCGAAACCGGGGGCCGGCAACGGCGGCGGAGCCGTCGCGGACGGGCGCGGAAAGGATTCGCCCGGGCTGCTGTCCGGCAACGGCCTCCAGCTCCCCGTGGACGTGCCCGTGAACATCAGCGGCAACGCGGTGAGCGTCGTCGGGGTCGGCAACGGCTCCCACGGGAACACCTCCGTCAACGGGGAGACCCCCACCGGCGGCAAGCCGCCCCAGCCGCCCGTCACCGAGCGGCCGGTGACCCCGCCCGCCCCGCCGCGGCCCGGCGAATCCCTCGCCCACACCGGAGCCGACGGCATCGGCTACCTCATCCCCGGCGGGGGAGCCCTGCTGCTCGGCGGCGTACTCCTCTACCGCCGCTTCCGGATCAACTAGCCACCCGGCGCCAGCCGTCCAGGATGGCGTCGATCTGCGCCGCCAGCCGGGCCCGGGCCGCGAAGCGCGGGACGCCGGCCATCAGCAGGGCGTCGTACTCGGTGTCGGTGTGCCGCACGGCGGCCCGTACCGCGACCGAGACCGCCAGTTCGTCCAGGGCCCGGCCGGCCGCGCTACGGCCCACCCGCCTGCTGCCGCGCACCGAGGCGTGCGTGGCTATCGCCACGGCCCGATCGGCCGGGCACCCGGGGAACAGCCGTACGATCTCGGCGGCGAAGGCCGCCGTGAACCGGGTGTCCTCGGCCGCGCGGCGCAGCCGGTCGCGCTCCCGGCGCCGCGCCCGCGCCTCCCCGTCCGCGAGGCAGGCGCGCTCCGCCCGGGCCAGGGCGGCATCCTCGACGAGGAGGCCCAGACGCTCGTAGCGGCGGCGGCGCCGGTTGAAGCGGAGGACGACGGCGCAGAGCGAACTCGCCTCACGGGAGCGGCGGGTCAGCGCCGCGTCCCCGCGCGGGAGGTAGACCAGATGCCCGAGATCGGCGCAGTCCAGGCAGCGCGGGACGCCCGCCTCGCGCACCAGGTGCCGGAGCGGGCCCTGCCGGCACGACGCGCAGTGGATCTGCTTCTGGGACTCGAACACCACCAGGCTCATACCGGTGTGATACCGCCGACCGGGCCGTCTATCACCTGGAGTGCGGCGGAGGTTGCGGTTTCACCAACTGCCCCTGGATGTCCGGATGTCCACCTACCGTGGCGCCAGCGGGCCGTGCGGTGGCCCGTGGAGGAGGGGGACATGGGTGGACGGCAGGCGACGGCACGGCCTCCGGAGGCAGCGGTTTCGCACGATCTCGTGGGCCGGGAGATCGTCATCGAACCCGGCGGATGCACCGGCTGGCACTACCACCGGGTGCCGCTGATCGCCCTCCTCAGATCCGGGACGCTGACCCGGATCCTCCACGACGACACGGTCGTGGTGCACCACGCCGGGTCCAGCTTCGTGGAGCCGGCCGGCATCCGGCACATCCACCTCGGGCGCAACCTGGGCACCGAACCGGTCGTGCTGTACGTGACCTGCGCCCTGGCCGAGGACGACCCCCTGTCCATACCCGCCCCCGCCCGGCGGTGCCGGTGCGGCTCACACCAGCCGGCGTATCTCCCCACGCACCCGGTAGAAGCCTCCTGAGGCCGCGTGCAGCCCGTCGACCACGTACCGGGCGCCCGCCTCCCGAATCCCCCGCGGGAACTGCACGTTCCAGCCGGGCTCGAAGCCTCCCGACACCACCTGCACCCGCATCCGGCCGCCCTGCTGGACGCACTCGACCACCACACCGCCCGCCGGCGCCGAAGCCACCGAGACCGTGGCCACCGCCGCGGGTGAAGCGGCCGGGGTGTACACGGGCAGGGCCGCGGCCGACTTCACGTCCACCGCCGTCGGCACCGAGCCCTGCTGGGCCGCCGCGATCGCCTGCTCGCTCGCGTCCACGCAGACCAGCGAGCCGTCCGTGGTGACCAGGTACAGCCGCTCGTCCAGATACTGCATGGACAGTGCCGCTCCGCTGCCCGTGCCCAGCTTCCACAGCCGACGCCCCTCCGCGTCGAAGCAGTACACCGACGAGGCGAGGTCGCCCGCGAAGACGTGCCTGCCGTCCGCGGAGGTCGCGCACGAGTACACCGCCGCGTCACACCGGTAGGTGGCCTCCACCGCGCCGGTCGCCTTCGACAGCCGCTGCACGGTGTTGCGCCCGGTGCCCGCATACACCGCGTGCTCCTCCTGCCAGCCGAACAGCACGTTGCCGCTGGTCTCGGTGTGCCACAACTCCCGCCCGCCGTCCGGGGCGTACGCCGTGACCCCCTTGCTGTGCCCGTGGTAGACGCCCCGCTCGTCCGCCCGGACCATCCAGGCGTTGGTACCGGCGGAGCGGCGCGACCACTGGAACTCGTCCTCGTGGTCGATGACGGTCAGGCCGCCGCTGCGGTCGGACACGTTCAGCACGCCCTCGCGGATGTCGAGCCAGAAGATGTCCACATCCGCCGCTATGTCGTACGCGCCGAACGGCACCTTCGACGACAGGTCGTACACCGTGCCGTCGTCACAGCCCGCGTATATCCAGAACTCGTCCGCCACCAGGCATTTCACCCCGTCCGGCAGGGAGTACCGGGCCAGCACCTCGCCGCCGTGGCTCAGCGTGTAGACATCGCCCGCCTGGTTGCCGACCCAGCAGCGGTCCTCGTCCACATGGATCCCGAACGCCGACGAGCCCGTCCGGAAGCGCCACAGCACCGGCGCCACGGCCCGCGCCGTCGACGGCGCCGAGGTGACCTGGCGGCGGGTCACCGACCGCGCGGCGCGCTGCCCGGGCACCGCCGGGGCGTACCCCTTGCGGACCTTCTCCCCGATCTTCTTCGCGGCGGCCGCCCGCGCCTTGTCGGCGGTCGGGAACGAGGAGCTCTGCAGCTGGCCGGCCGCGCCGATGCGCCCGTACCGCACGGAGACGGCCGTGCCGTCGACCGTCACCTCGTAGAACTTGTGCGCAGCGCCGTCGTCCTGCGACAGCTCCAGATACGTCGTCTCCCGAGCCATGACAGACCCCTCCCCAAAGGCCGGGCCACCGGCTCCCTTTCCGCCGGTGATCCCTCGTGAAAAACGCTACGGGTCACCACTGACAATGGGCTGGTGCAGCTGGAAGCGATCACATGGCAGCGGATGGCCGAGCGGCTCGCCGGTCACCTCGACAACCCGAACACTCAGTCTGAGCAGGGCAGTTGGCAGCGGGTGGGCATCGACGGAGCGCCGGCTGCCGGGACCGGCGTCCTCGCCGGGCACCTCGCCGACGCGCTGCGCACGCGCGGGCGGTCGGTCCTGGTGGTGCCGGCGGAGGGCTTCCTGCGGCCGGCCTCCCTCCGCTTCGAGTTCGGGCGCGAGGACGTCGACTCCTACCTCGGCGGCTGGTACGACACGGCCGCGCTCTGGCGGGAGGTGTTCGGCCCCACGGACCCCGGCGGCACCGGGCGGGTGCTGCCCGACCTGTGGGACCCGGCGACCGACCGGGCGACCCGCAGTCCCTACACCGAACTCCCGCCCGGCGGCGCGGTGATCGTGCACGGCCCGCTCCTGCTGGGCCACTGGTTCCCCTTCGACCTCAGCGTCCACATCCGGCTCTCCCCGGGCGCGCTCGCCCGCCGCACCGAGGAGTCCGCACGCTGGACCCTGCCGGCCTTCGCGCGCTACGAGGCGGACACCGACCCGGCCTCCGCGGCCGACGTGCTGGTCCGGGCCGACGACCCCCGCCATCCCGCCTGGACGGGCATCCGGGGGTAGCGGAGGGGCGGCGGCCCCGCGGGGCTACGGCGGATGGCGGCCCTGCGGGGTTACGGCGGAGGGCAGCCCCGCGGGGTTACGGCCTTCCGCCCAGTCGGGTGACGGCCAGCGCCGCCGTGCGGCAGCCCGCGCGGGCCGCCTCCGCCGGGTCCGCGCCCGCCAGCCGGGCCGCGAGGAAGCCGCCGGTGAACGCGTCCCCGGCGCCCGTGGAGTCCACCGCGTCGGCCGGCTCCGCGGCGACCTCGGCGGTGATCCGCCCCCGCTCGGCGACCAGCGCCCCGGCCGCGCCCCGGGTCACCACCACCAGCGGCACCCGGCGGCTCAGCTCCGCGGCGGCCCGGGCCAGCCCGGCCGGCTCCGGCAGCCCGGCGAGCAGCCGCGCCTCGTCCTCGTTGGGCAGCAGTACGTCGGCCCCCGCCACGGCATCGAGGAACCGCCGCGGACCCAGCGTGATCAGGAATCCGGCCGAAGCGGGGTCCACGCTCACCGGCACCCCCCGGCTCCGGGCCGCCCGCAGCGCGACCCGGGCCAGCTCCCGGCTGCTGTCGGCGAAGAACAGGTAGCCGGACAGGTGGAGATGGGCCACCCCGTCCAGCAGGGACGGATTCCAGTCGGCGGGGCACAGCCGCAGCGCGGCCCCGCTGTCCGTCAGGAAGGTCCGCTCCGCGTCCTTGCCGACCAGCGCGACCACCGTCCCGGTCGGCTCCTCCCGGTCGATCACCAGTCGAGGCCGCACCCCCGCGTCCACCAGCGCCCGCTCGTGCCACCGCGCGGACTCGCTGCCCACCCGGGCGAGGAGGCGTACCTCCGCGGCCCCCGTCCGCGCCGCCCAGCAGGCCGCGTTGGCCCCTGCGCCGCCCGGCAGGGTCCGGATCCGGGCGGCCGTGTCGGTGGCCGGAGCCAGCGGTTCCGGGTGGACGGCCACGACGTCCGTCACCACGTCCCCGACTATCAGCAGAGCCCCCGGCCCCGGCCCGCCGGGGCGGTCGGCCTCGCCGGTGCCGGAATCGTCCCGGCCGACCCAGCCCCGTCCGGCCCCGCTCACGCCCGCCCCGCTCACGCCCGAGCCGCCCAAGCCCCCGCGATCCGGGCCCCGAGCCGCACGTTGCCCCGTACCGCCGCCAGGTTCGCCTCCAGCGAGGCCCCGCCCGTCGCCCGTACCAGGAACCCCAGCAGGAACGGGGTCACCGCCTGCCCCGTGATCCCCCGCTCCCGGCACTCGGCGAGCGCCTCGGCCAGCACCCGGTCGTGCAGCTCCGGATCCAGTTGCTCCGCTTCCGCCACCGGATTGGCCACCAGCAGCGCCGATTCCAGGCCGCCCAGCGCGTCCTGAGCGGCCATCACCGCCGCGACCTCCTCCGGCCCCTGCACGGTCCAGTCCACCGGCTCGCCCGAATCGGCCAGGTAGAACCCGGGGAAGCGCTGCGTCCGGTACCCCAGCACCCCCACCCCCAGCGTCTCCAGCCGCTGCAGCGTGGCCGGCACGTCCAGGATCGACTTCACCCCCGCGCACACCACCGTGATCCGTGTCCGCGCCAGCAGGGAGAGGTCCGCCGACTCGTCCTGCGTCTGCGCCCACTCCCGGTGCACGCCGCCCAGCCCGCCCGTGGCGAAGACCCGCAGGCCCGCCCGCGCGGCCAGGAAGGCCGTCGCGGACACCGTCGTCGCCCCGGTCGCCCCCGCTGCCAGCGCAGGGGCCAGATCCCGGTGGCCGAGCTTGCGTACGCCCTCCCCGCCCGCGATCCGCTCCAGCTGCGCCTTGTCGAGGCCCGCGTACGCCACCCCGTCCACGACCGCGATCGTCGCCGGAACCGCACCCTCCGACCGGACCAGAGCCTCCAGTTCGAGGCCCACCGCGAGATTGCGGGGGCGCGGCAGGCCGTGCGCGATGATCGTCGACTCCAGAGCCACGACGGGCCTGCGCCGGGCGAGCGCCTCGCGCACCTCTTCGGACAGGACCGGTCCGCCGGACGGGGATGCAGCTTCTGTGTGCTGTGACATGTCCCCATCCATGGCACGGGATTCACGCCCCCAAACGCACTCCCGCCCCAGCCGTTCCGCCCCACTGGCCGAAACCCTGCGGGTCCCGCGCCCCGGCGGCCCGCCCCCGCACGCCACCCGACCGGGGACTGGACAGGGTGACTCGTCGGCCGGGCGGTTGCTGGACGCTCCGCTCACCGCGCCGCGCGGGCGGGCCGGATTAGGCTGGCGCGCCATGAGCACCAGTGATCACGCAGCAGCAGCGGCTGCCGAGCCGGCCCCCGCCTCCTTCGCCGTCTCCGTACCCGATGTCCCCGACTCCGAGCTGGAGGCCGAGGACCTCGACCCCGACCAGATCGTCTCCGGCGAGCCCGTGGTGACGGGCAAGGTGCTGTGGGAGTCGGCGGACGGCAGGCAGGTGCGCGGGATCTGGCAGATCACCCCGGGCGTGGTCACCGACGTCGAGGCCAACGAGCTGTTCGTGGTGGTCAGCGGCCGCGCCACCATCGAGGTCGAGGGCGGCGGGACCCTGGAGGTGGGCCCCGGCAGCGCCTGCGTGCTGCGGGAGGGCGACAAGACGACCTGGACCGTGCACGAGACGCTCCGCAAGGCCTACCACATCAGCTACTGACCCCCTTCGCGGGCGCGGGCGCCGCAGCGGGGTGCCGGCGGGCGGTGAACAGCGCGAGCGCCGCCAAGGGCAGCAGCAGGCCGGCCCCGATGGCGTTCAGCCAGCCGTAGCCGGCCTGGGACATCACCAGGCCGGCGGCCGCGCCGCCCACGCCCGCCGCCGCGTTCATGGTCAGGTCGCTCAGGCCCTGTACGGCGGCCCGCGCGGGTTGCGGCACCGAGTCGGTCAGCAGGGCCGAACCGGAGACCATCCCCGCCGACCAGCCGAGGCCGAGCAGGAAGAGGCCGGCGGCGCTCTGCGCGTGGTTCCCGGCGGCCGTGCCGGCGAGCAGTGCGGCGACCGACAGGAGCCCTGCCGCGAGGCCGATCACGGACAGCCTGCCGAGCCGGTCGGCGAGCCATCCCATGACGGGCGAGAAGGCGAACATGCCCGCGATGTGACCGCTGATCACCAGGCCGATGAGCTCCAGGCCGGCGCCGTGGTGACCCAGGTCCATCGGGGTCATGATCATGATCGAGACCATGGTGGTGTGCGACACGGTGACCGTGAGGAGGGCGAGCCGGGCCCGCGGGGAGGCCTTGACCGCGGCGAGCCCCGCGCGCAGCGAGCGGCCCTCGCGGGTTTGCTCCCCGGGCGCCGCCAGCGCACGGGCCGTCAGCAGCGGGTCCGGGCGCAGGAGTACGCCGATCAGCGTGCCGGTGAGGACGAAGACGACGGCGGCCCACACGAAGGGGCCCGCCGTCTCGGGTATGGAGGTCCCGGCGAAGCTGCGGCTGGCCGGGGCGGACAGGTTGGGGCCGAGCACCGCGCCGATGGTGGACGCCCACACGACGACGGAGATGGCCCGGGCCCGGCGGTCCGGGGCGGCGAGGTCGGCGGCGGCGAACCGGGCCTGGAGGTTGGCGGAGGAGGCGGCGCCGAAGGCGGCCATGCCGAGGAGCAGCAGCGGGAAGCTGTTGACGGCGGCGGCGAGGACGACCAGGGCCGCGCCGGCCGCGCCGATCGCGTACGCCAGGACCAGTCCGGGGCGGCGGCCGCGCGCGGTCATCAGGGCGGCGAGCGGCAGCGAGAGCAGGGCGGTGCCGATCACGGCGGCGGTGGAGGCGAAGCCGGACATGGCCTCGGTGCCGCTGATCTCGGTCGCGAGGACGGGGGCCAGGGCGATGCTGATGGGCACGCCGAGCCCGCCGAGGATCTGGCTGGCGATGAGCACGGCGGAGGTGCGCCGCTGCAGCCGGGCCAGGTCCGGGAGGCCGGCCGGCGGAGCGGTCCGGTCCGTGCCGGGTGAGGTGGTCACGCCGGACACCCCCTTCGCGGGTGCGGACGCGCCTGCGGATGCGTCTGCGGGGCGCGGGAGGGCGCGCCGGGCGGGGCGGCGGAGGTAGTCACCGCGGCAGTGTGCCACCCCTTACCGCGAGGGGGAACAGGGTTTCGGCTCCCGGGGCTCCGCCCCCGACCCCGCGCCTCAAGCGCCGGCGGGGCTGAAAGGCCGGGGCTCCGGCCCAGGCTCCGCGCCTCAAGCGCCGCCGGGGCTGAAAGAGCGGGGCTCCGGCCTAGACCCCGCGCCTGGAACGCCGGCGGGGCTGAAGGACCGGGGCTCCGCCCCCGACCCCGCGCCTCAAGCGCGGGCGGGGTTGAAAGGCCGGGGCTCCGGCCCAGGCTCCGCGCCTTAAGCGCCGCCGGGGCTGAAAGGCCGGGGGTCCGGCCCCCACCCCGCGCCTGGAACGTCGGCGGGGCTGGAATTGCCCTGCGGGCAATCCGGCCCACCGGGGGCGCGCCGCCCGTGGCACCCATGCCGCACCGCTCAGAACAGCGGCTGCGGGAGCACGCCCTCCAGGGCGAGCAGCAGCCGCTTGGTCTCGACGCCGCCGCCGAACCCCCCGATGCCGCCGTCGTTCTCCACGACCCGGTGGCAGGCCACCACCAGCGGCAGCGGATTCGACCCCATGGCATTGCCCACGGCCTGTGCGGCCCCCGGCTGGCCCACGCGGGCGCCCAGCTCCCCGTAGCCGACGACCGTTCCGTACGGCACGGAGCGGTCCAGCTCCTGGAGCACCTGCCGGTTGAAGCCGGAGCTGAGGCGCCAGTCCAGCGGCAGCTCGAAGCGCCGCAGGGTGCCGGAGAAGTAGGCGGCCAGCTGGCGTATGGGCTCGGCCAGCAGCTCCTCCTCGCCCGGCGCCGGCCGCCGGGCGTCGGCGCCGAGCCGGGAGACCAGCGGGCCGATCATCGCGTCGACCCGCTCCGGCCCGGCATGGAACTCGACCCGGACCAGCCCCTCGGGGGTGGCGGCCAGGAGCAGGGGGCCGACGCCGGAGGCGACGACGGTCCATTCGAGGTGCGGCCCGCGGGGCCGCTCGGTGCTGTCCACGTGTCCACGGTACGGCGGGGGACCGACAGCGCCGTCCTGCCGGCCGCCCCCGCGGGGCTCACAGCCCGTCGACGGCCTCCTGCACCACGTCCGGGGCGTTGGTGATGATCCCGTCCACGCCCATGTCCCTGACCTTCCGGGCGGTCACGGCGTCGTCCACGATCCAGGTGTCCACCTCCATCGCCTGGCCGTGGGCGCCCAGCAGGCCGTGCACCGCCGCGACCCAGTCGGCCGAGATCGTCGTGTGCCACGGGTTGATCCGGTCGGTGAACTCCGCGTACTTCGGCAGGTCCGCCACGGTCGGCGTGCCCAGGAAGGCCGTCACGAGGTCCGGTCGCAGACCGTGCACGAGGCGTACGCAGTCGGCGCTGAAGCTCTGCACCACCAGGCGCTGCGTCACATGGCGCTCATCGAGCCAGCCGAGCTCGCCCAGCAGCTTCAGGGTCTGCTCCTCGATCCCCGGGTAGAGCTCCGGCTTCTTGATCTCCAGCAGCAGCCGCTGCTGGTTGCGCTGCACCCGGTTCATGTACTCCCGCAGGGTCGGCACCCGGGCGCCCGCGAACTCCTCGTCGAACCAGCTGCCCGCGTCCAACCGGGCGATCTCCGCCGCCGTGAAGTCCTTGACCCGCCAGGGCCTGCGGTTCGGGAAGAGCTCTTCGGCGTCGGTGGTCCGGGACAGGGTGTCGTCGTGGATCACGACCAGCTCGCCGTCCTTGGTGCGCTGCACGTCGTTCTCGACCCAGTCGATGCCCAGCCGCATCGCCAGGTCGATCGCTTCGAGGGTGTTCTCCGGGGCGTACGCCGAAGCCCCCCGGTGCGCGTACACGACGGGGGCGCCCAGTGCCGCCCGGTCGGCGGCGGGGGAGTCGGGGCCGGTGGCGGTGGCGGCGGACGAGGCCGCCGAGCCCAGCAGGGTGAGGGTGAAGCCCAGGAATGCGGCGGCGGCCGCGGCGGCGGGTCGGACGTACATGTGCGTTCTCCTCGGGTCGTGAACCCTGTTCCTGCGTCAGACGGGGGCGGAGCGGCAGACGTTGCGGCGATGCACTTCACGGCGGGACCTTCACCGCGATCATGGGGTTGAAGATCACCGGGCCGCCACCGAACTACGACAAACGGACCAGAAGGGATGAGATTCGTCGGGCGCGCCCGGACCCGCCGGAGCCCCGCGGAGCGGCGCGGATGCGTGAGTGTCAGTGGGGGGTCGTACGGTTGACCCATGCGGCCCGTATCGAAGATCGAACGCACGGTGGCGCCTTTCGAGGTCGTCAGCCCCTATCAGCCCAGCGGCGACCAGCCGGCGGCCATCGCCGAGCTGGAAAAGCGCATCCGTGCAGGTGAGAAGGATGTCGTCCTGCTGGGTGCGACCGGCACCGGCAAGTCGGCGACCACCGCCTGGATGATCGAGAAGCTCCAGCGGCCCACCCTGGTCATGGCGCCGAACAAGACCCTCGCCGCCCAGCTGGCGAACGAGTTCCGCGAGCTCCTGCCGAACAACGCCGTCGAGTACTTCGTCTCGTACTACGACTACTACCAGCCCGAGGCCTACGTCCCGCAGTCGGACACCTACATCGAGAAGGACTCCTCGATCAACGAGGAGGTGGAGCGGCTGCGCCACTCCGCGACCAACTCGCTGCTCACCCGGCGCGACGTCATCGTCGTCGCCTCCGTGTCCTGCATCTACGGCCTCGGCACCCCGCAGGAGTACGTCGACCGGATGGTCTCGCTCAAGGTGGGCGAGGAGATCGACCGGGACCAGCTGCTGCGCCGCTTCGTCGACATCCAGTACACGCGCAACGACGTGGCCTTCACCCGCGGCACCTTCCGGGTGCGCGGCGACACCATCGAGATCTTCCCGGTCTACGAGGAACTGGCCGTCCGCATCGAGATGTTCGGCGACGAGATCGAGGCCCTCTCCACCCTGCACCCGCTGACCGGCGAGGTCATCAGCGAGGACCGCGAGCTCTACGTCTTCCCCGCCAGCCACTACGTCGCCGGCCCCGAGCGTATGGAGAAGGCGGTCCGCGGCATCGAGGCCGAGCTGGCCGAGCGCCTCGCCGAGCTGGAGAAGCAGGGCAAGATGCTGGAGGCGCAGCGGCTGCGCATGCGCACCACCTACGACCTGGAGATGATGCGCCAGATCGGCTCCTGCTCCGGCATCGAGAACTACTCCCTGCACATGGACGACCGCGAGCGCGGTTCCGCGCCCAACACCCTCATCGACTACTTCCCCGAGGACTTCCTCCTCGTCATCGACGAGTCGCACGTCACCGTGCCGCAGATCGGCGCCATGTACGAGGGCGACGCCTCGCGCAAGCGGACCCTGGTCGACCACGGCTTCCGGCTGCCCTCCGCGCTCGACAACCGGCCGCTGAAGTGGGAGGAGTTCCAGGAGCGCATCGGCCAGACCGTCTACCTGTCGGCCACCCCCGGAAAGTACGAGCTCTCGCGCGGCGACGGCTTCGTCGAGCAGATCATCCGCCCCACCGGCCTCATCGACCCCGAAGTCGTCGTCAAGCCCACCGAGGGCCAGATCGACGACCTGGTGCACGAGATCCGGCAGCGGGTGGAGAAGGACGAGCGGGTCCTGGTCACCACCCTCACCAAGAAGATGTCCGAGGACCTCACGGACTACTTCCTGGAGCTCGGCATCCAGGTCCGCTACCTGCACAGCGACGTGGACACCCTGCGCCGCATCGAGCTGCTGCGCGAGCTGCGGTCCGGCGAGTTCGACGTCCTGGTGGGCATCAACCTGCTGCGCGAGGGCCTCGACCTGCCCGAGGTGTCCCTGGTGGCGATCCTGGACGCAGACAAGCAGGGCTTCCTGCGCTCCGGCACCTCCCTGATCCAGACCATCGGGCGCGCGGCGCGCAACGTCTCCGGCCAGGTCCACATGTACGCGGACACCATCACCCCGGCGATGGCCCAGGCGATCGACGAGACGAACCGCCGCCGGGAGAAGCAGGTCGCCTACAACACCGCCAACGGGATCGACCCGCAGCCGCTGCGCAAGAAGATCAACGACATCGTCGCCACCATCGCCCGCGAGGAGCTCGACACCGAGGAGCTCCTGGGCACCGGATACCGGCAGGCCAAGGACGGCAGGGTGGCCGTGGCTCCGGTGCCGGCGCTCGGCGGCAAGGCGAAGGCGGGCGGCAAGGCGGCGAAGGGCGCGAAGGGCACGGCCAAGGGCGCCGAGGTGCTCACCGACCGGCCCGCCGCGGAACTGGCCTCGCTCATCGAGCAGATGACCGAGCGGATGCGGGCGGCGGCCGCGGAGCTGCAGTTCGAGGTCGCGGCCCGGATCCGGGACGAGGTGGGCGAGCTGAAGAAGGAGCTGCGGCAGATGAAGGAAGCGGGCCTCGCCTGACCGGGAGCCTGTCAGTAGGGTTGGTGCACGAGGGCGCAGGTGTACGCTGCGCGCTCGTTATCGGGGTGGGCTTATGAGAGGGGACAGCGCGTGACGGTCAACATGACCAAGGGTCAGGCCATCAATCTGCAGAAGGCGGACGGCGGCACGCTGACCGCGGTCCGGATGGGCCTCGGCTGGCAGGCGGCGAAGCGTCGCGGGCTGTTCGGCTCGCGGACCCGGGAGATCGACCTGGACGCCTCGGCGGTGCTCTTCGCCGACAAGCAGCCCGTGGACGTGGTCTTCTTCCGGCACCTGCAGAGCGACGACGGCTCGGTCCGGCACACCGGCGACAACCTCGTCGGCGGCGCCGGCCAGGGCGGCGACGACGAGTCCATCCTCGTCGACCTCCAGCGCGTGCCGGTCCACATCGACCAGATCGTCTTCACGGTGAACTCCTTCACCGGCCAGACGTTCCAGGAGGTGCAGAACGCGTTCTGCCGCATCGTCGACGAGACCAACGGCCAGGAGCTGGCCCGTTACACCCTCGACGGCGGCGGTCAGTACACCGCGCAGATCATGGCGAAGGTGTCCCGTGCCGGAGCGGGCTGGAAGATGACGGCCCTGGGCAACCCGGCCAACGGCCGCACGTTCCAGGACCTGATGCCGTCGATCCTGCCGCACCTGTAGGCGAAGAAGTACGGGGGGAGACGGGACGATGACGGCCGAACTGGTCCGGGGGCAGAACCACGCCCTGTCCGAACACAAGGTGCGGATCACGGTCTCGGCGGGCACACCCGTGCTCGCCCTGGCCTCGCTCGGGGACGAGCGGGGAGCCGTGGCGGGCCCGGAGGGGATCGCGCACCCCGGTGCGCGCGCCCTTCCGGGGGTGGACGCGCCCGAGGGGTCCGCCGACCGGCACCGGTTCGCCGTCGACCTGGACGCGGTGGACGCCGCGGTACAGCGGGTCGGCGTCCTGCTCTCCCTGCCGCCCGGCGGCCCGACCCGGTTCGGCGCCGTCGCGGCTTCGCACATCGCCGTCGCGGGCATGGACGGCACCACGCTCGCCGAGTACACCCTCACCGGGATGGACGCCGAGACCGCCGTCGTCGCCCTGGAGCTCTACCGGCGCCAGGGGGCCTGGAAGGTCCGTGCCGTCGGCCAGGGCTACGCCGACGGGCTCGCCGCCCTGTTCGCCGACCACGGGCTCACCGGGCCCGTCGCCGCCGAGCTGGCGGCACGCGTGCACGCGTGCGTCGCCGCCCCGGTGGCACCCGACCCGGTCCCCGTGTCCGGAGTCCCGTACGCGGGTACGCCGGGCCCGGCGCCCGAACCCTCGCCCGCTGCCGAGCCGGCGCCGGCCCCCGCTGCCGAGCCCGCCATCGGGGCCGACGGGACCATCAACTACGCCCACCCGCGGCGCCGCCGCACCAGCACCGAGCCCCCCGAGCCCGCGCCGCGGGCCGCGCAGCCGGCGGAGCCGGGGCAGCCCCCGCGGCCCGTCGCCGGCGACGCGAGCGGCTGGTCCATGGAGGAGCGGCTCTACAACCAGGTCTGGGGCATGTTCGAGGACCTGGCCCGCACGGTCGCCGCCTACCGCAGCGCCGTCGACTTCGCCGACTCCCGGATGGACCGCGAGCTCGACGAGGTCCTGTCCGACCCGCGCCACCGGCTCGGCGGCTCGGGCAACGCCGCCCGCGACACCGCCCGGGCCCGCCGCGACGAGCTCGTCGCGCAGGCCCAGGCCGTCCTGGACCGGGACCTCGCGCAGCTCACCGCCGAGTGCGAGGTGGTCGAGCCCGCGCTGCCGGCCTCGTACGCCCGCTGGGACAATCCGGTCTGGCACGGCCACCGGGTGCCCGAGGAGGGCCCGCTGGCCCTGCGCCTGGGGGACCTGCACCTGCCCGAGCGGCCCGATCTGCGCATCCCCATGCTCGTGCGGCTCCCGCTGGAGCGCGGGCTCTGGATCGACAACGGCCGCACCGGCTCCGAGGCCGCGATGGCCATGGACACCGACCGGCTGCGCCGGGCCGCCATGGACATGGCCGTCGCGCACGCGGCGCGGCTGCTCGCGGTCCACCCCGGCGACCGCTTCTCCGTGCACGTCATCGACGCGGCCGGGGCCGGTGCCGCCTCGCTGGCGCCGCTCGTCCGCGCCGGGGTGCTGGCCGGCCCGCCCGCCGCCGGGCCCGCCGGGGTCTCCGAGACCCTGGAGCGGCTGACCCGCCGGGTGGACCTCGTACAGATGGCGCTGCGGGCCGGCGCTCCCGAGGACCTGCCGCCGGATGTGGACACGGCCGAGCAGCTGCTGATCGTGCACGACTTCCCGCACGGCTTCGACGACCGGGCCGTCACCCGTTTGCGCTACCTCGCCGACGAGGGGCCGGCGGTCGGCGTGCACCTGCTGATGGTCGCGGACCGTGACGAGGCCTCGGCCTACGGGCCGCTGCTGGACCCGCTGTGGCGCTCGCTGATGCGGCTGTCCCCGGTGCCGGACAACCATCTCGCCGACCCCTGGGTCCACCACGCCTGGACCTTCGAGCCCGACCTGCCCCCGCAGGGCAGCCGCGTCCTCGACCAGGCCCTGGAGCGGGTTGCGGAGGTCCGGCGTACCAGTCGATGACCTTCCGGTGACCAGCCCTTGGTGCTCCCTTTACCTTTTCCGTCCCGGACGGGTACCCTGGTGAGCGCGGAGGGGAGTATTCCTGCTTTCCTGCTACGGCGTGCCCGTCAATACGGACCAGCGTTCACAGAACGCGGTTGGTCCCGGGGCGCCGGCCCACGGCCTCCAGGCCGCCCGGGTGGAAGAGACCTCCGGCAGCGATGACGCTGACGAAGTGCTGAGCCATCCGCCGGAGGCGTATTCACCATGGAAGTTTCCTGGGCCCTGTGGGCGCTGACCATTCTCGGTCTGTCCCTCCTCATCGGCGCCGATTTCTTCATCGGCCGCAAACCGCACGACGTATCGATCAAGGAAGCGGGCACCTGGACGGTCGTCTGGATCGTCCTTGCCGCACTCTTCGGCCTCGGCCTCTGGTTCTTCGGGAACGGCCAGGCCTCCCAGGAGTTCTTCGCGGGCTTCATCACCGAGAAGTCGTTGAGCGTGGACAACCTCTTCGTCTTCGTCCTGATCATGGCGAAGTTCGCGGTGCCCTCCCACCTCCAGCAGCGCGTGCTGCTCGTGGGCGTGCTGATCGCCCTGGTGCTGCGCGCGATCTTCATCGCGGCCGGCGCCGCGATCATCGCCAGCTTCTCCTGGGTCTTCTACATCTTCGGCGCGTTCCTGATCTACACCGCCTGGAAGCTGATCCAGGAGGCGCGCAAGGACGAGGACGAGGACGAGTTCGAGGAGAACCGCCTCCTCAAGTCCGTCGAGAAGAAGTTCGGCGTCGCCGACCGGTACCACGGCACCAAGCTGTTCATCCAGAACAACGGCAAGCGCGTCCTGACCCCGCTGATGGTCGTCATGCTCGCCATCGGCACCACCGACGTGCTGTTCGCCCTGGACTCCATCCCCGCGATCTTCGGGCTCACCCAGGACCCGTACATCGTCTTCACCGCCAACGCCTTCGCCCTCATGGGCCTGCGCCAGCTGTACTTCCTCATCGGCGGCCTGCTGAAGAAGCTGGTCCACCTCAGCTACGGCCTGTCGATCATCCTCGGCTTCATCGGCGTCAAGCTCGTGCTGCACGCGCTCCACGAGAACGGGGTGCACGTCCCGGTGATCTCGATCCCGGTCTCCCTGGGCGTCATCTGCGGTGTCCTGGTCATCACCACGATCACCAGCCTGATCGCCTCGAAGAAGCGGGCGGCGGCCGAGGCCGCCGCCCGCCCGGAGAGCATCGACGCGTAGGCAAAAGAGGTCTCGTAGGAAAGGTCTGCGGATCTACGCGGGGGCGGTGGCCGTTTCGGCCGCCGCCCCCGACCGCGTCCGTACGACTGCCGGATTCGTCTCGGGCAGCAGCGCGAAGCAGCCCAGGCTGAGCAGGGCGATCCCGCTCAGGTACACGGCGACGCCCCACGGCGGACCGGAGCCGTCCGCCAGCGCCGTCGCCACGATCGGGGTCAGCGCCCCGCCCAGCACACCGCCCAGGTTGTAGCCGACGGCCGCGCCCGTGCAGCGGATCCGCGGCGCGTACAGCTCCGGCAGGTAGGCGCCCACCACCGCGAACATGGTGACCATGCCGAACAGGGCCCCGACGAAGCCCAGCGTCATCAGCAGCGGCTCCGCCGTGCGCAGCAGGGCCACGAACGGGAACATCCACAGCGCGCAGAGCGTGCAGCCGATCAGGCACAGGGGGCGCCGGCCGTAGCGGTCGCCGAGCAGCGCCACCAGCGGGGTGACCAGGCCCTTGAGGGCGACCGCGGTCATGATGCAGGCCAGCATCGCGCTGCGTCCGACGCCGAGGTGCTCGGTGGCGTACGCGAGGGACCAGGTGGTGACCGCGTAGAAGACGGCGTACCCCACGGCGAGCGCCCCGCCGGTCAGCAGGAGCAGCCGCCAGTGGCCGCGGACCACCTCGGCCAGCGGAGCCTCGGCCCGGCGCCCGGTCTCGGCCAGCGCGCGGAACTGCGGGGTCTCCTCCACCGAGCGCCGCAGCCACAGGCCGGCCAGCGCCAGCACCCCGGCCGCCCAGAACGGCACCCGCCAGCCCCATGCGGTGAACTGGGCGTCGGTCAGGGTCGCCGACAGCGCCAGGATGATGCCGTTGGCCAACAGGAAGCCCACCGCCGGGCCGATCTGCGGGAAGCTCGACCACAGGCCACGCCGCCGCTCGGGGGCGTGCTCGGCGGTCAGCAGCACCGCGCCGCCCCACTCGCCGCCGAGTCCGAGGCCCTGGAGGAAGCGCAGCAGGAGCAGCAGTACGGGGGCCGCCACGCCGATCGAGTCGTACGTGGGCACGCAGCCGACGGCGACCGTGGCGAGGCCGGTGAGCAGCAGCGAGGCGAGGAGCACCGGACGGCGGCCGTGGCGGTCGCCGATGTGGCCGAAGAGCGCCGAGCCCAGCGGGCGGGCGAGGAAGCCGACGCCGAAGGTGCCGAAGGCGGCCAGGGTGCCGGCGAGCGGGGAGAAGGAGGGGAAGAAGAGCGGACCGAGGACGAGCGCGGCGGCGGTCCCGTAGACGAAGAAGTCGTAGAACTCGATGGCGGTCCCGGCGAGCGAGGCCGAGGCGAGCCGCAGCATGCCGGGACGGGAGGCCGCCGCGGGTCCGGGGGAGGGGTCTCGTTGCATGGTGCAGCAATTACCCCGTCCCCGGCCCCCAGGACGTGCGTTCGGTCATCAACGACCGGAAGGAGTGCACCGCGTACCGAAGTTGACGCGTTGCGGGACCTGTCCGGCGGGATCTACCAGCCGCGCTCGCGCCATTCGGCGAGGTGCGGCCGCTCGGCGCCGAGCATGGTGTCGTTGCCGTGTCCCGGGTAGACCCAGGTCTCGTCCGACAGCTGGTCGAAGAGCTTGTGCTGGACGTCGTCGATCAGGGTCGCGAAGGCCTTCGGGTCGCCCCCGGTGTTGCCGACGCCGCCGGGGAAGAGGCAGTCGCCGGTGAACACGTGTGCGTGCCCGTGCGGGTCGTCGTAGATCAGGGCGATCGAGCCCGGGGTGTGTCCGACCAGGTGGCGCGCGGTCAGCGTGACCCGTCCGACCTGGATCGTGTCGCCGTCCGCGACGGCCACGTCGGTGGCCACCGGGATGCCCTCGGCGTCGAGGGCGCCCGCGTAGGTCCGCGCCCCGGTCGCCGCGACCACCTCGGCGAGTGCGCCCCAGTGGTCGCCGTGCCGGTGGGTGGTGACGACGGACGCGATGCCGTCGTCGCCGATCAGGCTCAGCAGCGTGCTCGGCTCGGCGGCCGCGTCGATCAGCAGCTGCTCGTCGGTGGCGCGGCAGCGCAGCAGGTAGGCGTTGTTGTTCATCGAGCCCACCGCGACCTTGGAAATCATCAGGTCCGCGAGTTCGTGCACGTCGGCCGGACCGCCGACCTTGACCTCTCCGGTGTACGTCATGCCTTGATCCTAGAGCGGCGGGAGCTCGGGCAGGGAGCCGCCCGACGCGGTCAGGGAGGCGCCCTTGTCGCCGCGGCCGGCCAGCCAGGCCAGCAGTCCGGCGGCGGTGCCGGACACGGTGACGGCCGGGTCCCCGGCGGAGCCGGTGCGCCAGCGGCGCCCGTCGGAGGCGACCAGGGCCACCGGCGGCACCTCTGGGCGGGCGGACCAGCGGTCGGCGAGGAACTCGATCTCGCGCCCGGTGAACTCCTCCGGGAGGTCGGACAGCTCGTAGCCGATGTTCAGGTCGACGTGGTGCAGCTCGACCTCGACGAGCCGGCGGAAGGGCACGTTGGCGGCGAGGTCGGTGATGCCGTTGCGCAGCTCGACGGTGCGGGACCAGTCCTGGGCGGGCTCGGTGGTGGCGAGGAAGCCGGCTCCGGAATCACGGAGGTCCGCCAGGTGTTCTTCCAGGGGCCGACCGGAGTCGCGCTCGATGTCCGCTTCGCGCGCGGAGGCGCTCTCGTACATCGGACGGCCTTCGAGGACGTTGACGAGGGCGTCGGCGTTGCGCGCGAGGTGGGCCAGGATGTGGCCCCGGGTCCAGTCCGGCAGGTGTGACTGCTCGGAGAGGGCGGCGTTGTCCAGTTTCGCGACCGCGGTCAGCAGCCGGTCGGTGGCTTCACGTACGGATCGCAGGTCGTGCGCATGATCAGTCATGGCGGCGAGCGTAGTGGTTTGCGGGTCCCGGCCACACGATTGGGTGAAGAGGTCTGCGGAGTGCCGTAAATCGAATGCGCGTGCTATACGCTCGAAGTTCAGACTCCAACTCCACCGCAGTGGCGCCCCCCATACCCTGGGACGGGGGCCCGTGCCCCCCGCTCTCTCAAGAAAGGTGCGGACCGGCGTGACCGACCGTCTCATCGTTCGTGGCGCTCGCGAGCACAACCTCAAGAACGTCTCGCTCGACCTGCCCCGCGACTCACTCATCGTCTTCACCGGACTCTCCGGGTCGGGCAAGTCCTCCCTGGCCTTCGACACGATCTTCGCCGAGGGTCAGCGCCGCTACGTCGAGTCGCTCTCGTCGTACGCCCGCCAGTTCCTCGGGCAGATGGACAAGCCCGATGTCGACTTCATCGAGGGCCTCTCCCCGGCCGTCTCGATCGACCAGAAGTCGACCTCGCGCAACCCGCGCTCGACCGTGGGCACGATCACCGAGGTCTACGACTACCTCCGCCTCCTCTTCGCCCGCATCGGCAAGCCGCACTGTCCCGAGTGCCGGCGCCCCATCTCCCGCCAGTCGCCGCAGGCGATCGTCGACAAGGTGCTGGCGCTCCCCGAGGGCAGCCGCTTCCAGGTGCTCTCGCCGCTGGTGCGCGAGCGCAAGGGCGAGTTCGTCGACCTCTTCTCCGACCTCCAGACCAAGGGCTACAGCCGGGCGCGGGTGGACGGCGAGACCATCCAGCTCTCCGAGCCGCCCACGCTGAAGAAGCAGGAGAAGCACACCATCGAGGTGGTCATCGACCGCCTCACCGTCAAGGACAGTGCCAAGCGCCGGCTCACCGACTCGGTGGAGACCGCGCTCGGCCTCTCCGGCGGCATGGTCATCCTGGACTTCGTCGACCTCGCCGAGGACGACCCCGAGCGTGAGCGGATGTACTCCGAGCACCTCTACTGCCCGTACGACGACCTGTCCTTCGAGGAGCTGGAGCCGCGCTCCTTCTCCTTCAACTCGCCCTTCGGCGCCTGCCCCGAGTGCACCGGCATCGGCACGCGCATGGAGGTGGACCCGGAGCTGATCGTTCCGGACGAGGAGAAGTCCCTGGACGAGGGCGCGGTCTCGCCGTGGTCGCTCGGCCACACCAAGGACTACTTCCAGCGGCTGGTCGGCGCGCTCGCCGGGGAGCTGGGCTTCCGGACGGACATCCCGTGGGCCGGACTGCCGCTGCGCGCGAAGAAGGCCCTGCTCTACGGGCACAAGACGCAGATCGAGGTCCGCTACCGCAACCGGTACGGGCGGGAGCGGGCGTACACGACGGCCTTCGAGGGCGCCGTGCCGTTCGTCAAGCGGCGGCACTCGGAGTCGGAGAGCGACGCCAGCCGCGAGCGCTTCGAGGGCTACATGCGCGAGGTGCCCTGCCCGACCTGTGAGGGCACCCGGCTGAAGCCGATCGTGCTCGCGGTGACGGTGATGGAGAAGTCCATCGCCGAGGTGGCCGCCATGTCGATCAGCGAGTGCGCGGACTTCCTCGGCCGGATGCGGCTCGACGCCCGCGACAAGAAGATCGCCGAGCGGGTCCTGAAGGAGGTCAACGAGCGGCTCCGCTTCCTCGTGGACGTCGGCCTCGACTACCTCTCGCTCAACCGGGCCGCCGGCACCCTGTCGGGCGGCGAGGCCCAGCGCATCCGGCTCGCGACGCAGATCGGCTCCGGCCTCGTCGGCGTGCTGTACGTACTGGACGAGCCCTCCATCGGCCTGCACCAGCGGGACAACCACCGGCTGATCGAGACGCTGGTGCGGCTGCGGGACATGGGCAACACGCTCATCGTGGTCGAGCACGACGAGGACACCATCAAGGTGGCCGACTGGGTCGTGGACATCGGCCCGGGCGCGGGCGAGCACGGCGGCAAGGTGGTGCACAGCGGGGCGCTGAAGGACCTGCTGGAGAACCCGGAGTCGATGACCGGGCAGTACCTGTCCGGCAAGCGGTCCATCCCGCTGCCGGACGTACGGCGGCCCGTGAACGGGGAGCGCAGGCTCACCGTGCACGGCGCCCGGGAGAACAACCTCCAGGACATCGACGTGTCCTTCCCGCTGGGCGTGCTCACGGCCGTGACCGGTGTCTCGGGCTCCGGAAAGTCGACGCTGGTCAACGACATCCTCTACACGCACCTGGCGCGCGAACTGAACGGCGCCCGCTCGGTGCCGGGGCGGCACACGCGGGTGGACGGCGACGACCTCGTCGACAAGGTCGTGCATGTGGACCAGTCGCCGATCGGCCGGACGCCGAGGTCGAACCCGGCGACGTACACGGGCGTCTTCGACCACGTGCGCAAGCTGTTCGCGGAGACGATGGAGGCGAAGGTGCGCGGCTACCTGCCGGGCCGCTTCTCCTTCAACGTCAAGGGCGGCCGGTGCGAGAACTGCTCCGGCGACGGCACGATCAAGATCGAGATGAACTTCCTGCCGGACGTCTACGTCCCGTGCGAGGTCTGCCACGGCGACCGGTACAACCGGGAGACGCTGGAGGTCCACTACAAGGGCAAGTCCATCGCGGAAGTCCTCAACATGCCGATCGAGGAGGCGCTGGACTTCTTCGAGGCGGTGCCGACGATCTCGCGGCACCTGCGGACGCTGACCGAGGTCGGGCTGGGGTACGTACGGCTGGGCCAGTCCGCGCCGACGCTGTCGGGTGGTGAGGCGCAGCGCGTGAAGCTGGCGTCCGAGCTGCAGAAGCGGTCGACGGGGCGGACGGTGTACGTGCTGGACGAGCCGACGACGGGTCTGCACTTCGAGGACATCTCGAAGCTGATCAAGGTGCTGTCGGGGCTGGTGGACAAGGGGAACTCGGTGATCGTCATCGAGCACAACCTCGACGTCATCAAGGTCGCGGACTGGGTCATCGACATGGGGCCCGAGGGCGGCTACGGAGGCGGCCTGGTGGTGGCCGAGGGGACGCCGGAGCAGGTCGCGTCGGTGGGGGCGAGCCACACGGGCAAGTTCCTGCGGGACATCCTGGGGGCGGACCGGGTCTCGGACGCGGGGGCGCCTCCGGCGCGGGTCGCGGCGAAGAAGGCCCCGGCGAAGAAGGCTGCTGCTGCGAAGAAGGCGGTTGCCGTGAAGAAGGCGGCTCCGGCCAAGAAGGTGGTGCGGGCCCGCAAGGCGTAGTCGCTGAGCGGGGCGGAAGAGGGGTTCGGCTGCTGCCGGGCCCCTCGTCCGTCTGCGGCGCCGCTGCCGGACCCCCCGCGCCTCAAACGCCGGCGGGGCTGAAATTGCCGGGCCCGCTCGCTACGAGGCGATGCCCAGGGCGTGCCCCGCCGTGGCGGGGTCGGTCAGGGTGGTCAGCAGGGCGTCCGCGACGTCCGCGCGGGGGATGACGCGGCCCCGGGGGACATTGGCGTCGAGGGCGCGGCGGTAGGTGCCGGTGCGGGGGCGGTTCAGGAGGCGGGGCGGGCGGATCACCGTCCACTGCGTGCGGCTGGCGCCGATGGCCGCCTCCATGACCGCCAGGTCCGCGTACAGGTCGCGCAGGGCCCGCCGGAGCAGCGGGAGGAATACCGCCCGCGTGAAGACGCCGTCGCTCGCGACGTCCGGGCCGACCGGCGCCGCGCTGACCGCGGTCAGGCGGGTCACGCCCGCCCGGTCCATCGCCGCGAGGATGGCCCGTACGGCGGGACCCGTGACCGGAGCGGCCTTCGCCTGCTTGTTGCTCGCCGCGCCCAGGGCCGAGATCACCGCCTCCCGGCCCGCCAGGACGGGCACGAGCGCCTCCTCGTCCGTCAGGTCGGGGACGACGGCCACTTCCAGCCGGTCGTGGGCGGGCACGTCCAGGCGGGCCGGGTCGCGGACCACGGCCGTCACCTCGTGGCCCGCGGCCAGTGCCTGCCGGACGACTTCGTGGCCGACGCCGCCCGTGGCTCCGAACACCGTGAGTTTCATTTCTGGCTCCTGGGTGGTGCGGGGTGCGATGGGGGGTGGGTGAGTATTCACTTACCCCTGCTTCCCTTAGGGTGAGTGAGTGCTCACCTCAAAGTCAAGCCGTCCCACGCCCGAGCGGATCCTCGACGCCGCCGAGACCCTGATGCGCACCATCGGGCTGGCCGGTGCCACCACCAAGGCCATCGCCCGCGAGGCCGGCTGCTCGGAGGCCGCGCTCTACAAGTACTTCGCGAACAAGGAAGAGCTGTTCGTGCGGGTGCTGATGGAGCGCACGCCCAACGCGGGCCCGCTCATGGCCGCACTGGACGCCGAGCCGGGGGAGGAGGGGGCCGGGAGCGGGGGCGAGGAGGGGCTCGCCGAGATCGCCCGGCACGCCGCGCTCTTCTACGCCGACGCCATGCCCATGGCCGCCTCGCTCTTCGCCGACCCCGTCCTCCTCAGCCGCCACCGCGAGGGCGTGCGGAAGATCGGCACCGGACCGCACGTGGTCCTGGAGGCGCTGGCCGGGCGGCTGCGGCGCGAGCTCGACGCCGGCCGGCTGCGGCCCGACGCCGATCCGGAGGCCGCCGCGGCCCTGCTGCTCGGCGCGTGCTTCCAGCGGGCCTTCTTCCTGCACTTCTCCGGCGAGGAAGTGGTCCGGCCGGTGGCGGAGTTCGCCCCCGCCGTGGCCCGGACCGTGTGGGCCGCCATCGGGTGAGCTCCGCCGGGTACGGGGGCTCCGCGCCCTCCCGCGTCCGGGCGGTCGGCCCCGCCGCACCCCGGGCCGGCACGCGGGGGAAGCCACCCCATCGGCCGACGGTATCGTCGGGTGGACCGAGCCCCGCCCGTCACCCCAGGAGACTTCCATGCCCGCGTCACCGTCCTCCGCCCGCCGTACCGTCCTCAAGGGCGCCGCCGCGCTCGCGGGGGCCGCGGGCACCGGCCTGACGCTGGCGGCCTGTTCCGTCGATGGCAACAGCGGCGCCGGCTCCCCGGCGGTTCCGCAGGAGCCGGTGGAGCTCGGGGCCGCGGCCGAGGTACCGGTCGGCGGGGCGAAGCTGTACCGGGAGCCGAAGGTGATCGTCAGCTGCCCGGCGGAGGGCCAGTACAAGGCCTTCAGCGCCCAGTGCACGCATGCCGGCTGCGTCCTGGACAAGATCGTCGAGGGCGAGGGCAACTGCCCCTGCCACGGCAGCCGCTTCGACGTGGCGACCGGCAAGGTGCTGCGCGGCCCGGCCACCGACCCGCTGCCGGCCGTCCCGGTCAAAATGGAGAACGGCAAGCTGATCGCGGGCTGAACCGCCCGGCGCGACCGCCCGGCGCGACCGCCTCACGCGACCGCCCGACGCGCGCGTCTACTCCCAGTCCCAGGCGATCCCGAGGATCCCGCGCCGCACCGTCTGCTCCACCAGGTGCACCGCCCGGTGCCGGCCGCTCGGAGTCAGGTCCGCGAGGCCGGTGCGCGGTGCCTCGGGCCCGGTCCGGACGAAGCGGCGGCAGCGCACCGGCAGGGCCGCCTCGTCGAAGCGGACCTGGAGCATGTACTGGCCGCCCGCGTAGCTGAAGCCGCGCACGTACTCGCCGCTGCGCCCGCCGGTGCCGTCCGCTATCCCGTAGCCGAAGACGTACGTGTCCCCGCGCCGCAGCCGGGCGTCGAAGAGCAGCTCCGCGACCACCACCCCGGCCTCCGGGTGGCGCCGGACCCGGCCCGTGCGGCAGTTCTCGTACGCCGCCACCTCCATCCGGGACGTGTCGCAGCCCGGATCGCCGTGGTGGATCGCGAGGTAGCGGTCGACGCCGTCGCGGTGGGCCCGGACGATCTGCTGCGACGCGCGGGTGCGCATCTCGCCCCCGGGCCCGATGCGGACCCGCTCGTGGTGGCCGAGCGAATGCAGTCCGCCGTCGGGCGGGAGCTCCATCCCCTCCAGCAACTGCTCGACCGCCGCGCCCACGCTGACGAGGGCCCGGTACGGGCGGGCGGTAGGGCGGGCGGGGCCGGGGCCGGGTTCCGGGGTGTGCAGGAGGCGGACGAGGGCGCCGTCGGGCAGCTCCAGGATCTGCTCCAGCGCGGTCACGGCCCGCAGGGACTCCGCGTGGCGCGGCCGCCGGGCGCCCTGCTGCCAGTAACTGAGGCTGGTGACGCCGACCTTGATGCCGCGTGCGGCGAGCCGGTGCTGGACCCGCTGCAAGGGCAGTCCGCGCGCGGCGAGGGCGGCGCGCAGGGCCAGGTGGAAGGGGCCGCCGCGCAGCAGCCGGCCGAGCTCTGCCGGGCTTGCGGTGTCTGCCGGATCCTGGGTCGGCCGCATGGCGACTCCCTTGTGAACGTTCACACGCGCCGGCGCGGGGGATCGCGCCGGTGGTACCGGGGGACCAGGTGACACGGCAGCAACCGTTCACACCGCAGCCCCACCGTTCACACTGCAATGTCACCGCGTATTGAAGCGTGTTGACCTGATCGCGACAACTCCCCGATGCTCCTGCACAGCGTCCGGACGCGCTCCTCCACCCCCACATCCCCTTGGGAGGAACGCGATGCGCAACCGAAAGCGGCGGCCCTACCTGGCCGCCTTCCTCACCGCCCTGCTCCTCGCCCTGCCGCTTGGTGCCGGCACCGCCACGGCCGCCGATGGCGACACCGGTTCCGGTGTCGGTGCCGGCACGGCGTCCGCCCTCGCGTACAAGCGGCTGAACATCACCATGCAGGCCCAGCAGAAGACCAACTGGTGCTGGGCCGCCGGCGGCAACACCATCGCCACCTGGTTCGGCCGCAACTACAGCCAGAACCAGTTCTGCAACGCCGCCTTCAACCGCCAGCAGGGCTACGACTGCCCCAACAACCAGGCCACCCTCGGCAACGTCCAGACCGGGCTGCGCTGGGCGGGCATCAACTCCGGCTCGTACGTGACCGGCTGGCTCCAGTACTCCACCGTGCAGACCGAGATCAACGCCAACCGCCCGATGGAGACCCGGATCCAGTGGTCCAACGGCGGCGGTCACATGCACGTCATCTACGGCTACGACACTGCCAACAGCTGGGTCTACTGGGGCGACCCGTGGCCGTCCAGCGACCGCTACAACTGGGCCTCGCACGCCTGGTACGTGGACAACAGCACCTTCTCCTGGACCCACTCCCTCTACCGGATCGGGGCGTGACCGCCATGACGATGCGTGCCACCGCCACCGCCACCGCCGCCGCGGTCCTCGCCGCCACCGCCGTACTCGCCCTGGGCGGGCCGGCCGCCGCGGCCCCCGTACCGCAGCCGCCGGCCGCCACGGCCGAGATCAGGGCCGCCGCCGGGCAGGCGGCCGCCGCCCCCGACACCCTGGCCACGCTCTCCCGCTTCTTCTCCCGGGAGGGCAAGGTCTCGCTGAGCGCCGCGCAGCCCCGTATCGAGGGGGAGGCGATACCGGTGAACCACCTCTCCCCGGACTTCGTGGCCGGCAAGGCCGGTGCGCCGGTCGCCCGCCTGGAGTTCCTCGCCAGCAAGGCGGTCTCCTCCGACGGGCAGCAGGCCGCGCTGTGGACGGCGCGGACGGAGGCCGGGTGGCAGGTGGTGAACATCGCGACCGGCGACGACGAGTTCCGCTACGCGCAGTCGGGGGCGGAGAAACTGCCGGGCGGGACGGTGTTCCGCGAGCCGCAGATCGACGCGTGGTACGTGGCCGGGGGCGGCCGGGTGCTGCCGCTGGACGAGGACGCGGTACGGGCCGTGGGGGCCGGGGGCACGAGCCTCTCCGGCTACCGGGCCCGGGTCACCAAGGCGTACGGGGACAAGCTGCCGGGGTCGGCCTATGCCGAGGGTGGGATGGCGGGTGGGTTCGCGGAGCCGGTGGCAGCCGCCGGTTCTGGCTCGGCGGATTCCGGTGCCGCGGGTACCGGGGCTCCGGTGACGGTGGTCGCCGGTGGCGCGGCCGGGCTGGCGCTGGGCGGGGCGGGGTTCCTGGCCCTGCGCCGCTTCCGGCGGAGCGCCGCCGGGTCGTAACCCGGCCCCTCCCGCAGGGCCCGGCCCCCACCAGGGCCGGGCCCTGACGGCCCGCGCGCCGCAAGACCCGGGGCTCCGCCCCGCACCCCGCGCCTCAAACGCCGGCGGGGCTGGATGGTGCCGGCGGGGCTGGTGTGTGGTGCGGCTGGGTGGGCCCGCGCGGCTCAAGGATCGGGGCTCCGCCCCGGACCCCGCGCCTCAAACGCCGGCGGGGCTGAGAGGTGCCCCGCGTTTGAGGCGCGGGTCCGGGCGGGGCCTGGCTTTGTGGGGTGGCACGGGTACGGCCCGTTGTCAGCGCGCGCAAGTAGGGTGATGGCATGGCCGACCCTTCCAGTTACCGCCCCAAGGCAGGGCAGATCCCCGATTCCCCGGGGGTCTACAAATTCCGCGACGAGCACCGCCGGGTGATCTACGTCGGGAAGGCCAAGAGCCTGCGCCAGCGCCTGGCGAGCTACTTCCAGGACGTCGCCGGGCTGCATCCGCGGACCGCCACCATGGTGACCACCGCCGCCTCCGTCGAGTGGACCGTCGTCTCCACCGAGGTCGAGGCGCTGCAGCTCGAGTACTCCTGGATCAAGGAATTCGACCCCCGGTTCAACGTCAAGTACCGGGACGACAAGAGCTACCCCTCCCTCGCCGTGACCATGAACGAGGAGTACCCGCGGGTCCAGGTCATGCGCGGGCCCAAGAAGAAGGGCGTGCGGTATTTCGGGCCCTACGGGCACGCCTGGGCGATTCGCGAGACCGTCGACCTCATGCTCCGGGTGTTCCCGGTGCGGACCTGCTCCGCCGGCGTGTTCAAGCGCTCCGCGCAGATCGGCCGCCCCTGCCTGCTCGGCTACATCGGCAAGTGCTCCGCGCCCTGCGTCGGCCGGGTCACCCCCGAGGAGCACCGCGAACTGGCCGAGGACTTCTGCGACTTCATGGCCGGCCGGACGGGGACGTACCTCTCCCGGCTGGAGAAGCAGATGCACGAGGCCGCCGAGGAGATGGAGTACGAGAAGGCCGCCCGGCTGCGCGACGACATAGGGGCGCTGCGCCGGGCCATGGAGAAGAACGCCGTCGTGCTCGCCGATGCCACGGATGCCGACCTCATCGCCGTCGCGGAGGACGAGCTCGAAGCGGCCGTGCAGATCTTCCACGTCCGCGGCGGGCGGGTGCGCGGCCAGCGCGGCTGGGTCACCGACAAGGTCGAGGCCGTCGACACCGCCGGGCTCGTCGAGCACGCCCTCCAGCAGCTCTACGGGGAGGAGCGCGGGGAGAGCGTGCCCAAGGAGGTGCTGGTGCCGGCGCTGCCCGAGGACGCGCCCGCGCTCGGCGAGTGGCTCGCCGCGCGGCGCGGCTCCCAGGTCAGCCTGCGCATCCCGCAGCGCGGGGACAAGAAGGCGCTGATGGAGACCGTCCACCGCAACGCCCAGCAGTCCCTCGCCCTGCACAAGACCAAGCGCGCCAGCGACCTCACCACCCGCTCCCGGGCCCTGGAGGAGATCGCCGAGGCCCTGGAGCTGGACAGCGCCCCGCTGCGCATCGAGTGCTTCGACATCTCGCACCTCCAGGGGGACGACGTGGTCGCCTCGATGGTGGTGTTCGAGGACGGGCTGGCGCGCAAGAGCGAGTACCGCCGCTTCGCGATCAAGTCCTTCGAGGGGCAGGACGACGTCCGCTCCATGCACGAGGTGGTGTCGCGCCGCTTCCGCCGCTACCTCCAGGAGAAGGTGAGGACGGGGGAGTGGTCCCCCGAGGACGCCGAGGGCGCCGAGAACGGCGACGCGCCCGAGGACGACGGGCGGGCCAAGCGCTTCGCCTACCCGCCGCAGCTCGTCGTCGTCGACGGCGGGCAGCCGCAGGTGGCCGCCGCCAAGCGGGCCCTGGAAGAGCTCGGTGTCGACGACGTGGCCGTGTGCGGACTGGCCAAGCGGCTGGAGGAGGTCTGGCTGCCCGGCGAGGACGACCCCGTCGTGCTGCCCCGCACCAGCGAGGGTCTGTACCTGCTCCAGCGGGTGCGTGACGAAGCCCACCGCTTCGCCATCCAGTACCAGCGCAACAAGCGCGGCAAGCGCCTGAAATCCGGCCCGCTGGACGAGGTGCCGGGCCTCGGCGAGAGTCGCAAGCAGGCCCTGGTCAAGCACTTCGGTTCGGTGAAGAAGCTGAGACAGGCGACAATCGACCAGATCTGCGAGGTCCCGGGCATAGGCCGCAAGACGGCCGAGACCGTGGCCGCGGCCCTCGCCGGGGCGGTCCCCGCCGGCCCTGCCGTCAACACGGCCACAGGAGAGATCATTGAGGATGAGAGCCCCGCACCCGCGGGGGAATCGTCCGAACGGGGGACCGAGCAATGACCGAGCACGAGACCACGCACGACGGAGACGGAGCACAGGTGAGTACGGGCACGACAGTGGAGCCCGGCGAGGCCGCCGAGGCGGCCATCCCCGAGCTGGTGATCATCTCCGGGATGTCCGGGGCCGGCCGCAGTACGGCGGCCAAGTGTCTGGAGGACCTCGGCTGGTTCGTCGTCGACAACCTCCCGCCGGCGCTGATCCCCACCATGGTGGAGCTCGGCGCCCGCTCCCAGGGCAACGTGGCCCGCATCGCCGTCGTCGTCGACGTCCGTGGCCGCCAGTTCTTCGACGCCCTGCGGGAGTCCCTCTCCGACCTCGACAGCCGCGGCGTCACCCGCCGCATCGTCTTCCTGGAGTCCTCCGACGACGCGCTGGTCCGCCGCTTCGAGTCGGTCCGCCGCCCCCACCCCCTCCAGGGCGACGGGCGCATCACCGACGGCATCGCCGCCGAGCGCGACCTGCTGCGCGAGCTGCGCGGCGACGCCGACCTGGTCATCGACACCTCCAGCCTGAACGTGCACGAACTGCGCGCCAAGATGGACGCCCAGTTCGCCGGCGACGAGGAGCCCGAGCTCCGCGCCACGGTCATGTCCTTCGGGTACAAGTACGGCCTCCCCGTCGACGCCGACCTCGTGGTCGACTGCCGGTTCATCCCCAACCCGCACTGGGTGCCGGAGCTGCGCCCCTTCACCGGGCTCAACGAGGAGGTGTCGGGCTACGTCTTCAGCCAGCCCGGCGCCAAGGAGTTCCTCGACCGCTACACCGAGCTGCTCCAGCTCATCGCCACCGGCTACCGCCGCGAGGGCAAGCGCTACGTGACCATCGCGGTCGGGTGCACGGGCGGTAAGCACCGCAGCGTGGCCATGTCCGAGAAGCTCGCCGCCCGCCTCGCCTCCGAGGGAGTCGAGACCGTCGTAGTCCACCGGGACATGGGGCGCGAGTGACCGCACGGACCCCGCGGCTGAGCCGCCTGCGCCGCCTCACCCCGGGACGGGGCGAGGACGGCCTGGGACGCTCCGGCCGCCGGCGCGGCGCCACCCCCAAGGTGGTCGCCCTCGGAGGCGGACAGGGCCTGTCCGCCTCCCTGGCGGCGCTGCGCCGCATCACCGGTGACCTCACCGCCGTGGTCACCGTCGCCGACGACGGCGGCTCCAGCGGCCGGCTCCGCGAGGAGCTCGGCGTGCTGCCGCCCGGCGACCTGCGCAAGGCGCTGGCCGCGCTGTGCGGGGACGACGACTGGGGCCAGACCTGGGCGCGGGTCATCCAGCACCGCTTCCAGTCCCGCGGCGACCTGCACGAGCACGCCGTCGGCAACCTGCTGATCGTCGCCCTGTGGGAACAGCTCGGCGATCCCGTCCAGGCCCTCGACCTCGTGGGCAGGCTGCTGGGCGCCCAGGGCCGGGTGCTGCCGATGTCGGCGGTGCCGCTGGAGCTCCAGGCGCTGGTCAAGGGGCACGACCCGGCCCGCCCCGAGGACGTGGACACCGTCCGCGGGCAGGCCACGGTGGCCCTCACTCCCGGCGAGGTGCTCTCCGTACAGGTCGTACCGGGCGACCCGCCGGCCGTACCGGAGGCCGTCGCGGCGGTCCTGGACGCCGACTGGGTGGTGCTCGGCCCGGGGTCCTGGTTCTCCTCCGTGATTCCGCACCTGCTGGTTCCGGAACTGCTCGACGCGCTGGTCCAGACGAAGGCCCGCAGGGTCCTCTCGCTGAACCTCGCGCCGCAGCCCGGCGAAACAGAGGGCTTCTCTCCGCAGCGTCATTTGGAGGTTTTGGCCCGACACGCCCCTAAACTCGCCCTGGACGTGGTGCTGGCCGACCAGGCCGCCGTGCCCGACCGCGAGTCCCTCGCCGATGCCGCAAAACGGTTCGGCGCCGCGGTCGAGCTGGCGCCGGTCGCCAGGGAAGACGGCTCTCCGAAGCATGATCCGGAGCTGCTCGCCGCCGCGTACGACCGTATTTTTCGGATGCATGGAAGGATCGGCCCATGGCGATGACGCCCGCGGTGAAGGATGAGATCTCCCGCCTGCCCGTCACCCGGACCTGCTGCAGGAAGGCGGAGGTCTCGGCGATTCTTCGGTTCGCGGGCGGGCTGCACCTGGTCAGCGGACGGATTGTCATCGAGGCGGAGCTGGACACGGGGATCGCCGCCCGCCGGCTGCGCAAGGACATCCTGGAGATCTTCGGGCACTCCTCGGACCTGGTGGTCATGGCTCCCGGCGGACTGCGCCGCGGCAGCCGCTACGTGGTCCGGGTCGTGGCCGGGGGCGACCAGCTGGCGCGCCAGACGGGCCTCGTGGACGGCCGCGGCCGCCCGATCCGGGGTCTCCCGCCGCAGGTGGTCTCCGGGGCCACCTGTGACGCCGAGGCGGCCTGGCGCGGCGCCTTCCTGGCCCACGGCTCGCTCACCGAACCGGGCCGGTCCTCCTCCCTGGAGGTCACCTGCCCCGGCCCGGAGGCCGCCCTGGCCCTGGTGGGCGCCGCCCGCAGGCTCTCCATCGCCGCCAAGGCGCGCGAGGTACGGGGCGTCGACCGGGTCGTGGTCCGCGACGGCGACGCGATCGGCGCCCTGCTGACCCGGCTCGGCGCGCACGAGTCGGTGCTCGCCTGGGAGGAGCGGCGGATGCGGCGCGAGGTGCGCGCCACCGCCAACCGCCTCGCCAACTTCGACGACGCCAACCTGCGCCGCTCGGCGAGGGCCGCGGTGGCCGCCGGAGCCCGCGTGCAGCGCGCGCTGGAGATCCTCGGCGAGGAGGTCCCCGAGCACCTCGCCGCGGCCGGCCGGCTGCGCATGGAGCACAAGCAGGCCTCCCTGGAGGAGCTGGGCGCGCTCGCCGACCCGCCGCTGACCAAGGACGCCGTCGCGGGCCGGATCCGCCGGCTGCTGGCGATGGCCGACAAGCGGGCCCAGGACCTCGGCATCCCGGGCACCGAGTCCAACCTCGACCTGAGCGAGGAGATGGCCGACAACATGGCCGGATAGCCGCGCCGCAGTGCCCGTACGCACGTAGGCCCATACGCCGGAAGGGGTCCGCACGATCACTCGTGCGGACCCCTTCCGGTAGGCCCCATTGACATGGGCATGGGCGGATCGTGAGCCTGTCGTCCGAACGCTTTCGTGGCAGACGACGCCCAGGGGGGCATATGAGGCACCGCGCGAGACTGATCCTCGCCGCAAGCGCACTCGTCTTCGGAACCACAATGGCCGCACTACCCGCCGCGGCCCAGGCCCGGCCCGCCACCGCACCCGGCGCCGCACCCGGCGCCGACGAGGTGCGGGTCTACGACGCCGACATCACCCGCGAGCAGGTCCCGCTCGTCCTCGCGGCCGGCCAGGACGCCCACGAACTCACCGAACGCGCCCCGGAGACGGGCACCGCCAAGGTCGAGCTCTTCCTCACCGGCGGGCAGGCCGAGGAGCTCGCGGCCCAGGGCGTCAAGCTCGCCGAGCGCAAGGTCCCGGCGGAGGGCCTGGCCCGCGCCAAGGCGGCCGGCGACGGGGTGTTCCGCCCGTACAGCGGCAAGGGCGGCCTCCAGGAGGAGATCCTCGCCACCGCCCAGGCCAACCCGGCCCTCACCAAGGTCGTCTCCATCGGCAAGACCGTCCAGGGCAAGGACATCCTCGCCCTCAAGGTCAGCAAGAACGCCAAGAAGACCAAGGACGGCGACAAGCCCTCCGTGCTCTACATGTCCAACCAGCACGCCCGTGAGTGGATCACCCCCGAGATGACCCGGCGGCTGATGCACCACACCCTCGACGGCTACGGCAAGGACCCGCGGATCACCAAGCTGGTCGACTCCACCGAGCTGTGGTTCCTGCTCTCCGCCAACCCCGACGGGTACGACTACACGCACGCGCCCGACGGCGAGCGGCTGTGGCGCAAGAACCTCCACGACAACAACGGCGATGGCAAGATCACCTCCGGCGACGGCGTCGACCTCAACCGGAACTTCGCCTACAAGTGGGGCTACGACAACGAGGGCTCCTCGCCGAACCAGGCCAGCGAGACCTACCGCGGACCCAAGGCCGCCTCCGAGCCCGAGACCGCCGCCCTCGACGCCTTCGAGAAGCGCATCGGCTTCGAGTACGCCATCAACTACCACTCCGCCGCCGAGCTGCTGCTCTACGGCGTGGGCTGGCAGGTGGCCACTCCCACGCCCGACGACGTCGCCTACAGGACGCTCGCCGGCACCCCGGAGAACCCCGCCGTTCCCGGCTATCACCCGCAGGTCTCCTCCGAGCTCTACACCACCAACGGCGAGGCCGACGGACACGCCGCCAACGTCAACGGCATCATGATGTTCACGCCGGAGATGACCACCTGCCAGACGGCCTCCGCGATCGACCCGAACGACCGGTGGAAGCCCGAGGACTGCGCGTCCGGCTTCAACTTCCCGGACGACGAGAAGCTCATCCAGGCGGAGTTCGCCAAGAACGTCCCCTTCGCCCTCACCGTCGGCGAGAGCGCCGCGCACCCGGACCGGCCGGCGTCCGCCGTGGGCCTGAGCGCCGCGGACTTCACCACGGACCCCTTCACCACCTCCTACGTGGCCCGCGGCGAGGACCAGACGGTCTCGGTCACGGCCCGCAAGGCGCTGAAGGACAAGGAGCTCAACTTCCGGATCAACGGCGGCCGTACGCACGACGACGAGCTCAAGGCCTGGAAGGGCGGCGAGGTCTACGGCGGCGAGGACAACAACTGGTTCGACGAGTACCGCGCCAAGGTGGACGGCGCGAAGCCCGGCGACAAGGTCGAGGTCTGGTTCACCGGCCGCGACCGCTCCTCCGGCAAGCAGGTCTCCAGCGAGCACTTCACCTACACCGTGGCCGAGCGGCCCCGCGCGGACGTGCTGGTGATCGCCGAGGAGGGCGCCAAGGCCCAGCACGCCCAGGCCTACGTCGACGCCCTGCGCGCCAACGGCCGGTCCGCCGCGGTCTGGGACGTCGCCACCCAGGGCGCCCCGCACCACCTCGGCGTGCTCTCCCACTTCCGGACGGCCGTCCACTACACCGGCGCCAAGACCCCCGGCGGCGACACGCAGCTGGCCGTCCGGGCCTTCCTGAACGAGGGCGGCAAGCTGATCGAGGCCGGTGAGCTGGCGGGCGGCAACGCCCAGGTCGGCAGCGCCGTGACCAACGACTTCAGCCAGTACTGGCTCGGCGCCTACGGCCGTACGACCACCCCCGGCGCCACCGGCTTCACCGGCGCCGGAGCCCTGAACGGGGCCAAGGGCGGCCTCGGCGACGCCGCGGGCAACCCGCTCAACGCCCCCGGCTCCTACACCGTGACCTCCGAGAGCCTGGCCCCCGCGCAGTTCCCGCAGTTCAGGAGCGCGCAGGCGGGCCAGTTCGCCGGGGTCGCGAACCCGTACGCCCCCTACGCCGGCGCCGGGATGGCCTCGGCCCTCCACGCCGACGACGACTGGAAGCGGCTCACCCGCACCATCGACCTCACCCAGGTCAAGGCCGCGGACAAGCCGCAGCTCAAGCTCGCGCTCAACTGGAACACCGAGCCGGGCTACGACCACGCCGCGCTGGAGGCCCGTACGGCCGGCGGCGACGACTGGACCACCCTGCCGGACGCGGGCGGCCTGAGCAGCACGACCGTTCCCGAGGAATGCGGGGCCGGCTTCTTCGTCAACGGCCACCCCTTCCTGCGCCGCTACCTCACCCTGGAGGGCGGCGGCTGCACGCCGAAGGGCACCAGCGGGGCGTGGAACAGCTTCACCGGCTCCTCCAGCGGCTGGAAGCAGGTCACCTTCGACCTGAGCGCCTACGCCGGCAAGCAGGTCGAGGTCTCGCTCGCCTACATCACCGACCCGGGCTCCGGCGGCCGCGGGGTCTTCGCGGACGATGCGCGCCTGAACGTGGGCGGAGTGGACCAGACCACTGAGGGTTTCGAGACCTCCCTGGGGGTCTGGACCGCGCAGGGCGCGCCTGCCGGAAGCCCTGAAGTTCCGGGCGATTGGTCCCGGTCGGGCGAGCTGTTCAAGTCCTACGCGGCCGTCACTACGCGTGACACCGTTCTCCTCGGCTTCGGCCTGGAACACCTGCCGGCCGCGGCCGATCGTGCCCTACTCGTCGGTAAGGCGCTGCGCACCCTGAACCGCTGACCAGCGGCCCCGTCGCTGCTCACCCTGAGTAACAGGGGAGAAAGTCCCCCGGGTCCCGTACCGGAGCGTTCGGTACGGGGCTCCGGGGTGTGTCAGGCCCCGGTCGATGTCACTCAAAAGCTCACGGAGAGGTAGGGTCATAAGCGGTCGGGGACATCCCATACAGCTCGCCGGCGCACTTACCGGCGCACCAACGAGGAGATCGGTTCGTGACGATCCGCGTAGGCATCAACGGTTTTGGCCGAATTGGCCGCAACTACTTCCGGGCGCTCCTTGAGCAGGGAGCGGACATCGAGATCGTCGGTGTCAACGACCTGACTGACAACGCCACCCTGGTGCACCTGCTCAAGTACGACACCATCCTGGGTCGCCTCAAGGCCGAGGTCTCCCACACCGACGACACCATCACCGTCGGCGGCAACACCTTCAAGACCTTTGCCGAGCGCGACCCCGCGAACCTGCCCTGGGGCGAGCTGGGTGCCGACATCGTCATCGAGTCGACCGGCATCTTCACGAAGAAGGCCGACGCCGCCAAGCACATCGCGGCCGGTGCGAAGAAGGTCCTCATCTCGGCTCCGGCCAAGGACGAGGACATCACGATCGTGATGGGCGTCAACCAGGACAAGTACGACGCGGCCAACCACCACGTCATCTCCAACGCCTCCTGCACCACCAACTGCGTGGCGCCGATGGCCAAGGTCCTCGACGAGAACTTCGGCATCGTCAAGGGCATGATGACGACGGTCCACGCCTACACGAACGACCAGCGCATCCTGGACTTCCCGCACTCGGACCTGCGTCGCGCCCGCGCCGCCGCCGAGAACATCATCCCGACCTCCACCGGTGCCGCCAAGGCCACCGCGCTGGTCCTCCCGCAGCTGAAGGGCAAGCTGGACGGCATCGCCATGCGCGTCCCGGTCCCGACCGGCTCGGTCACCGACCTGGTTCTGGAGCTCTCCCGCGAGACCACCGTGGAAGAGATCAACGCGGCCTTCCAGAAGGCCTCCGAGGGCCAGCTGAAGGGCATCCTCGACTACACCGAGGACGCGATCGTCTCTTCCGACATCGTGAACTGGCCCGCGTCCTGCACGTTCGACTCCTCCCTGACCATGGTTCAGGACGGTACGCAGGTCAAGGTCGTCGGCTGGTACGACAACGAGTGGGGCTACTCCAACCGTCTCGTGGACCTTACGGTCTTCGTCGGTGGCCAGCTCTAAGGTCGCCCCGGTTCCAAGGCAAGGCACCACGATGTGAGCACAGGGTCCGGGCAGCGCGACGATGCGCCGCACGGGCCCTGTTGCTTGCCTCGTTCTCCCTTCCTCGCCCTTCGAGCGAAGGGCCCAAAGGAGTAGAAACAGCATGAAGACGATCGACGAACTGCTCGCCGAAGGCGTCAAGGGCAAGCGGGTCTTCGTCCGCGCGGACCTCAACGTTCCGCTCGCCGAGGGCACCATCACCGACGACGGCCGCATCCGCGCCGTCCAGCCCACGATCGCGAAGCTCGCCGAAGCCGGCGCCCGCGTCATCGTGGCCTCGCACCTGGGCCGCCCCAAGGGCGCCCCGGATCCGGCCTTCTCGCTCGCCCCGGCCGCCGAGCGCCTCGGCGAGCTGCTCGGCGCGGACGTCGCGTTCGCCACCGACACCGTCGGCGACTCCGCCAAGGCGACCGTCGCCGCCCTCGCCGACGGCCAGGTCGCCGTCATCGAGAACCTGCGCTTCAACGCCGGTGAGACCGCCAAGGACGACGCCGAGCGCGGCGCCTTCGCGGACCGGCTCGCCGAGCTCGCCGACTTCTACGTCGGCGACGGCTTCGGCGCCGTCCACCGCAAGCACGCCTCGGTCTTCGACCTCCCCGCGCGCCTCCCGCACGCGGCCGGCTACCTCATCGCCACCGAGGTCGGCGTCCTGAAGAAGCTGACGGACGAGGTCAAGCGCCCGTACGTCGTGGTCCTCGGCGGCGCCAAGGTCTCCGACAAGCTCGCCGTCATCGACCAGCTCCTCGGCAAGGCCGACCGCATCCTCATCGGCGGCGGCATGGCCTACACCTTCCTCAAGGCCCTCGGCCACGAGGTCGGCATCTCCCTCCTCCAGGAGGACCAGATCCCGAAGGTCAAGGAGTACATGCAGCGCGCGAAGGACACCGGCGTCGAGCTGGTGCTCCCGGTCGACGTGCTGGTCTCCAAGGACTTCCCCGACCTCAAGGGCAAGACCCCGGCCGACTTCGAGACGGTCGACGTCGACGGGATCCCGAAGGAGAAGGAAGGCCTGGACATCGGCCCCAAGACGCGCGAGCTGTACGCGTCGAAGATCACCGATGCCGAGACCGTCTTCTGGAACGGTCCCGTGGGTGTCTTCGAGCACCCCGACTACGCCGGTGGCACCACCGCCATCGCGCAGGCCCTCGTCGACAGCAGCGCCTTCACCGTCGTCGGTGGCGGCGACTCGGCCGCGGCCGTGCGCACGCTCGGCTTCGACGAGAATGCTTTCGGCCACATTTCCACCGGTGGCGGCGCTTCCCTCGAATACCTCGAGGGCAAGACGCTCCCCGGTCTCGCCGCCCTGGAGGGCTGACCCGTAATGACCGCTGTCGAAAACGGCCGCACCCCGCTGATGGCGGGCAACTGGAAGATGAACCTCAACCACCTCGAGGCCATCGCCCACGTCCAGAAGCTCGCCTTCGCGCTCGCCGACAAGGACTATGACGCCGTCGAGGTCGCGGTGCTGCCGCCCTTCGTCGACCTCCGCTCGGTCCAGACCCTGGTCGACGGCGACAAGCTGAAGATCAAGTACGGCGCCCAGGACATCTCGGCGCACGACTCCGGTGCCTACACCGGCGAGATCTCCGGCCCGATGCTGTCGAAGCTGAAGTGCGCGTTCGTGGCCGTCGGCCACAGCGAGCGCCGCCAGTACCACGGCGAGAACGACGAGATCTGCAACGCCAAGGTCAAGGCCGCCTTCAAGCACGGGATCACCCCGATCCTGTGCGTCGGCGAGGGCCTGGACATCCGCAAGGCCGGCGAGCAGGTCCAGTACACGCTGGCCCAGCTCGACGGCGGCCTCAAGGACATCCCGGCCGAGCAGGTCGAGTCCATCGTGATCGCGTACGAGCCCGTCTGGGCCATCGGGACCGGCGAGGTCGCCACCCCCGAGGACGCCCAGGAGGTCTGCGGGGCGATCCGCGGCCGCCTCGCGGAGCTGTACTCGCAGGAGCTGGCCGACAAGGTCCGCATCCAGTACGGCGGCTCGGTGAAGTCCGGCAACATCGCGGCGATCATGGCCCAGCCCGATGTCGACGGCGCCCTGATCGGCGGCGCGGCCCTGGACGCGGACGAGTTCGTCAAGATCGTCCGCTTCCGCGACCAGTGAGTATGCGGTAGGGCGGATCCGTCGTACCCTTGCGGGGGCCAGAGGCTGAACACCAGCCACTGGCCCTCGCGCACATCCAGCACACAGCCGGAATGCCAGAAAAGCCAGAAAGTAGGAATCAGCCGTGATTATGGGGTTCTCGATCGCCCTGATCGTCTTCAGCGCCCTGCTGATGCTGCTCGTGCTGATGCACAAGGGCAAGGGCGGCGGCCTTTCCGACATGTTCGGCGGCGGCATGCAGTCGTCGGTCGGCGGTTCCTCCGTCGCCGAGCGCAACCTGGACCGCATCACCGTCGTGGTCGGTCTGCTGTGGTTCGCCTGCATCATGGCGCTCGGCCTCCTGATGAAGTCGAGCAGCTGACCGTTCTGGCCATTCCGGCAGTCCGGTGGGCAACGCCCGGCCTATCATGAGGTCCGCCGTACAGGACTGGAATTGGTAACTCCGGTCACTGGACGTGCGTTGGGCCTTACGTAGACTTGGGCGCCCGCGGCGGAAATTCCACTCACGCTCCGCGGCACCATCACGCAGGGAGTTACGACCGTGGCAAGTGGCAACGCGATCCGTGGTAGCCGGGTCGGAGCGGGGCCGATGGGTGAGGCCGAGCGCGGCGAGTCCGCGCCCCGCCTGCGCATCTCCTTCTGGTGCTCGAACGGGCACGAGACGCAGCCGAGCTTCGCCAGCGACGCGCAGGTGCCGGACACCTGGGACTGCCCGCGCTGCGGGTTCCCGGCCGGCCAGGACCGGGACAACCCGCCGGCGCCGCCGCGTACGGAGCCGTACAAGACGCACCTGGCGTACGTACGGGAGCGGCGTACGGACGCCGACGGCGAGGCGATCCTCGCCGAGGCCCTCGCCAAGCTCCGCGGCGAGATCTGAAGTTGTGACTCGAGGCCCGGTCGCACAGGAGTCTTCTCCTGTGCGACCGGGCCTCTTTGTGTGGGTTGTGTCCCTTCGGATCCCTTAAGTTGGAGATCGGCGGGGCACGACAGGACGGAAGAAACGGGTTGATGTCCGAGATGAACGCAGAAAGCCGTACGAAGCTCAACCGGACCGCGGAGTGGCTGGCACTCGGCAAGCACCGGGAGGAATTCGGGCAGACGCATCTGCGGGAGCTGTTCGAGGAGAATCCGGGCCGCGGGACCGACTACACACTGCGGGTCGGGGACCTGCACATCGACTACTCGAAGCACCTCGTGACCGACGAGACGCTGGCGCTGCTGCGCGAACTGGCGGCGGCGACGGGCGTGGCCGAGCTGCGCGAGGCGATGTTCCGCGGCGAGAAGATCAACACCACCGAGGACCGGGCGGTCCTGCACACCGCCCTGCGCGCACCGGCGGACGCCGTCGTCGAGGTGGACGGCGAGAACGTGGTCCCCGGCGTGCACGCCGTCCTCGACAAGATGGCGGCCTTCTCCGACCAGGTCAGGTCGGGGGCGTGGACCGGCTTCACCGGACGGCGCATCAGGAACGTCGTCAACATCGGCATCGGCGGCTCCGACCTCGGTCCGGCGATGGCGTACGAGGCCCTGCGGGCCTTCACCGACCGCGCGCTGACGGTGCGTTTCGTGTCCAACGTGGACGGCGCGGACCTGTACGAGGCCGTGCGGGACCTGGACCCGGCCGAGACGCTGTTCATCATCGCCTCCAAGACCTTCACCACCATCGAGACCATCACCAACGCCGAATCGGCGCGGGAGTGGCTGCTGGCCGGTCTGGGCGGTGACCGGGCGGCGGTGGCGCGGCACTTCGTGGCGCTGTCCACCAACGCCGAGAAGGTCACCGGATTCGGCATCGATCCGGCCAACATGTTCGAGTTCTGGGACTGGGTCGGCGGACGCTACTCCTTCGACTCGGCCATCGGGCTCTCCCTGATGATCGCGATCGGCCCGGACGCCTTCCGGGAGCTGCTCGGCGGCTTCCACGCCATGGACCGGCACTTCCGCACGGCGCCGCCGGAGGAGAACGCTCCGCTGCTGCTGGGCCTGTTGGGCATCTGGTACGGCGCCTTCTTCGACGCCCAGTCGCACGCGGTGCTCCCGTACAGCCACTACCTCTCCCGCTTCACGGCGTACTTGCAGCAGCTGGAGATGGAGTCCAACGGCAAGTCCGTGGACCGCGACGGCGATCCGGTGGAGTGGCAGACCGGTCCGGTGGTGTGGGGCACGCCCGGCACCAACGGGCAGCACGCCTACTACCAGCTGATCCACCAGGGCACGAAGGTGATTCCCGCCGACTTCATCGGCTTCGCGCACCCGGTGGCGGAGCTGGGGACCGCCCTGGCGGCCCAGCACGACCTGCTGATGGCGAACTTCTTCGCGCAGACGCAGGCGCTGGCCTTCGGCAAGACGGCGCAGGAGGTGCGGGCGGAGGGCGCCCCGGAGTCCCTGGTCCCGCACAAGACCTTCCAGGGGAACCACCCGACGACCACCATCCTGGCGACCGAGCTCACCCCGGCGGTGCTGGGTCAGCTGATCGCGCTGTACGAGCACAAGGTGTTCGTCCAGGGCGCGGTGTGGAACATCGACTCCTTCGACCAGTGGGGCGTGGAGCTCGGCAAGGTCCTCGCGAAGCGGGTGGAGCCGGCGCTGACGGAGGGCGCGGACGTACCGGGCCTGGACGCCTCCACGAAGGCGCTGGTGGCGACGTACCGGAAGCTGCGCGGCCGCGGCTGAGGAGTCTTCGGGCACTGACGGCAGAGCGCCCCGCACCTCGAAGGTGCGGGGCGCTCTGCCGTGTCCGTACGACTATGCCGAGGCGGGCGGGTACATCCCCGCGGGGAGTTTGGCCGCCGCGGTGCGGTCCAGGAGCCACAGGGTGCGGGAGCGGCCGTACGCCTCCGCGGCCGGGGCCTGGACCCCGCCGGCGCCGCCGAGGGCGATGGCCACCGCGCCGGCCTTGTCCTCGCCCGCCGCCAGCAGCCAGACCTCGCGGGCCGCCCGGATGGCCGGGAGGGTCAGCGAGATCCGGGTGGGCGGGGGCTTCGGGGCGCCGTGCACGCCGACCACCGTGCGCTCGGTCTCGTGCGCCGCCGGGTGCTCGGGGAAGAGCGAGGCCACGTGGGTGTCGGGGCCGACGCCCAGCATCAGCACGTCGAAGCGGGGGACCGGGCCGTGGTCCTCCGGGCCCGCCGCACGCGCGAGCTCGGCGGCGTACGAGGCCGCCGCCGCGTCCACGTCGGGCCCGTACGGGCCGTCCGAGGCCGGCATGACGTGGACCCGGGCGGGGTCCACGGGCACGGCGTCCAGGAGGGCCGCACGGGCCTGGGTGTGGTTGCGGTCGGGGTCGTCGGCGGGGACGTACCGCTCGTCGCCCCACCAGAGGTCCAGCCGGGCCCAGTCGATGGCGTCCCGGGCCGGGGCGGCGGCGAGCGCGGCGAGGAGGCCGTTGCCGTTGCGTCCGCCGGTGAGGACCACGGATGCGGTGCCGCGGGCCGTCTGTGCGTCCACGATCTTCGTGATGAGCCGGGCTGCCGCGGCCTGGGCCATCAGCTCCTTGTCCCGGTGGACGACGACCTGGGGAGTCGTCATACCCATGTGCTGCCGCCTTGTCGGTAGTTCGGGGTGCGGGTACCGCTGCGCGGAGCTGGTCCCCGCCCCGCCCTTTCTCCGTTTCCCGGGGCTTCGCCCCGGACCCCGTACGTGCGCTTCGCGCCCGTCGCCTCAAACGCCGGCGGGGCTGAAATCAGCCTCGCCGGCGTTTGAGGTGCGGGGTGGGGGAGGCCCCGCGCAGCGGTGGTGTTACTTGGCCGCGGCCTTCTTCGGCGGCTTCGGTGCAGCGGCGGCCTCGGTCGCCTCGGCCTCGGCCTTGGCCGGAGCCGGCTTCGGGGCCGGCTTGGCCGGGGCCGGGTCGGCGGAGGACGCCAGACGGGTGACGCCGAACCTCAGCGAGGACTCGTACGTGTTGTCCGGGTCCAGGCGGCGGAGCTCCTCCGCCAGGAGCTCGGCCGTGTCGCGCCGCTTCAGAGCCACCGCACGGTCGGGCTGCCCCGGCATGCACAGCGTGGCCAGCGCCCCGTCCGCCCGGTCCAGGACGATCGCGCCGTCCTTGGTCTCCAGGCGTACGGCGGTCAGGCCCGGGCCCGAGGACAGGGTGCGCTGGACGGGGACGCCGAGCCGGTCCGCCAGCCACATGGCCAGCAGTTCGCAGCTCGGGTTCTCGTCCTCGCCCTCGACGAGCGCCGAGACCACCGACACCCGCTGCTGGTCCAGCGCGGCCGCCAGCATGGAGCGCCACGGGGTGATCCGGGTCCACGACAGGTCCGTGTCCCCGGGGGCGTAGGCAGCCGCCCGCTTGGCGAGTGCCCCGATCGGGTCCTCGCAGGAGTACGTGTCCGTGATCCGGCGCTGCCCCAGCGCACCCAGCGGGTCGCCCGCCAGGTCCGACGGGGCGCCGTCCGGCCACCAGACGACCACGGGGGCGTCCGGCAGGAGCAACGGGAGAACCACCGACTGGGCGTGGTCGACCAGTTCGCCGTGAAGGCGGAGCACAACCGTTTCGCCGGTGCCGGAGTCCGCCCCGACGCGGACTTCCGCGTCGAGACGGGCGTCGCGGCGGCTGCGCGGCGAGCGGCTGACCCGCTTGATGACGACGACGATCCGCGAGGGGTGTTCGTGGGACGCGTCGTTCGCCGACTTGAGCGCGTCGTACGCGTTCTCCTCGTCGGTCACGATCACCAGCGTGAGGACCATGCCGATGGCCGGCGTGCCGATGTCCCGGCGTGCCTGCACCAACGCGGCATTGATCTTGCTGGAGTTGGTCTCCGTAAGGTCGATCTTCATGGCCGGCGCCAGCTCCGTCCGTCTCGTGCGAGCATCTCGTCCGCCTCGACCGGCCCCCAGGTGCCCGCCGGGTACTGCGCGGGCTTGCCGTGCTTGTCCCAGTACTCCTCGATCGGGTCGAGGATGTTCCAGGAGAGCTCGACTTCCTGGTGACGCGGGAAGAGGTTCGCGTCGCCGAGGAGGACGTCGAGGATGAGCCGCTCGTAGGCCTCGGGGCTCGACTCCGTGAAGGACTCGCCGTAGGCGAAGTCCATCGTGACGTCCCGGACCTCCATGGAGGTGCCCGGGACCTTGGAGCCGAAGCGGACCGTCACGCCCTCGTCCGGCTGGACCCGGATGACCAGGGCGTTCTGCCCCAGCTCCTCGGTCGCGCCCGACTCGAAGGGCAGGTACGGGGCCCGCTTGAAGACCACCGCGATCTCCGTCACCCGGCGGCCCAGGCGCTTGCCCGTCCGCAGGTAGAAGGGGACGCCCGCCCAGCGGCGGTTGTTGATCTCCAGGCGGATGGCCGCGTAGGTGTCGGTCTTCGACTTGGGGTCGATGCCGTCCTCTTCGAGGTACCCGACGACCTTCTCGCCGCCCTGCCACGCCGCCGAGTACTGGCCGCGCACCGTGTGCTTGCCCAGGTCCTCGGGGAGCTCGACGGCCGTGAGGACCTTGAGCTTCTCCGCCACCAGCGCCTTGGGGTGGAAGGAGCCAGGCTCCTCCATCGCCGTCAGCGCGAGCAGCTGCAGCAGGTGGTTCTGGATGACGTCACGGGCCGCGCCGATGCCGTCGTAGTACCCGGCCCGGCCGCCGATGCCGATGTCCTCGGCCATGGTGATCTGCACGTGGTCGACGTACGACCGGTTCCAGATCGGCTCGAACATGGTGTTGGCGAAGCGGAGCGCCAGGATGTTCTGGACGGTCTCCTTGCCGAGGTAGTGGTCGATCCGGAAGACCTCGTCCCGCGGGAAGACCTCGTGGACGACCTTGTTGAGCTCCTCGGCGCTCTTCAGGTCGTGCCCGAAGGGCTTCTCGATGACGGCACGCCGCCAGGAGCCCTCCTTCTGCGCCAGCCCGTGGTTCTTGAGCTGCTGGACCACCTTGGGGAAGAACTTCGGCGGCACCGACAGGTAGAAGGCGAAGTTGCCGCCCGTGCCCTGAGCCTTGTCGAGCTCGTCGATCGTCGCCTTCAGGGTCTCGAACGCCGCGTCGTCGTCGAAATCGCCCTGCACGAAGCGGCAGCCCTGCACCAGCTGCTGCCAGACCTCCTCCCGGAAGGGGGTGCGCGAGTGCTGCTTGACGGCCTCGTACACCTCCTGGGCGAAGTCCTCGTGCTCCCACTCCCGGCGGGCGAAGCCGATCAGCGAGAAGCCCGGCGGCAGCAGCCCCCGGTTCGCCAGGTCGTAGATGGCGGGCATCAGCTTCTTGCGCGACAGGTCACCCGTAACGCCGAAAATGACCAGGCCGGACGGCCCCGCGATGCGCGGGAGCCGCCGGTCCTGTGCGTCACGAAGCGGGTTCGCTCCGTTTACAGACAAGGTGTTCAGGCCTCCGTGGGGGCGAGGCGCTCAAGCTCCGCCTCGGTCGACTTCAGCAGGTCGTTCCAGGACGCCTCGAACTTCTCGACGCCCTCGTCTTCCAGCAGCTGCACCACATCGTCGTACGAGATGCCCAGCTTCGCGACCGCGTCGAGCTCGGCGCGGGCCTGCTCGTAGGTGCCGCGCACCGTGTCACCGGTGATCTGCCCGTGGTCGGCGGTGGCCTCCAGGGTGGCCTCCGGCATGGTGTTCACCGTGTTCGGGGCGACCAGGTCGTCCACGTACAGGGTGTCCTTGTACGCCGGGTCCTTGACGCCGGTCGAGGCCCACAGCGCACGCTGCTTGTTGGCGCCGACCCGCTCCAGGGCGGTCCAGCGGTCCGAGGCGAAGACCTCTTCGTACGCCTCGTAGGCCAGACGGGCGTTGGCGAGCGCCGCCTTGCCCTTGAGGGCCTTCGCCTCGTCGGTGCCGACGGCGTCCAGGCGCTTGTCGATCTCGCTGTCCACGCGGGACACGAAGAAGGAGGCGACCGAGTGGATCAGGGAGAGGTCCAGGCCGGCGGCCTTGGCCTTCTCCAGACCCGCCAGGTACGCGTCCATGACCTCGCGGTAGCGCTCCAGCGAGAAGATCAGCGTGACGTTGACGCTGATGCCCTTGCCGATGACCTCGGTGATCGCCGGCAGGCCGGCCTTGGTCGCCGGGATCTTGATGAGCGTGTTCGGGCGGTCCACCAGCCAGGCCAGCTGCTTGGCCTCGGCGATGGTCGCCGGGGTGTTGTGGGCCAGACGGGGGTCGACCTCGATGGACACGCGGCCGTCCTGGCCGTCGGTGCGGTCGTAGACCGGGCGCAGGATGTCGGCGGCGTCGCGGACGTCCGCCGTGGTGATCATGCGCAGGGCCTCTTCCACGGTGACCTTGCGGGTCGCGAGGTCGGTGAGCTGCTGCTCGTAGCCCTCGCCGCCGCTGATCGCCTTCTGGAAGATCGCCGGGTTGGTGGTGACACCGACCACGTGCGACTGGTCGATGAGCTCCGCCAGGTTGCCCGACGTGATGCGCTTGCGGGACAGGTCGTCCAGCCAGATCGCCACGCCCTCGTCGGAGAGGCGCTTGAGTGCGTCTGTCATGGGAATTGCATCTCCTACTGGTCTTGTACCGGCGTCAGCGGGCGGCGGCGGAGAGGGAGTCCTTGGCGGCGGCCGTCACGGCCTCGGCGGTGAAGCCGAACTCGCGGAACAGCACCTTCGCGTCGGCGGAGGCGCCGAAGTGCTCCAGCGAGACGATGCGGCCCGCGTCGCCGACGTAACGGTGCCAGGTCAGGCCGATGCCCGCCTCGACCGCGACTCGCGCCGTGACGGAGGGCGGCAGCACGCTGTCCTTGTATTCCTGGGTCTGCTCCTCGAACCACTCGACCGACGGCATCGAGACCACGCGGGTCGGGACGCCCTCGGCCTGCAGCGCCTCGCGCGCGGCGACGGCGAGCTGGACCTCGGAGCCGGTGCCGATGAGGACGACCCGGGCGTCGCCGCCTTCGGCCTCGAAGAGCACGTACCCGCCCTTGGCGGCGTCCTCGTTGAGCTCGTAGGTCGGCACGCCCTGGCGGGTGAGCGCCAGACCGTGCGGGGCGCCCTTGCCGAACACCTTGGTGTGGCGGCGCAGGATCTCGCGCCAGGCGATGGCGGTCTCGTTGGCGTCGGCCGGGCGGACGACGTTGAGGCCCGGGATGGCGCGCAGCGAGGCCAGGTGCTCGACCGGCTGGTGGGTCGGGCCGTCCTCGCCGAGGCCGATGGAGTCGTGCGTCCACACGTACGTCACCGGCAGGTGCATCAGCGCGGAGAGGCGGACGGCGTTGCGCATGTAGTCGGAGAACACCAGGAAGGTGCCGCCGTAGATGCGGGTGTGGCCGTGCAGCGCGATGCCGTTCATGGCCGCGGCCATGGTGTGCTCGCGGATGCCGAAGTGGATGGTGCGGCCGTACGGGTCGGCCTCCGGCAGCGGGTTGCCCACCGGCAGGAACGAGGAGTCCTTGTCGATGGTCGTGTTGTTGGAGCCGGCCAGGTCGGCCGAGCCGCCCCACAGCTCCGGGATGACCGCGCCGAGCGCCTGGAGCACCTTGCCGGAGGCGGCGCGGGTGGCGACGCCCTTGCCGGCCTCGAAGGCGGGGAGCTTGTCCTCCCAGCCGGCGGGCAGCTCGTTGGCGTTGATGCGGTCGAACTCGGCGGCGCGCTCCGGGTTGGCGGTGCGCCAGGCGGAGAACTCCTTCTCCCACGCGGCCTTGGCCTCGCGGCCGCGGTCCCCGAGGGCGCGGGTGTGGGCGATGACCTCGTCGGTGACCTCGAAGGTCTGCTCCGGGTCGAAGCCGAGGACGCGCTTGGTGGCCGCGACCTCGTCGTCGCCGAGCGCGGAGCCGTGCGAGGCCTCGGTGCCCTGGGCGTGCGGGGCCGGCCAGGCGATGATCGAGCGCATCGCGATGAACGAGGGGCGCTCGGTCTCGGCCTTGGCGGCCTGGAGGGCGGCGAACAGCGCCTTCGGGTCGAGGTCGCCGTTCTCCTGCTGCGCGACGCGCTGCACGTGCCAGCCGTACGCCTCGTACCGCTTGAGGGTGTCCTCGGAGACGGCCGTCTCCGTGTCACCCTCGATGGAGATGTGGTTGTCGTCCCACAGCAGCACCAGGTTGCCGAGCTTCTGGTGGCCGGCCAGCGCGGACGCCTCGTGGGAGATGCCCTCCTGGAGGCAGCCGTCGCCCGCGATCGCGTAGACCATGTGGTCGAACGGGGAGGCGCCCTGGGCGGCCTCCGGGTCGAACAGGCCGCGCTCGTAGCGGGCGGCCATGGCCATGCCCACCGCGTTGGCGACGCCCTGGCCCAGCGGGCCGGTGGTGGTCTCGACGGCGGCCGTGTGGCCGTACTCCGGGTGGCCGGGGGTCTTGGAGCCCCAGGTGCGGAACGCCTTGAGGTCGTCCAGCTCCAGGCCGAAGCCACCGAGGTAGAGCTGGGTGTAAAGGGTGAGGGACGAGTGCCCCGCGGAGAGCACGAAGCGGTCGCGGCCGACCCACTCATGGTCCGCCGGGTCGTGCCGCATCACCTTCTGGAAGAGGGTGTACGCGGCGGGGGCCAGGCTCATCGCCGTACCGGGGTGGCCGTTTCCGACCTTCTGGACCGCGTCAGCGGCCAGGATGCGGGCGGTGTCGACGGCCCGCTGGTCCAGTTCGGTCCACTCGAGCTCTGTGGTGGTCGGCTTGGTGCTCACCGTGGGTCAGGGCTCCTCTCCACATGTCTGTTCCCGGTGACGAACGGTCGCACCGGCGCGATTCCGAGCCTACCCCCGCCACGGCGTGCAGCTATTCGAGTGCCCACAGTCCGTCACTGCGTCGGCAGCCGCTGTTCACCTGAGCGCCCGGTCCGATCGGCCCAACACGAAGCGACCCCCGCGCGGGGCGACGTAAGTGCAACGTCTAGAGTGGCGTGGTACGTGCAAGCCTTTACCGGGCCGTCATTCCTTGTGTGGCCTGAGTCGGAGCTTGCTGGATTCTCTGTCAGGGGTGTGCGTGACGGCCGTCGAATCCCGTCCAGCGGGGGTGCTCGGGACGAGCCCCGGTCACCGGCCGTTCGGGGCCCGGGCCATGGCTTTCGTGGCTTTGACCAAGCCTCGGATCATCGAACTTCTGCTGATCACCACAGTGCCGGTGATGTTCCTCGCCGAGCAAGGCGTGCCCTCGCTCTGGCTCGTTCTCGCCACCTGTTTCGGCGGATATCTGTCGGCCGGTGGCGCCAACGCGCTGAACATGTACATCGACCGCGACATCGACGCGCTGATGGACCGGACCTCGCAGCGCCCGCTGGTGACCGGCATGGTCAGCCCGCGTGAGTGCCTGGTCTTCGGCATCTCCCTCGGAGTGGTCTCCACCCTCTTCTTCGGGTTCCTGATCAACTGGCTGTCGGCCGCCCTCGCGCTCGGCGCCCTCCTCTTCTACGTCGTCGTCTACACGATGCTGTTGAAGCGGCGCACCGCCCAGAACATCGTCTGGGGCGGGATCGCGGGCTGCATGCCGGTGCTCATCGGCTGGTCGGCGGTCAAGGACGAGGTCTCCTGGGCCGCGGTCATCCTCTTCCTCGTCATCTTCTTCTGGACGCCGCCGCACTACTGGCCGCTGTCGATGAAGGTGAAGGACGACTACGCGCGCGTCGGCGTGCCGATGCTGCCGGTCGTGGCCGGCAACAAGGTCGTGGCCCGTCAGATCGTCCTCTACAGCTGGGTGATGGTGGCTGTCTCGCTGCTGCTGACCCCGCTGGGGTACACCGGCTGGTTCTACACGGCGGTCGCGCTGGTCGCGGGCGGCTGGTGGCTGTGGGAGGCGCACGCGCTGCACGCGCGGGCCAAGGCGGGCGTGACGGGCGCGAAGCTCAAGGAGATGCGCCTGTTCCACTGGTCGATCACCTATGTGTCGCTGCTCTTCGTGGCGGTGGCCGTGGATCCCTTCCTCCGCTGATTACTCACCGGTAGCATGCCCTCCATGGGAGACACCGCAGACACCGCAGACGTCGCAGGCGCCGCGGACAAGAAGCAGGACCGTACGGCGGCCAAGCTGGCCAAGCAGATCGGCGCGTTCGCCAGGCAGCACGGCGGCGCCGAGGGCCAGCTCGCCCACATCGGCCAGGCCGGCACCCGCATCGTGCTCGTCGGCACGGACGGCGGCTGGGGCGACCTGGTGGCCCCGACCTTCGCCGTGGCGCAGCGGGCCGCCGAGAAGGCCGGCCTGACCCTCCACGAGGAGTTCGACGGGGAGTTCGCCGCGCGCGTGCGGACCGGCCCGTACGAGTGGACGCGGATGGCCGGCATCCAGCTGGGCGGCCCCGCGAACCCGGCGGCCTGAGCCGCCGGCTCCCCGAGGCGGCCGCTCGGTCAACAGCGCGAGCAACACCTCACACCCCGCTCACCCGTTAGGACGTGTGGAAGCCCCTTCCTCACGTCCGCAACGGGATGCCCGGATGATCGAAACGCCGCCCCTGGTGGACCAGTACTGCCACGGATTCCTCCGTACGGAGCTGGGCCTGGGCACCTTTGAGGCCCAGCTGATCCGCTCGGCGGGCCCGCCCGCCCCGGGCACCACCTTCTTCGACACCCAGACCGGCTTCGCCGTGCGCCGCTGGTGCCCGCCGCTGCTCGGGCTGGAGCCGCACGCCGCCCCCGCCCGCTATCTGGCCCGGCGGCGCGAGCTGGGCACGGCCGAGTCCGCGCGGCTGCTGCTGCGGGGCTCCGGGGTCGGCGCCTACCTCGTCGACACGGGCGTGCCCGGGGACTTCGCCGGGCCCAAGGAACTGGCACTGGCCGGGGACGCGGAGGCCTTCGAGACGGTCCGGCTGGAATTGCTGGCCGAGCAGGCCGCCGACACCTCCGGAACGGTGCCCGCCTTCCTCGCCAACCTCGCCGAGGCCGTGCACCACGCCGCCACCGGGGCCGCGGCCTTCACCTGCGGCGCGGCCGCGGGACGCGCCGCCGCACACGCGCCCGAGCCGCCCGATCCGGGCGAGGTGGGCGGGGCGGCCGGGCGGTGGCTGGCCCGGCGGACCCGGGGCGGGGCCGTGGAGGACCCCGTACTCCTGCGGCACCTGGTGTGGGGCGCGGTGGCGTCCGGGCTGCCGATCCAGCTGCACACCGGCGAGGGGGATCCGGCCGGGCTGACCGGGTTCGTGCAAGCCACCGCGGGCCTGGGTGCGCGGCTGGTCCTGCTCGGCGGGTACCCGTACCACCGGCACGCGGCGCAGCTGGCCGCGGCCTTCCCGCACGTGTACGCCGATGCCGGTACGGCCCTGGGCGCGACCGGCGCGCGGGCCGCGGCGGTCCTGGCCGAGTCGCTGGAGCTGGCGCCGTTCGGGAAGCTGCTGTTCTCCAGCGGCGGCCGGCGGCTGCCCGAACTGCACGCGGTGGGCGCCCTGGTGTTCCGGGAGGCGCTGGGCCGGGTGCTGGGCGGCTGGGTCGCCGACGGGTCCTGGACCTGGCGGGACGCGGACCGGGTGGCCGCCATGGTCGCGGCGGGCAATGCCCGCCGCGTCTACCGGCTGGACGAGCGGGGGTAGGGGGTGTCCGGCGGACACCCCCCTCCGGGCTCAGACCGTGGAGAGCTGGGCGTCGCCCTGGGCCGGGATCTCCGCCTGCTCGGCCGGCCGCTCGCGCAGGCTCAGCGCGACGCGGAGCACCGCGATCCACACCAGGCAGGAGCCGAGCATGTGGGCGGCGACGAGGAGCTCGGGCAGTTCGGTGAAGAACTGTACGTAGCCGATGGCGCCCTGCGCGAGCAGCACGACCAGCAGGTCGCGGGCGCGGGCCCGGGTGTCGACGGGGGCGTCCACCACGCGCAGCACCAGCCACATCGCGACGGCGAGCGCGCAGACCAGCCAGGCGGCGATGGCGTGCACGTGGGCGGTGGCCGCCCAGTCGAACGGCATCCGCTTGATCTCGCTCTTGTCACCGGCGTGCGGCCCGGAGCCGGTCACGACCGTGCCCGCCGCGATCAGTACGAGGGTGGTGGCGATCAGTGCCCACGACAGCTTGCGCACCGGGCCGGGGACGCGCGGCCGGGGGTCGCCGTCGCCCTCACGGGTGCGCTGCCAGGAGACGGTGGTGACCGCGATCAGGCCGGTGGCGAGCAGGAAGTGCCCGGCGACGCTGTACGGGTTGAGGCCGGTCAGGACGGTGATGCCGCCGAGGACCGCGTTGCCCATCACGAGGGCGAACTGGATCCAGCCGAGCTTCGTCAGCGAGTGCCGCCACGGCTTGGCCGAGCGCGAGGCGAGGATGAACCAGCCGACGGCCGCGGAGAGCACGTAGGTCAGCATCCGGTTGCCGAACTCGATGGCGCCGTGGAAGCCCTGGGCCTGTGTCACGACGAGGCTGTCGTCGGTGCACTTGGGCCAGGTGTCGCAGCCCAGACCGGATCCGGTCAGCCGCACCGCGCCGCCGGTGACGATGATGGCCACGCTCATCAGGAGCGCGGCGGCCGCTGCCCGCCGGACGGTCCGGGGTGACGGCGTCCAACGGTCGGCGATGTATGCGAATGGGTTCAACACGGCCCCTATCGTAGGCGCCGCCTTGTGCAAAGTTTCACGAGGGGGTGCCCACGGGTGCGTCGGGGCCGGCGACCAGCCGGAACCTCGCGCCCGCCGGGTCGCCCTCCGCGTGCCACCACAGATGGATCCGCCAGTGGCCGCCGTCGCCCGGGTACTGGCCCGAGCCCGCGAACCCGCGTACCAATTCGGCCCCTACGTCATGGGCCGTCCTGTTCCTCACTTCTGTGGCGCTGTGCCAGGGATGTTCCTGTACGTTCCACAGTCCGTCAGGACCGCGCACCTCGACGCGCCACACCGCGAGCCAGGGGGTCACCTCCAGCATCGTGCGCACCTGCTCGGCGCCCAGGTGCAGCCGGGTCGCGATCTCGGGCTCCGCCACTCCCTGGATGCGGGCGGCCACCACGGCCTGGGGCAGCAGCCGTTCGGGCAGCAGCCCCCGGGTGCGCAGGCTGACCACGGAGTCGAAGGACAGGAAGCGCAGGCGCAGTTCCAGCTGGCGGCCGATGTGGTCGAGGGCCTCCTCGGCCTCCTGGGCCGCCTCGGCGGCGGGGTTCGCGAGCAGCAGCTGACGGAAGTCCGACTCCGCGTCCACGGCCCAGGCCACCGCGTCCTCGGCGAAACCCAGCTCCGCGAGGCGGTCCCCGAGGAACACCTTGGCCTGGGCCAGGCCCCTGCGGTTGACCGGATCGTGCTGGTCCAGTCCCGCCCACACCCCGACCGCCGTCCGGGTCAGGTCCCGGGCGCGCTCGCCGGCCGCCCGCTCCATGGCGCTCGGCCCCTCCGTGGCCGCCGGGCCCAGCGGATGCCTCGGCAGCCGGTCCTCGTCGCTCAGCGGCCAGGACAGCCACACCCCGTGGTTGATCAGCCCGCGGGCGTACCAGCGGGCGAACTCGGGGGAGTAGGCGGCCGCGCGCTCGGAGCTGCGCAGCCCCTCCTCGATGGTGGCGAGGGCGCTCGCGCGGTCCCCCTCGGCGAAGCGCAGGGCGGCGCGGTCGGCGAGGCGCAGGCCCAGCAGGGCCGTGCACTGCGCGTCGTCAGGGTGGGCGCGCAGGGCGCCGATCAGCTCGTCGAGCAGCCGCTCGCGCTCCTGCGGCTCCGCGTGCGCGGCCCCCGCGCGCACCCGTGCCCATTGCCCGTCCAGCCGCAGAACGGCCTCTCGCTGCGCCATGCCCGCCCCCCGGCGTCGTGGTCCGCGCACCTCATGGGTTCAGGCGTACATAGTCGCGGGAGAGCCGACCCCAGCGGAAGGGATTCACTCCCAGCGGAACAGCCGCGCCGCGGCCCCCAGACCCAGTACGGCCCAGCCCGCCAGCACGGCCGCGTCGCCCCACGGCAGCGCGGCCCCGTGCTGGAGCACCTCGCGCAGTCCGTCGGACAGGGCCGAGATCGGCAGCAGCCCGAGTACGGACTGCACCGCGCCCGGGAACTTCTCCAGCGGCACGATCACCCCGCCGCCGACCAGCAGCAGCAGGAACACCAGGTTGGCGGCGGCCAGGGTCATCTCGGCCTTGAGCGTGCCGGCCATCAGCAGCCCCAGCCCGGAGAACGCGGCGGTGCCGAGCAGGAGCAGCGCGGCCACCGACAGCGGGTTCCCGTGCGGGGACCAGCCCAGCGCGAAGGCGATCACCGTCAGCAGGGCGACCTGGAGCACCTCGGTGACCAGCACGGACAGGGTCTTGGCGGCCATCAGCGCCCAGCGCGGCAGGGGGGAGGCCCCGAGCCGCTTGAGGACCCCGTAGCGGCGGTCGAAGCCGGTGGCGATGGCCTGGCCGGTGAAGGCGGTGGACATCACGGCGAGCGCGAGGATGCCGGGGGCCAGGAAGTCGACGGACTTCTCCGCTCCGGTATCGACCACGTCCACGGCGGAGAACAGGACCAGCAGCAGCGCCGGGATGATCACGGTCAGCAGCAGCTGCTCCCCGTTGCGCAGCAGCATCCGGGTCTCCAGGGCCGTCTGCGCGAGGATCATGCGGGAGACGGGGGCCGCCCCCGGGCTGGGGGTGAACGTACCGGCGCTCATGCGCGCAGCTCCTTACCGGTCGGTTCCAGGCTGTGTCTTCCCGGGGGACAACCCCCGGACCCCCGGCGAGGGTCTGTGGCGATCGGCGTCATGAACGCAGCTCCTTGCCCGTGAGCTCCAGAAAAACGTCTTCGAGGGTGTGCCGCTCCACCGAGAGGCTGTCCGGCATCACGCCGTGCTGCGCGCACCAGGAGGCGACGGTGGCCAGCAGCTGCGGGTGCACGTCGCCGGTCACCCGGTAGACGCCCGCGGTGAGCTCCGCGGCCTGGGTGCCGTCGGGGAGCGCCTTCAGGAGCGAGGCGAGGTCGAGGGAGGGGCGGCCGGTGAACCGCAGGGTGTTCTCGGCGCCGCCCCGGCACAGCTGCTCGGGGCTGCCGTGGGCGATGACCTTGCCCGCGTCCACGATGGCGACCTCGTCCGCGAGCTGCTCGGCCTCGTCCATGTGGTGGGTGGTGAGGACGACGGTGACCCCGTCGGCGCGCAGTTCCCGTACGAGGTCCCAGGTCGCGCGGCGGGCCTGCGGGTCCAGGCCGGCGGTGGGCTCGTCGAGGAAGACCAGCTCGGGGCGGCCGACCACGGCCATGGCCAGGGCGAGGCGCTGCTGCTGGCCGCCGGAGAGCCTGCGGTAGGCGGTGCGGCCGCAGCCGCCGAGGCCGAGGCGTTCCACCAGGGTGTCGACGTCGAGCGGGTCGGCGTACAGCTTGGCCATGTGGCGCAGCATTTCGACGGCGCGGGCTCCGGAGTAGACGCCGCCGGACTGGAGCATCACGCCGACGCGCGGGCGCAGCGCCCCGGCCTGGGCGACGGGGTCGAGGCCGAGGACGCGGACGGTGCCGGCGTCGGGGCGGTGGTAGCCCTCGCAGGTTTCCACAGTGGTCGTCTTGCCCGCGCCGTTGGGACCGAGGACCGCGGTGACGGAGGCCCTTCGGACGGTGAGGTCCAGGCCGTCCACCGCCGTCTTGGCGCCGTACCGCTTCACCAGTCCGCGGATCTCCACGGCGGGGTCGTTGCTCATGGGGGTTGAGTCTACGGAGCCCGGAAGGGGGCCCAAGGTCCCGGGGTCGGGGGGTGACGGGCCCGCGCATTCATGACCTTTTCGTACGGGCCGGGGGCGGGCGCGGACCTAGCGTCGAATGGTGAACAGCATCGCTCAGAACGTCGAAGCCACCTCGGGGCAGGCCGAGCACAAGGCCCGGGACCTCGGGCACCCGTCGCGCTATTTCGTCTCCGCGATGCTCGCGGGCGCGTACATCGGCATCGGCGAGGTGCTGCTGCTGGTCGCGATCTCGCCGTTCGTCGCCCAGGGCTCGGCGGCGGTCAAGCTGCTGGAGGGCGCCGTCTTCCCGATCGCCCTGACCATCGTGATGTTCGCCGGCGCCCAGCTCTTCACCAGCAACGTGATGGTGATGCTGGTCGGCGCGCTGTCCGGCCGGACCGGGGTGCGCGACCTCGTCTCCTCGTGGGCCCTGTCGCTGGGCGGCAACCTGGCCGGGGCCCTCGCCTTCGGCGCGATGGTGCACGCCTCGGGGGTGACCTCCTCGCCGTCCGCGCGGGCCATGCTCGCCGAGATGGTGCACGGGAAGACGGCGCTGGGCGGCGGCCGGCTCTTCTGGCGCGCGGTCCTGTGCAACATGCTCGTCTGCCTGGGCATCTGGATGTTCACCAGGGCCCGCGGGGACGCCGCCAAGATTTTCGTGCTGTGGCTGCCGGTGGCGGTGTTCGTGGCCGTGGGATTCGAACACTGCGTCGCGAATATGGCTCTTTTCAGCCTGGCGGTCCTGGACGGGTCAGTCGGTTTCAGTGATCTTTTCCGGAACCTGATGTTTACCGTGCCGGGAAACATCCTGGGCGGAGGATTGCTGGTGGGAGCCGTTTACTGGTTCACCGGAGGTGCCCGGCGCGAGCGCGGAGCGTTCCCCTCCGAATAACTCTGCGTCGATAAATTAGGTAACCCTTAGTGATGGAGGCCACCAGGGGTGGCGTCCGTCACGGCTTGTCGGGGCTCGACTAATTACGCAACAATGGCGTTGTGAAATACGGCGAACGGCAGAACGAGGCCCCCCAGGGGGAGCTCGCCACCGGGGAGCGGTCAACCCGCAACCGAGTGGCGCGCTCGATCCTGGACCACGGCCCGTCCACCGTCGCCGACCTCGCACAGCGCCTCGGCCTCACCCAGGCCGCCGTCCGCCGCCACCTCGACACGCTCGTCGCCGACGACGTGGTCGAACCCCGTGAGCAGCGTGTGTACGGTGCGCGCACCCGGGGTCGGCCCGCCAAGGTCTTCGCGCTGACCGACTGCGGCCGCGACGCCTTCGACCAGTCCTACGACACGCTCGCCGCGGACGCCCTGCGCTGGATCGCGCAGTCCGTCGGCGGAGGCGAACAGGGAGAGGCGGCGGTCGCCGCCTTCGCCCGGTCGCGGATGGAGGCGCAGGCGCGCAGCTACCGGGAAGCCGTCGAGGCGGCAGCCCCGGCGGACCGTACGGAGGCCCTGGCCAAGGCGTTGACCGTGGACGGGTACGCTGCTACGGCGAAGAGCGCTCCCGGTCCGCACAGCGGTGAACAGCTCTGTCAGCACCACTGCCCGGTCGCGCACGTAGCCGAGCAGTTCCCGCAGCTCTGCGAGGCGGAGACCGAGGTCTTCTCCCGCCTGCTCGGGACGCATGTGCAGCGACTCGCCACCATCGCCCACGGCGACGGGGTGTGCACGACGTTCATTCCGCGCAGCGCGAGCGCCACACAGACCGACACATCAGTATCTGCAAGTACGGCCGGGAGGAACCCCGCATGACCACGGAGACTGCTCACCCTGAGCTCGATGGCCTGGGCACCTACGAATACGGCTGGGCCGACTCCGACGCGGCCGGTGCCGCTGCCAAGCGGGGTCTGTCCGAGGAGGTCGTCCGCGACATCTCGGCGAAGAAGTCCGAGCCCGAGTGGATGCTGAACCTCCGCCTCAAGGGTCTCAAGCTCTTCGGCAAGAAGCCCATGCCGAACTGGGGCTCCGACCTCTCGGGCATCGACTTCGACAACATCAAGTACTTCGTGCGCTCCACCGAGAAGCAGGCCGCTTCCTGGGAGGACCTGCCCGAGGACATCAAGAACACGTACGACAAGCTCGGCATCCCGGAGGCGGAGAAGCAGCGCCTCGTCGCCGGTGTCGCGGCCCAGTACGAGTCCGAGGTCGTCTACCACCAGATCCGTGAGGACCTGGAGGAGCAGGGCGTGATCTTCCTCGACACGGACACCGCGCTCAAGGAGCACCCGGAGCTCTTCCAGGAGTACTTCGGCACGGTCATCCCGGTCGGGGACAACAAGTTCGCCTCGCTGAACACCGCCGTGTGGTCGGGCGGATCGTTCATCTACGTCCCCAAGGGCGTCAAGGTCGACATCCCGCTCCAGGCCTACTTCCGTATCAACACGGAGAACATGGGCCAGTTCGAGCGGACGCTGATCATCGTCGACGAGGACGCGTACGTCCACTACGTCGAGGGCTGCACCGCCCCGATCTACTCCTCGGACTCGCTGCACAGCGCCGTGGTCGAGATCATCGTGAAGAAGGGCGGCCGCTGCCGCTACACGACCATCCAGAACTGGTCGAACAACGTCTACAACCTGGTCACCAAGCGCGCCGTGGCGTACGAGGGCGCGACCATGGAGTGGATCGACGGCAACATCGGTTCCAAGGTCACCATGAAGTACCCGGCCGTCTACCTGATGGGCGAGCACGCCAAGGGCGAGACCCTGTCCATCGCCTTCGCGGGCGAGGGCCAGCACCAGGACGCCGGATCCAAGATGGTCCACATGGCGCCGAACACCTCCTCGAACATCGTCTCCAAGTCGGTGGCCCGGGGCGGCGGCCGCACCTCGTACCGAGGCCTGGTCGAGATCGGCGAGGGCGCCCACGGCTCGAAGTCCAACGTGCTGTGTGACGCGCTTCTGGTCGACACGATCTCCCGCTCGGACACGTACCCCTACGTGGACGTCCGAGAGGACGACGTCTCCATGGGCCACGAGGCCACGGTCTCCAAGGTCTCCGACGACCAGCTCTTCTACCTGATGAGCCGCGGTCTGACGGAGTTCGAGGCCATGGCCATGATCGTGCGCGGCTTCGTCGAGCCCATCGCGCGTGAGCTGCCCATGGAGTACGCCCTGGAGCTGAACCGGCTGATCGAGCTGCAGATGGAGGGCTCGGTCGGGTAGTACCGGCCGCCCGAGTTCCGCAGACATTCTTTGACGTAGGAAGAGAGCACGAAGACAGCCATGGCTGAGGCTCAGAACATTCCGGCGGGTTCGACCACCGCCGGCGCGATCGCGGTGGCCGCAGAGTCCACCGTCGCCACCCGGATGAGTGCCCCCCCGTCCTTCGACGTGGCGGACTTCCCCGTGCCCCACGGCCGCGAGGAGGAGTGGCGCTTCACGCCGCTGGCGCGCCTGCGTGGTCTCCACGACGGCACCGCGGTCGCCAACGGCACCATGAAGGCCCAGATCGACGCGCCCGAGGGCGTCACCGTCGAGTCGGTGGAGCGCGGCGACGCGCGCATCGGCAAGGCGGGCACCCCGGTGGACCGGGTCGCCGCCCAGGCGTTCTCGTCCTTCGCCAAGGCCACGGTCGTGACCGTGCCCAAGGAAGCGGTCCTGACCGAGCCGGTGCGCGTCTCGCTGCACGGCGAGGGCGGCACCACCTTCGGTCACACGGTCTTCGACGTGCAGGCCTTCGCCGAGGCCGTCATCGTCATCGACCACACCGGTGACGGCGTGCGCGCCGCCAACGTCGAGTTCGTCGTCGGCGACGGCGCCAAGCTCACCGTGGTCTCCGTGCAGGACTGGGACGACACCGCCGTCCACTGCTCCCAGCACAACGCCCTGATCGGCCGCGACGCGACCTTCAAGTCGATCGTGGTCACCTTCGGCGGCGACGTCGTACGCCTCCACCCGCGCATCAGCTACGCCGGCCCCGGCGGCGAGGCCGAGCTCTTCGGCCTGTACTTCACGGACGCCGGCCAGCACCAGGAGCACCGCCTCCTGGTCACGCACGACGCCCCGCACTGCAAGTCCAACGTGGTCTACAAGGGCGCGCTCCAGGGCCAGGACGCCCACGCGGTCTGGATCGGTGACGTGCTCATCGAGAAGACCGCCGAAGGCACCGACACCTACGAGATGAACCGCAACCTCGTCCTCACCGACGGCGCGCGGGTCGACTCGGTGCCGAACCTGGAGATCGAGACCGGCGAGATCGTCGGCGCCGGCCACGCCTCCGCGACCGGCCGTTTCGATGACGAGCAGCTCTTCTACCTGCAGGCCCGCGGCATCCCGGCCGACGAGGCCCGCCGTCTGGTCGTGCGCGGCTTCTTCGCCGAGCTCGTCCAGCAGATCGGTGTCCCGGACATCGAGGAGCGCCTGCTCACCAAGATCGAGACCGAGCTCCAGGGTTCCGTCTGATGAATTACGTCAAGGCCTGTGCGCTGAGCGAGCTGGAGGAGAACACCCCGAAGCGGGTGGAACTCGACGGCACGCCGGTGTCCATCGTCTCCACCGACGGGGAGGTGTTCGCGATCAACGACATCTGCTCGCACGCGAACGTCTCCCTCTCGGAGGGCGAGGTCGAAGACTGCATGATCGAGTGCTGGCTGCACGGGTCGGCCTTCGACCTGCGCACCGGCAAGCCCTCCGGTCTGCCCGCGACGCGCCCCGTACCCGTATACCCCGTAAAGATCGAAGGGGACGACGTGCTCGTCTCCCTCACCCAGGAGTCCTGAGGTATCCATGGCAACGCTTGAAATCCACGACCTGCACGTCTCCGTCGAGGCCGAGAACGGCGCCCGCGAGATCCTCAAGGGCGTCGACCTCACCGTCAAGCAGGGTGAGACGCACGCCATCATGGGTCCGAACGGCTCCGGCAAGTCCACGCTGGCGTACTCGCTGGCCGGTCACCCGAAGTACACCATCACCGGTGGCACCGTGACCCTCGACGGCGAAGACGTCCTGGAGATGTCCGTCGACGAGCGCGCCCGCGCCGGCGTCTTCCTCGCCATGCAGTACCCGGTCGAGGTCCCCGGCGTCTCGGTCTCCAACTTCCTGCGCACCTCGGCCACCGCCATCCGCGGCGAGGCCCCGAAGCTGCGTACCTGGGTGAAGGAGGTCAAGTCCGCGATGGAGCAGCTCCAGATGGACCCGGCCTTCGCCGAGCGCAACGTCAACGAGGGCTTCTCCGGCGGTGAGAAGAAGCGCCACGAGATCCTCCAGCTGGAGCTCCTCAAGCCGAAGATCGCGATCCTCGACGAGACCGACTCCGGCCTGGACGTCGACGCGCTGCGCATCGTCTCCGAGGGCGTCAACCGCGTCCGCGAGACCGGTGAGGTCGGCACCCTGCTGATCACCCACTACACGCGCATCCTGCGCTACATCAAGCCCGACTTCGTGCACGTGTTCGCGAACGGTCGTATCGCCGAGTCCGGTGGCGCCGAGCTGGCGGACCAGCTGGAGGCCGAGGGCTACGACAAGTACGTGAAGGGTGGCGCGACCGCGTGATTCAGTTGCCTGGCCTCCTCGACACCGAGGCGATCCGCAAGGACTTCCCCCTGCTGGATCGTGTGGTCCACGACGGGAAGAAGATCGTTTACCTGGACAACGCGGCGACTTCGCAGAAGCCGCGCCAGGTACTCGACGCGCTGAACGAGTACTACGAGCAGCACAACGCCAACGTCCACCGCGGCGTGCACGTGCTCGCCGAGGAGGCCACGGCGCTGTACGAGGGCGCTCGCGACAAGGTTGCCGCCTTCATCAACGCACCGAGCCGCGACGAGGTGATCTTCACCAAGAACGCCTCGGAGTCGCTCAACCTGGTCGCGAACATGCTCGGCTGGGCCGACGAGCCCTACCGGGTCGACCGCGAGACCGAGATCGCCATCACGGAGATGGAGCACCACTCCAACATCGTGCCGTGGCAGCTGCTCGCGCAGCGCACCGGCGCGAAGCTGAAGTGGTTCGGCCTCACCGACGACGGCCGGCTCGACCTGTCCAACATCGAAGAGGTCATCACGGAGAAGACGAAGATCGTCTCCTTCACGCTGGTCTCCAACATCATGGGCACGGTCAACCCGGTCGAGGCGATCGTCCGGCGCGCCCAGGACGTCGGCGCGCTGGTGCTGATCGACGCCTCCCAGGCCGCTCCGCACATGCCGCTGGACGTGCAGGCGCTCGGCGCCGACTTCGTGGCCTTCACCGGCCACAAGATGTGCGGCCCGACCGGCATCGGCGTCCTCTGGGGCCGCCAGGAGCTCCTGGAGGACCTGCCTCCGTTCCTCGGCGGCGGCGAGATGATCGAGACCGTGTCGATGCACGCCTCGACCTACGCCCCGGCGCCCCACAAGTTCGAGGCGGGTACGCCCCCGATCGCCCAGGCCGTCGGCCTCGGCGCGGCCGTGGACTACCTGACCGCGATCGGCATGGACAAGATCGCCGCGCACGAGCACGCGATCACCGAGTACGCGATCAAGCGCCTCGCCGAGGTGCCCGACCTGCGGATCATCGGCCCCACCACGGCCGAGGACCGCGGGGCGGCGATCTCCTTCGTGCTCGGCGACATCCACCCGCACGACGTCGGCCAGGTGCTGGACGAGCAGGGCATCGCGGTCCGCGTGGGACACCACTGCGCGCGCCCGGTCTGCCTGCGCTACGGAATTCCCGCGACGACGCGAGCGTCTTTCTATCTGTACTCCTCTCCGGCCGAGGTCGACGCGCTGATCGACGGGCTGGAGCACGTACGGAACTTCTTCGGCTGACGGACGAGGCGACGAGGGCGCAGTGAAGCTGGATTCGATGTACCAGGAACTGATCCTGGACCACTACAAGCACCCGCACGGGCGTGGCCTGCGCGACGGCGATGCCGAGGTGCACCACGTCAACCCGACGTGCGGCGACGAGATCACGCTGCGCGTGAAGTACGACGGAGAGACGCTCACCGACGTCTCCTACGAGGGCCAGGGCTGCTCCATCAGCCAGGCCAGCGCGTCCGTGCTGAACGAGCTGCTGGTCGGCAAGGAGCTTGCCGAGGCGCAGAAGATCCAGGCTGTCTTCCTGGAGATGATGCAGTCCAAGGGCAAGGTCGAACCCGACGAGGCGATGGAGGAGGTGCTGGAGGACGCGGTCGCGTTCGTCGGCGTCTCCAAGTATCCGGCGCGTGTGAAGTGTGCTCTCCTGAGCTGGATGGCGTGGAAGGACGCGACCGCCCAGGCACTGGGCGACGCGGAGAGGAAGACGGCATGACCGAGAACGCGACGCCCGAGGCGTCGACCAAGCCGGCCACCGAGGAAGAGGTCCGCGAGGCCCTCTACGACGTGGTCGACCCCGAGCTGGGCATCGACGTCGTCAACCTGGGCCTGATCTACGGCATCCACATCGACGACGCGAACATCGCCACCCTCGACATGACGCTGACCTCGGCGGCCTGCCCGCTGACGGACGTCATCGAGGACCAGGCGAAGTCGGCGACGGACGGCATCGTCAACGAACTTCGCATCAACTGGGTCTGGATGCCCCCGTGGGGCCCGGACAAGATCACGGATGATGGCCGTGAGCAGCTGCGCGCGCTCGGCTTCAACGTCTGATCGACGCCTAAATAGGGAGGGCCCCCGGCACGACAGTGCCGGGGGCCCTCCCTGTTTTCGGTTGGCTGTTCTCCGGGTGGACGAGTGCCGTGCACTTGGAGTTGGCCGCAGTGGCCGAATCTTCTCGACGGCCGTCACGAAGTGACGGCCGACATGAGAGGACCACCATCTTTGAACCCTCCCCCTGCTGAAGCAGAGGAATTCCTGGCTCACGCTGCCTGCGGGTCAGCGACCCAACGGGTCTTCCACGATCGACACCAGCCGGGTTGGAACCAGCCCGGTTTGGTACGGCAAAGCTTGTACTGCCTGTGCTGCCTTGGTTCTCGGTCAGCACGTCGTGCGCGCTTGGTTCTCGCAACACACGGAACGAACCTTACGGGGTCACGTGGGCGGGGGCCCGGCCTTTGGGCGAATCGCCGGTTCTCGCTCTGCTCCGCAGGAGTCCGGCTCGGTGCCGTGGGAGTTGCCGGGCTCGTCAACGCGACGATCCAGCGGACCGGGCGCGGTGGGAAGACCGCCACGGCCACCCTCTCCTACGCGGCCTCGGCCCGGGTCGGCGGCGCCCTGGGCACCCGCTACCTGACCGGCTCCTCCGACGCCTCGGCCGCCGTGGACGTGGGCGGCGGCCACGTGCTGGTCGCCGACGACGAGTCCAACGCGCTGCGGCTGTACGACCGTTCCCGCTCCGGCGCCCCGGTGAAGACCTGGGACCTCGGGCCCTCGCTCGGCTGGAAGAAGGAAGCCGACATCGAGGCCGCCGCCCGGGTGGGCGACACGGTCTACTGGACCGGCTCGCTCGGCAACAACAAGGACGGCAAGTACAAGGCCGAGCGGAACACCGTCTTCACCACGCGGATCACCGGCTCCGGCGCCGACACCGAGGTCGTCTTCGGCAGCGCCTACAAGGGCCTGCGCGAGGACCTGGTGGCCTGGGACGTGGCGAACGGGAACCGGTACGGCTTCGCGGCCGGGACGGCGGCGGGCGAGGTGCCCAAGCAGATCGACGGGTTCAACGTGGAGGGGCTGGAGTTCGCGCCGGGCTCCACGACCACCGCCTACCTGGGCTTCCGGGCCCCGCTGGCGCCCGCGGTCCCCGGCGGCAAGGCCCTGATCGTGCCCGTCGTCAACTTCGACCGGGTACTGGCGAGCGGTGCCAAGCCCGTCTTCGGCGAAGCGATCGAGATGGACCTCGGCGGGCTCGCCGTCCGGGACATCCGAAAGAACGCCGCCGACCAGTACCTGATCCTGGCCGGCTCCTTCGCCGCCGACGACAACAGCGACCCGTACGCGCTCTACCAGTGGGACGGCGTTCCCGGCCACGCCCCGCGCAAGCGGGCCGACCTGCCCACCACCGACCCCGGCGGCTGGGAGGCCGTGGTCGGCGTGCCCGACCTGCGGGTGCCGGGCGCCCGCGTGCAGCTGATCACCGACAACGGCGCCGCCGACCTGTACGGCGACGGCAAGGAGGCCAAGGACCTCGACCACCCCGAGTGGAAGAAGTCCCGCTCCGCCTGGTTCACGCTCAACACCACCCGTGGGGGTCACCGATGAAGAAGTTCGCCGTTGCGGGCATCGCAGCGCTGCTGGTCGCCGCCGTCGCCGCACCCGCCCAGGCCGTGACGTACGGGACGCCGACGATCGGGCTGTCCGCGTCCTACCTGTCCGGGGCCGTCGGCGCGGTAGGGGACCCGGTCGTCAACGTGACCGTGGGGCAGAGCGGAGCCGATGCCTCCGCGCTGACGGTCAGCGCGACGGCGTCGAGCAGGGCCTCGGTCGCCGGGACCGGCGACGTCAGCGTCACGGGCGCCGGGGCGGTGCGGCAGCTGGCCGTCGCCGCACGCGGCCGCGGCTACACCAACCTCACCGTCAAGGTGACCGGTCTTGGCGGCAAGAGCGCCACCAAGACGCTGTACTACGCGGCTTCGGCCACCGTGCAGAACCCGGCCGAGGCGCGCTACCTGACCGGCTCCGCGGACGCCTCGGCCGCCGTGGACGTGGGCGGCGGGTACGTGGTCGTCGCCGACGACGAGTCCAACGTGCTGCGGCTGTACGACCGTTCCCGCTCCGGCGCCCCGGTGAGGACCTGGGACTTCAGCTCGCAGCTCGGGGTCACCAAGGAGGTGGACATCGAGGGGGCGACCCGGATCGGCGACACCATCTACTGGACGGGCTCGCTCGGCAACAACAAGGACGGCGAGTACAAGGCGCCGCGGAACACGGTGTTCACCACCACGGTGAGCGGCTCCGGGACGGGCACGCAGCTCGCGTACGGGCGCTCGTACAAGAAGCTCCGCGAGGACCTGGTGGCCTGGGACGTGGCGAACGGGAACCGGTACGGCTTCGCGGCCGGGACGGCGGCGGGTGAAGCGCCCAAGCAGATCGACGGGTTCAACGTGGAGGGGCTGGAGTTCGCGCCGGGCTCCACGACCACCGCCTACCTGGGCTTCCGGGCCCCGCTGGCGCCCGCGGTCCCCGGCGGCAAGGCGCTGATCGTGCCGGTGACGAACTTCGACAAGGTCCTGGCGTCCGGCGCCAAGGCGGTCTTCGGGGCGGGCATCGAGCTCGACCTCGGCGGGCTCGCCGTCCGGGACATCCGCAAGAACGCGGCCGGCCAGTACCTGATCCTGGCCGGGTCCTGGGCCGCCGACGACAACTCGGACCCGTACGCGCTCTACCAGTGGGACGGCGTCGCGGGCCACGCCCCCGTCAAGCGGGCCGACCTGCCGACCACCGACCCGGGCGGCTGGGAGGCCATCGTGGACGTGCCGGACCTGACGGCGGCGGGCGCGCGGGTGCAGCTGATCACCGACAGCGGCTCCGCCGACCTGTACGGGGACGGCACCGAGGCCAAGGACCTGACGCACCCGGAGTGGAAGAAGGCGCGGGCGGCCTGGTTCACCCTGGGGTGACCTCCGGTTCGCGGCGCAGCAGCCGGTCCATGTAGAGCAGGCCCGAGGCCGGCTGCGGGAGGGTCAGCAGCACGGCCGGGGCGAGCAGGGCGCCGAGTACGCCGAAGCCGAGGGGGACGGCGTACGCGGCGCCCAGCGCGAGCGCCCCGGCCGGGACCGTGATGCCGAGGGTCCGCCACCAGGCCCCCCGCACCAGGCGGGCCGAGCGGCGCAGGGCCGCCACCGGGCCCAGCGCCTCGTACCCGGCGGCCGTGGGCGCCAGGGCGAAGAGGACCCCGAGCCAGAGCGCGACCGGGGCGAGGGGCAGCACGGCGAGCGGCGGGAGCCCCGCGGCGAGAGCGGCCGCGGCGGGGCCCGTGGCGGCCAGCAGGGCCAGCAGCCGGGCCCCGAACACGGCCGGGACCCGGGGCGCGGCCGCCCGCAGCAGCCCGAGCGAGGTGACGGGCCGCCCGAGCACGGCCGGCCGGAGCAGCGCCGCGGCCAGGGCGGTGGCCAGCGCCCAGCCGAAGAGCAGGAACAGGGCGGTGGCGGGGACGAGGGTGTAGACGAACACCCGGCTGCCCGCGGTGCGCGTGAGGGAGGCGAGGGTGGCCGCCCCGGCGACGGCGGCGAGCACGAGCAGCCCGGCCAGCTGGCCGAGGAGCAGCGCGCCGAACAGCCGGCCCCCGTACCGGCCCAGGGTGGTGAGGGCGCCGCCGAGGATCTCCCCCGGGCCCAGCGGGCGCAGGGGGATCACGCCCGGCCGCGGAGACTGCGGGGGCAGCCAGCCGCCGCCCCGGTGGGTCCAGTGCTGCGCCATGCGCGGGCCCCTCTCCGCTGGAGGCGGACAGGGTAGCGCCGCGGGGGCCAGGAGTCCCGGGGCCTGCATGTGTACATGTGTACGCAACGATGTGTACACTCGTACACATGCCGTACGTACTGCTTGCCGCGGCCATCGCCGCCGAGGTCGCCGGGACCACCGCCATGAAGTACAGCGAGGGCTTCACGAAGCTGTGGCCCTCGCTGGGCACCCTGCTGGGCTACGCCATCGCCTTTACGCTGCTCGCGCAGACGCTGAAGTCCATGTCGGTCGGCACGGCGTACGCGATATGGGCCGGGGTCGGGACGGCCGCCATCGCCGCCATAGGCATGGTTTTCATGGGGGAGGCGGCCACCGCCGCGAAGATCGCCGGGATCCTGCTGGTGATCGGCGGGGTGGTCCTGCTCAACCTCGGAGGGGCCCACTGATGCCGGGCGCCGCACGGCGCTACGACCCCGACCGGCGCCAGCGGATCATCGACGCGGCGATCCGGGTGGTGGGGGCCAAGGGCATCGCGGGGCTGAGCCACCGCAGCGCGGCGGCGGAGGCCGACGTACCGCTCGGGTCGACGACGTACCACTTCAAGACGCTCGACGACCTGCTGGTCGCGGCGCTGCGCCAGGCGAACGAGGGCTTCGCGCGGGCGGTCGCGGACTCGGCCGCGCTGGCGGACCCGGAGGTGGACCTCGCGACGGCACTGGCCCGGCTGCTGGGCGAGTTCCTGGCGGGGGACCGGGGCCGGGCGGAGCTGGAGTACGAGCTCTACCTGGCGGCCCTGCGGCGCCCGGCGCTGCGGCCGGTGGCGGCGGAGTGGTGCGAGGCCGCTGCCGCGGGGCTGGCATCGCGGACGGACCCGGCGACGGCGCGGGCCCTGGTCGCGGTCATGGACGGCATCAGCCTCCAGGTCCTGCTGACGGGCACCGCGTACGACGAGCGGTACGCCCACGAAATCCTGACCCGGGTGCTCCACCCCTAGCGGAGGTAAATCCAGCCCCGCCGGCGTTTGAGGCGCTGGGTCCGGGGCGGAGCCCCGATCTTGTGGCCGCACCGGCAGATTCAGCCCCGCCGGCGTTTGAGGCGCGGGGTCCGGGGCGGAGCCCCAGGGGCCCTGCCGGCCCGTCAGGCGGAGTCGCGGACGGCGGCCAGCGCAGCGGACACACTCGCCTCGATGTCCTGGATCGGGTAGAAGACCTCGCGCACGATGCGCTCGCGGTCCACGACCAGTGTCATGCGCTTCAGCCGGGTCACCCCCGCCACACGGAACGTCGGCAGCCGCAGCGCCGCCGCCAGGGCGAGATCCGCATCCGAGAACAGCGGGAACCGCAACCGCTCCTGCTCCGCGAACTCCCGCTGCTCGTCCGCCCGCTGGGTCGACACCCCGTGCACACTGGCACCGGCCGCGGTGAACTCCGCGAGCTGGTCGCGGTACGTGCACGACTCGAACGTACAGCCCTTGGCGCCCGGGATCCCCGCCCATCCCGGCGGGTAGGACTCGGCGCGCGCGTACGCGCCCGGGAAGCAGTACAGGACCGTGAACGGGGTCTGCGCCACCGGGTCGGCGACCTCGCCGAACCGGTTCGGCAGCAACAGCTCCGGCACCCGCGTGCCCCGCAGTGCGTGCACCCGCTCCGCCTCCCGCGAGGCCTCCTCGGTCGTCGCCGTCATCTCTCCCTCTCCCAGGATCCAGTTGTCCCCCCAGTCCTGGAGGGCGATCAGCACCGGCAGCAGCCCCCGCCCCCGCGGGGTCAGCCGGTACTCGTGCCGCACCGGGCGTTCCCGGTACGGCTCGCGCGCCAGCACCCCGGCCTCGACCAGCAGCTTCAGCCGCTCGGCCAGGACCTTCCGGGACATCCCGAGCTCGCGCTGGAGCTCGTCGAAGCGGTGCAGGCCGCGGGCGGTGTCACGCACGATCAGCAGCGTCCACCAGTCGCCCACCACCTCGAGCGCCTGGGCGATGGAGCAATCGGCGTCGCCGAGATGGGTGCGCTGGGCCATGGGAACTCCTTTGTCCGTCGACCCGAGGCTGTCATGGTGGCATAGTCCGTTCCCAAAGGGAACTCACCGACCCTCCGGTCCCCCGACACGCCGCACGCCCGGCACATGAGACCGGTTCGCGACCGCGGGCCGTCGCCGGTTAGGTTTCAGGCATGACTGCTACGCGTACCACCGGCGCCGTCGCCGCCGGCCTTGCCACCCTCACCGCCGACGGCACCGTCCTCGACACCTGGTTCCCCGCCCCCGAGCTGGTCGCCGAGCCCGGCCCGGCCGGCACCGAGCGCCTCGCCGCCGACCAGGCCGTGGAGCTGCTGGGCGCCGCCGCGGCGAAGGCGATCCGCCAGGACGCGGTCCGCGGCGTCGAGGTCGTGGCCGTCCGTACGGTGATCTCCGCCCTGGACGACAAGCCGCTGGACGCGCACGACGCGTACCTGCGCCTGCACCTGCTCAGCCACCGCCTGGTCAAGCCGCACGGCCAGAACCTGGACGGCGTCTTCGGCCTGCTGGCCAACGTCGCCTGGACCTCCCTGGGCCCGGTCGCGGTCGACCAGGTCGAGACCGTCCGCCTCAACGCGCGCGCCGAGGGCCTGCACCTCCAGGTGACCTCGATCGACAAGTTCCCCCGGATGACGGACTACGTCGCCCCCAAGGGCGTCCGCATTGCCGACGCGGACCGCGTCCGCCTCGGCGCGCACCTCGCCGAGGGCACCACCGTCATGCACGAGGGCTTCGTCAACTTCAACGCCGGCACCCTCGGCACCTCCATGGTCGAGGGCCGCATCTCCGCGGGCGTCGTGGTCGGCAACGGCTCCGACATCGGCGGCGGCGCGTCCACCATGGGCACCCTCTCGGGCGGCGGCAAGCAGATCATCTCGATCGGCGAGCGCACCCTGATCGGCGCCGAGGCCGGCGTCGGCATCGCGCTGGGCGACGAGTGCGTCGTCGAGGCGGGCCTCTACGTGACCGCGGGCACCCGCGTCACCCTCCCGGACGGCCAGATCGTCAAGGCCCTGGAGCTCTCGGGCGCCAACAACATCCTCTTCCGCCGCAACTCGGTCACCGGCGCCGTCGAGGCCCGCCCGTACAAGGCGGCCTGGGGCGGCCTGAACGAGGTCCTGCACAGCCACAACTGACCCGCGACCGGCCTTTCACCGGCCGACTGCGACGACGGCGACGCCCTCCCACCCCGTCCGGGGTGGGAG
>NZ_JBHWUO010000037.1:0-80724 GCF_042736975.1 Streptomyces sp. NPDC059989
CCCTTCCACCGTTCCCCGGGGCTCCGCCCCGGACCCCATACGTGCGCTCCGCGCCCGTGCCCTCAAACGCCGGCGGGGCTGAATTCAGCCCCGCCGGCGTTTGAGGCGCGGGGGTCCGGGGGCGGAGCACCCGGTTTCGGGAAGGGGCGGGGTGGGGGACGGGCTCCGCGCAGCGGGCCGGCACCCGACCCGGAGGGTCAGGGCTCGCGGGGGCCCCGGTAGAGCGCGTCGATCTGCTCGGCATAGTCCCGCAGGATCGCGCCCCGCTTCAGCTTCAGGGACGGCGTGAGGTGCCCCTTCGCCTCCGTGAAGTCCCCCGGCAGCACCACGAACCGCCGTATCGACTCCGCCCGCGAAACCAACCGGTTCGCGTCGTCCACCGCCCGCTGCAGGTCCGCCCTCAGGACCTCGTCCCGCACCAGCTCCCACACCGGCACCCCCGTCTTCTTGTGCATCTGCCGCCAGTGCAGCAACCCGTCCGGCTCCAGCGTGATCAGCGCCGTGATGTAGGGCCGGTTGTCGCCGACGACCATGCACTGCCCGACCAGCGGATGGGCCCGCAGCCAGTCCTCCAGCGGGGCCGGGGCCACGTTCTTGCCGCCGGTGGTGATGATCAGGTCCTTCTTGCGGCCGGTGATGGTGAGGTACCCGTCGGCGTCCAGCTCCCCGATGTCGCCGGTGGCCAGCCAGCCGCCCGGCGGGACGGCCTGGGCCGTGTTCCAGTAGCCCGCGAAGACGTGCCGCCCGCCCAGCAGCACTTCGCCGTCCTCCTCGATCCGTACGGCCGTGCCCGGCAGCGGCCAGCCCACCGTGCCGAGCCGGGGCCGCGCCGGATGGGTGACGGTGCTGGCGCCGGTGGTCTCCGTGAGCCCGTACCCCTCGAATACCTCCACACCGGCGCCGGTGTAGAAGGCGGCCAGCCGCCGCCCCAGCGGGGATCCGCCGCTGAGGATGTACCGGACGCGGCCGCCGAGCGCGGCCCGGATCCGGCGGTAGACGAGCGGTTCGTACAGCGCCCGCGCGGCCCGCAGCCCGAGCCCCGGCCGCTTGCCCTCGACGCACTCGCCGATGCGCCGGGCGACCCGCGCGGCCCGGTCGAAGGACGAGGCCTTGCCCATCTTCTCGGCGGTGGCGCGGCCGGTGTTGTAGACCTTCTCCAGGACGTACGGGATCGCGAGCAGGAAGGTCGGCCGGAAGCCGGCGAGGTCGGCGAGGAGGTCCTCGGTACTGATGCTGGGCGCGTGCCCGAGCTTGACGCGGGCCCGCAGGCAGCCGACGGCCACCATCCGCCCGAAGACGTGCGACAGCGGCAGGAAGAGCAGCGTGGACGCCGGGTCCTTGCTCACCGACTTGAAGACGGGGTGCAGCAGCTCCACCGCGTTGTCGACCTCGGCGAAGAAGTTGGCGTGGGTGATCACGCACCCCTTGGGCTGCCCGGTGGTGCCCGAGGTGTAGATCAGGGTGGCGATGGAGTCCGGCGTACGGGCGGCCAGCCGCTGGTGGACCGCCGCGTCGGGCACGTGTTCGCCGGCCTTGGCCAGCCGGGCCACCGCGCCGGTGTCGAATTCCCACAGGTGGGCCAGCCAGGGCAGGTTGACCCGCTCGGAGCTGATGAGGCGGGCCTGCACGGTGTCCTCGACGGCGCAGGCCACGGCGCCGGAGTCGTGGATGATCCAGCGGGCCTGGATCGCCGAGGAGGTGGGGTAGATGGGCACGGTGACCAGCCCGGCGGCCCATCCGGCGAAGTCCAGCAGGGTCCACTCGTAGGTGGTCCGCGCCATGATCGCCAGCCGGTCGCCCTCGCGCAGCCCCTCGGCGATGAGCCCCTTGGCGACGGCGAACACCTCGGCCGCGAACTCGGCGGCCGTGACGTCCCTCCAGGACCCGTCGCGCTGCTTGCGGGCGAGCACGGGCTCGCGGGGGGCCTCCCGGGCGTTGTCGAAGGGGATGTCTCCGAGGGAGCCCCGCGCCGGCACCGCCGCCAGCGCGGGCATCCGTACCTCGCGCACCCGCCCGTCGATCACGGTCTTGACGGGCTCGACGGCGACGGGGTTCCCGGGCTGTGTGGCCTTGACCAGGCTCGATTCGGCTGCCACGGCGCGCTCTCCTCGATTCGACGCAGTGTTACCGCCGGTAATTTACGGACCCCCGCCGCGCCTGAACACCCCCCGGCCCCCTTCTTCACGACCGCTCCACGCCGCCCCCGCACCCGCCCCCGCACCCGCCCGCGCGCCCGGACGGCCCTCGGGCACGGGGACGGGGACGAAACCGCCCGAACCGCTGTCCACGGCTGCTGCCTTGCGAGATAGTGGACGCGGTCGAGGGCCGAGGGGGGCGCCATGGACATTCCGTCCGCGATCGCGTTCATCGCCGCCGCGTTACTCCTGCCCCGCCTCCTGCCGCACCCCAGGTTCGTCTTCGCACGGGCCCAGTACGACCTCCCGATCCCCACGCAACAGCGCCCCGAGCCGGGCCGCCGCTTGCGCTTCTCCCTGCTCGTACCGATGGCCTACAACCCGGACATCGAGGGAACCCTCGGGGGACTCCTCCGGACCTCCCGGCAGGACTTCGAGATCCTGCTGCTCGTCCAGACGGACGACGTCCCGAGCCTCATGTCCGCATGGCAGCTGGCCGAGCGATACCCGGACCAGGTACGCGTGGTGGACGACGCCTGGGGTTCGGGGGATTCCGTGGCGGACGCCCTGAACCACGCCCTCTCCTTCTGCCAGGGCGAGCTGACCGGCGTCATCGAGACCGGGGACCCGATCCGCGGGAGCCTGCTGGGCCGGGTCGACGGCGCCTTCCGGATCTCGGAGGCCGATGTCGTCCGGGTGGCCGCGGAACTGCCGGACGGCCGCCTCACCGCCCCCCATCTGTACGCCGCCATGGACGACGTGGTGTGCGTCCGCGGTACCCGCCCGGTCCGCGTCACCCGCTCCTTCCACCTCCCGCCGAGCGACGCCTACTTCGTCCGGACCGACCTGCTGCGGTCACACGGCGGCTGGGACGGGAACTGCGAGATCGAGGAACTGGAGCTGATGGCGGGGCTTCGACGGTCGCGGCGGCCGAAGGTCAAGGGCGCGATGCTGTACGGCGAACCGGTCCGGCACCACGGGCTGGCGCCCTGGCACGGCGCCCCCTCGGCCCACCCGCGTCACCGGCCCGGATGGGAGGTGGCGCGCCTCGACTGGCACCGCCGCCTCTTGGCCGTCCACTGGACGCGCGAGTGGCGGTATCCCCTGCGCGTCCGCGACGTGCTGTTCTCACACCGCACCTTCCTCTTCCCGTCGCTCCGGGGCGTGGTCGCGGTGTCCGCGCTCTGGATCGCCCTCTCCGTCCCCTTCGCACTTCCCGCTCTGCCCGCGTACCGGTTCGCGCTGCCGTTCTGGGTCGTCCTTGCGTCCGTCCTGGCGAACGCACGCGGGGCGCTCTGGCTGCGGTCGCAGACCGGTCGCGGCCTGATGACGGCCGGGCCGACCCCGCGCGGCGTCTGGCGGGACCGGGCGCAACTGGCGGGCGCGGCGGCCGCGGGCTGGCTGTGGAACCTCCGCGCGCTCGTGTCCATCTCCGCCATGGCGAAGGGGGTGTATCCGAAGTACCCCCAGCGGAACCGGGCGTCCTTCGATCCGGACCTGTACGAACGCTCCCGGCGCGCCGAGGGCGACGCCCCGCCGGACCCGCCACTCCCCTCCGACCTGCTCGACATAGCCGGTTCCCCGGACACCCCCGCCGCGGCGGAAGCCATGTCCACCGGCCTGGACGCCCTGTTCCGCGCCCTCGGCCCGCCCCCCGAATCAGTCCGGATCGCCCAGACGGGCCCACCCCAGGGAGACGGAGGCACCAGCGATGGCTGAGGAAATCGGCACGCAGCCCGACCGGCAGCCGAGTGCCCTCGACATCGCCGCCCAGTGGGCCCAACTGCCCGCCGAACACCTGGCGGTTGCCCTGGGCGCCCTGGAACCGCAGCTGGCCCGCGAACACAAACTCCGCATGGAGGTCGAACGCGCCCGCGGACAGGCCGAGCTGACCCGCCTCCGGGCCGAGGCCGCCGAACAGCAGCGGGTGCACGGCCGGCACGTCCTGGGTGTGTACGCGGGGCTGGCGGTGGCGCTGGCCACGCTCGGCGCGTCCGTGTACTTCGGTACGCACGACCAGCCCTGGCTCGCCATCACCTTCTTCGGGCCGACCCTCCTCGCCCTGGTGAAGATCTTCACCCTCCGCCGCAGCGACGCCGACGACGCCAAGCACGCGGCGGCCGCGGCCCGCACGGCGGCGGCGAACCTCCCGGCCCAGCCCCCACCCCCTATCTAGGCGGCGCAGACTCGATGTGATCCACAACTCTCCATTCAGCATCTCATTGCGCATGCCATATCCCATCCTGCAATGTTCACCGTAGGCCGGATCAAATTCAGCATCCGATGTCTAACGGAGGGATGGGCCCCATGACCAGCGAGCGCCCCGCGCTGTACGAGATGCTCGACGACCGGTTCCGTACCGGGCGGTGCATGAACGGCGACGACGCGCTGGAGGTCCTGTACACCGGCTGCCGCTGGGCCGAGGGCCCGATCTACGTGCCCGCCTGGCGCCAGCTGATCTGGAGCGACATCCCCAACGACCGGATGCTGCGCTGGGACGAGGAGACGGACACGGTCAGCACCTTCCGCCGCTCGGCCGGGCACACCAACGGCAACACCCTCGACCGCCAGGGCCGGCTGATCACCTGCGAGCAGGGCAACCGCCGCGTGACCCGCACCGAACACGACGGCACCGTCACCGTGTTGGCGGACCACTGGGAGGGCAAGCGCCTGAACAGCCCGAACGACGCGGCGGTGAAGTCGGACGGCTCGATCTGGTTCTCCGACCCGGACTTCGGCATCACCAGCGACTACGAGGGCTACCGAGCCGAGAGCGAGATCGGCGCCAACAACGTCTACCGCATCGACCCGGACACCGGTGAAGTACGGCTGGTCGCCGACTGCTTCAGCACGCCGAACGGGCTGGTCTTCTCGAACGACGAGCGGCAGCTCTTCGTCTCCGACACCCGGGCGGGCTGCATCCGGGTCTTCGACGTACGCGATGACGGCACGCTGTCCGAGGGCAAGGTCTTCGCCGAAGCGGCGGCTCGCGAGGGGGCCCGCTTCGACAACCTCCGCTTCGACGACGGCGGCCGCCTCTGGGCCGCCGCGATGGGCGACGGGGTGCACTGCTACGACCCCGACGGCACCCTGATCGGGCGGCTCAACGTCCCCGAGGTGGTGTCCAACATCTCCTGGGGCGGCGCCAAGCGCAACCGGCTCTTCATCACCGCCGAGACCAGCCTCTACTCGGTGGTCATGGGCGTCACGGGCATGCACCCGACGGGACCGGGGCGTCGCCCCTGGGCGGATCCGGCGTCCCGCTGACCGGCGGGCAGTCGCGGCAGCGGCCGGGGTGCGGGGCGCGGAAGGCGCGCTCGCAGCCGTCGCAGTTCTGGAGGGGGTCGGGCGGCCGCACGGGCCGCACGGCCGGGGCCGCGGACAGGTTCGGCGGGATCCCCACCTTGAGCCGGTGGGCGACCAGGGCGGCGGGGTGCCGCAGGTGGTCGGGCAACCCCGCGGCCAGCACGTGCCGTACCGCCTCGGGCGCGGCCCCGCGCTCCAGCCATGCCGAGACGCCGGGCGCGAGCCGGCGTACCTCGCGCTCGGGCAACAGCAGACGCGGATCGTCCTCCCGCAGCCGCGCGAGCAGCTCCAGGGCCTCCCGGAGCGGGGGCGCGAGCTCCGGTACGGTCCCGGGCTCGGGCCCGATCACCGGCTCGGGCTCGGGCACAGGCTCCGGCTTCGGCTCCGGCTCCGGCTCCGGTACGGTCCCGGGCTCGACCACCGGCTCGGGCTCCGGCTCCGGCTCCGGCTCCGGCACGGTCCCGAGCGCGGGCTCGACCACCGGCTGCGGCACGGGCTCCGGCTCGGCCGCGACCTGCGGCCCCAGCTCGGCCACGACCGCAAGCTCGGGCTCGGGCGCGACCACCGGCACGGGCGCGGGCGCGACCTCCGGCACGGGCGCGGGCACAGGCTCCGGCTCGGGCTCCGGCACAGCCACGCCAACGGGCTGGGGCCTGACCAGGGCAACCGGCTGAAGCCCGGCCAGGGCAACCGGCATCGGCCCGGGAACCAGCGCCGGCCCGGCCAGGGCAACCGGCACCGGCCCACGGGCAGTCGCCCGCCGCACGGACGGCCGGTTGTAGGACACGGTCCGCGTGACGATCTGCCCGCTCGCCAGCCGCACGCGACTCCGCTCCAGGTACCCGTACGCCTCCAACTCCCGCAGCGCGGCGGCGATCCGCGCCTCCCCCTCCCGGAACCGCTCGGTCAGCCGTTTGACGCCGACACGGGCGCCGGTCGGCAGCGACTGGATGTGGGTGGCGAGGCCGATCGCGATCAGCGACAGCGAGCGGTGCTGGGCGAGGTGGTTGCCGATCACCACGTAGTGGTCGTCATGCCGTTCGTTGACGTGAACGACACCGGATCGGGGGGTCCCGGCGCGAACACGGGACGAGGCGCACGAGGGCGCGCTAGGCTGCGAAAGAGCCATTGGGAAGGTTTCGGCTTCCTGTTTGGTCAGGCCCTCGATCGGGATGCCAGTCCCGGCGGGGGCCGTCTCATGTCTGGGGTTGTGGGGCCGAGCATATGCCCGGCAACCAGCCGGAAATCCAGCCCAGTTGCCACGGCTCACCCGTCCGAGTTACGGGGAGCCGGAGGGGTGGGTTGGTTGGATTTACCTCCGTGATTTGAGTGGTGACGTCCAAGCGGACCGGGTCCCGGTTCACCGCGACCCGGTTCTCCGCGCCACCCGGGCACATCCAGCTCCGCCCACACCGACTTGACCGGCGGCAACCCCCGATCCACCCCCCAGCGGTCGGCGATCGCATCCACCAACACCAGTCCCCGCCCGGCCTCCGCGCCCCCGTCCGCGTCGCGGATTCCCGGGACCCGGTCGCCGCGGGTGTCCATCACCTCGATGCGCAGCACCCCACCCCCCACCGCGAGCACGATCCGGAAGTCCCGCCCGGGCACACGGCCATGGGTCACGGCGTTGGCGGCGAGCTCGGCCACGATGAGCGCCGGCCCTTCCGAGGGCAGCCCCCAGTCGGCGAGCGTCTCGACGGCGAGGCGGCGCGCTGACGGGCTCCGCGGGGCGTGGCGGCGAGCTGGGCGGCGAATCGGCCCTCGGAGTCACAGATTTGAGTGTTCACGTGACAGAGCGTGGCCGGTCGTGCGTACCGTGGGAAGCGGTACCGCCCTTGCGTCCGGTGTTTGTCCGGAGACTGTCCGGCGCTGTCCCGGCTGTCCTGAGTAGCTGGTGGGCAAAGGGCGTTGAGGAAATCGGTACGTCGGAGGTGGGCACGCATGAGCGTGGACAGTGACGGTACGGAAGACGCCGGCTGGGACGTCGATCCCGAGGACGAACAGGGCCTGGCGGTCCTGGCCGCCCTCGGCCGCCAGCTCAAGGCTTGGCGCGAGGAGGCGGGCATGCGGGCCGCCGACTTCGGCACGGCGGTCGGGTACGGGGAAGACCTGGTCCGCAAGGTCGAGGGCGGGAAACGGATCCCGCGCCCCGAGTACCTGGACAGGGCGGACGAGGTGTTGCGCGCGGGCGGCAAGATCGCCGCGATGAAGGCGGACATGGAGCAGGTCCGCTACCCGAAGGACGTGCGGGATCTCGCCAAGCTGGAGGGGCGGGCCGTCGAGATGGGGACGTACAACCACCACAACATCCATGGCCTGTTGCAGACACCGGAGTACACGGAGGCCCTGTTCAGGACGTGGCGCCCTGCCTATACAGCGAGCGAGATGGAACGGATGCTGGCGGCCCGAATGGCACGGCAGTCGATCTTCGAACGGTCCCCCGCCCCCACACTCAGCTTCGTACAGGAAGCGGTAACCCTCATCAGGCCTATCGGAGGGATACTGGTTCTGCGCCGACAGCTCGAACACCTACTGGAGGTGGCCCAGTTGCCGAACGTGGAACTCCAGGTCATGTTGTCCGACGTCGAGGATCACGCGGGCATGGGCGGACGAATCCAGGTGCTCAAGTTCGCGGATGGTACGGCAGCGGGCCGATCAGACGGGGCGTTCTACGGGCGACCGGTGTCCAGCCCGAAGCAGGTCCGGGTCCTTGAACTGCGCTATGGCATCATCCGAGCTCAGGCGCTGCCGCCGCGAAGTTCGCTGGCCTACATCGAGTCACTGCTAGGAGAAACATGATCCACGACCCCGAGCTGGACTGGTTCAAGAGCAGCTACAGCGACAGCAGCGACGGCAACGACTGCGTCGAGGTGGCGAACACCTCAGCCGCGGTCCACGTTCGCGACTCCAAGGACACGCGCCTCCCCCAACTCGCCTTCACACCCAAGGCCTGGTCCGAGTTCGTGGGCTACACCTCATGACCGGAGCCCCCCAACTGCACTGGTTCAAGAGCAGCTACAGCAGTGGGAGCGAGGGCGACTCCTGCGTCGAGGTGGCCAACACCCCCACCACCATCCACATCCGCGACTCCAAGAACCTCCAGGGCCCCCGCCTCGCCTTCACCCCCCACGCCTGGGCCGGATTCGTCGCGCAATCCGGGTCCTGACGGCGGTGGCCTTCATCCGGTTGGCCACCGTCTGATCCGTATTAGGATGATCATGCACATGATCGTCCAACTGCGGGGGGTGCAGATGTCGTTCGACGCGGAATGGGCACAGCACAAGGCCGACGCCCTCACCGGCATGCGGCTGAACCACGTCGCCCCCGAGCCGAGCGGCGGCGGAGGCGGACCGGCGGGCAGTCTGGTGGCCGGGGTCGGATCCATCAACGGCAACGCGAACCTCCTCGTCGAGATCGCCGCGCTGCTGCACGAGGGCCGCCCCGACGGGGACGCCGGCACGATGGCGCGCGCACCCCGGGCGCATGCGGACGTCGCCGCCGAAGCCCTCCGCTTCGCGCGGTTCGCCGACGACCAGTTCCAGGACACGATCGCCCTGTTCGCCGGCCTGGCCACCCGCCTCAAGACGACCGGAACCAGCTTCGCCCACGTGGACGACGGCACCGCCCGGTCCTTCCTCGACAACCTCCTCGAATCGGGTCAGTACGTGCCACCGGAGTGCAAGTGAGCGGCCTCGCCCACCGTAAGGACGTCGAGTTCCTGGAAGAGGCGAACCCGCCCCTCGTGGAGCGCAACGCCGAGGAGTTCCGCCGCCTGCGCGATCTCCTCGTCCAGGTCGGGGAACCCGCCCGGCAGGCGCAGTCCGCCAAGTGGGAGAGCGACGGCAGCCACACGTACACCTCGCGGCTCACCGAGGCACGCCAGCTGGTGACCCACATGGCGGAGGGCTACGACAAGGCCGCGAGCGCCCTGTTCGCCTACGCCTCGGCCCTGACCACCGCCAAGACCCACTACCGCGACGGCAAGCGCTCGGAGCGGGCGCTCGCCGCGCTCATCGGAACGAAGGGCACGGCGATCACCCGCACGGCGCAGGACGCCGAACCCATGCGGCAGTGGGAGGACATGCGGGCCACGACCGGGGTCATGGACTTCTTCGCCGAGCTGACGATGGACGTGGACGACATCCGGGACGAGGCCAACCGCCTCCACGGCGCCGCGGGCGGCAGCTTCCAGCTGGCGAAGTCGGTCGAGCAGGAGGCGCGCGACACGTGTGTGCACGCGCTGAAGCAGGCGTACGAGTTGCTGCCGGACTTCAAGGCGCCGGGCAGCGACAAGCGGCCCGACCTGTACGCGGCGATGGCGGACATCCGCCGCGAGGCGGCGGAGGCCGCCAGAAGCCCCCTGACCCATCTGCCGGGCAGCGGCCCGAAGCGGGAGATGGCGGGGCCGGTCGGGAAGGCCGAGATATCGCCGGAGCTGCGGGACATCCGGATGAAGGTCGCCGGCCTGCCGGTGGCGGAGGACATGTACTGGGACCCGAAGGACAGCGACGCGGAGAAGGCGGAGTGGATCTCCCACAACAAGTGGGTGCTCCGGGCCGCCGCCGAGCACGCCGGACTGCCTGAGGAGCTGGTCGCGGGCATCGCCTGGAAGGAGATCCCGGGGCAGCCCGGGTGGTTTGACGACGGAACGGACACGTTGCGCGATTTGGCCGGTTCGCCTTTGAGTCCCGTCTCGCCGCGGAATCTTCCCAGCAGGCTCGGCGGGGTGCCTGACGAGACCTCCTTCGGTCCGATCGCCATCCAGCTCCGCCGCGGCGCCGAGGTGCTCGGCTACGACCCGGCTCACCTCACAGAGGACCAGCGGGACCTAGTGGAGGAGTCGCTCCAGGACCCGGCGCAGAATGCCTTCATAGCAGCCGGGTTCCTGGCGCAGATCAAGGCTGAGACGGGCTACGCCGACATCCCGGCGGATCAATTGACGGACGCCCAGATGCAGGAGATCGCCACCCGCTACAACGGTGGCCCGTACTGGGAATCGCAGGGCCCGCAGTTCTACGGCCAGGACTTCCGGGACAACCTCGCCAAGATCAAGGACGCGATGCGATGACGGACCGCAGCGAGAACACCGGCACGTCCAAGAAGCGTCGCTGGGTGCGCTGGGTGCTCGGGGTGCCGCTCGGGCTCCTCCACCTGCTGAGCGCCGCCGCCGTCTACTCTGCCTTGCGCTACGGCCCGTTGAACCAATGGGACGACCAGGGACACGCCGGCACCACGGCGATGGCCCTGTTCGCCATCATCTTCAGCGTGATCGCAATTCTGATCACCCTCATCCCGCCCGTCCGCCGGACCATGGGCCTGTGGTGGCTCGTCCCGCCGGTCGTCCTGGGGGTGATCGCGTGGGTGCGTATCGCGACGCTCGGCTGAGGCTGCCGCGCGAGAACATCGACCTGCCCGAGATCCGCCCATGGACGCGCTGGGCGTTCGGGGTCCCCCTCGCCCTCGTCCACCTGATGAACGCCGGCGTCGTCTACCTGGCCCTGGCCTACGGACCGGCCGGCGAATGGGACACCCAGGGATACGCCGGCACCGAACTGGAATGCCTCCTGGTGTTCTTCCTGAGCGGCAGCACGATCCTGATCACGCTCGTCCCGCCCGTCCGCCGGACCCTGGGCCTGTGGTGGCTCGTCCCGCCGGTCGCCCTGGGGGTGATCGCGTGGGTGCGTATCGCAACGCCCGGCTGAGGCTGCCGCGCGAGAACATCGACCTGCCCGAGGACCGGGGCTGCCTGCGGTGGGTGCTGGGCGTCCCGCTCACGCTCATCCACCTGCTGAACGCCTTCTCCGTGTTCGCGGCCGTATTCGTCGGGCCCGAGGCCGAGTGGGACCACCACGGCTACGAGAACACCGCCATGATGTGCTTGGTCGCCATGTGCCTGAGCGTGCTCGGCCTGCTCATCACCCTCATCCCCAGCGTGCGCCGGGCGATGGGCCTGTGGTGGCTCGCCCCGCCCCTCGTCCTCGGGCTGATCGCCTACATCCGCGGGGAGACCCTGGGCTGAACACGCCACAGCCCCCGCCCGGACGGGGGCGGGGGCTGCGGCGAGTGCGCGGTGGCGGTCAGGCCGCGACGGCGACCGGGGCCGGGGTATTGGCCGGCTCGTCGAGCGGGGAGGCCGAGGCGGAGGCGTAGGCCTCCTTGTCGAGGATGCCTTCCCGGGCCGAGACGATGACCGGGACCAGGGCCTGGCCGGCCACGTTGGTGGCGGTGCGCATCATGTCCAGGATCGGGTCGATCGCCATCAGCAGGCCGACGCCCGCCAGCGGCAGGCCCAGCGTGGAGAGGGTCAGCGTCAGCATGACCGTGGCGCCGGTCAGGCCGGCCGTGGCCGCGGAGCCGATGACCGAGACGAAGACGATGAGCAGGTACTCCTTGATGCCCAGCTGCACGTCGAAGATCTGCGCGATGAAGATGGCGGCGAGGGCCGGGTAGATCGCGGCGCAGCCGTCCATCTTGGTGGTGGCGCCGAACGGGACGGCGAAGGAGGCGTACTCCTTCGGGACGCCGAGACGCTCGGTGACCTTCTGGGTGACCGGCATGGTGCCGACCGAGGAGCGGGAGACGAAGGCCAGCTGGATGGCCGGCCAGGCGCCCTTGAAGAACTGCAGCGGGCTGACCTTGGCGACCGTCGCGAGCAGCAGCGGGTAGACGCCGAACATCACGAGCGCGCAGCCGATGTAGATGTCGGCGGTGAAGGTCGCGTACTTGCCGATGAGGTCCCAGCCGTACGTGGCGATCGCGGTGCCGATCAGGCCGATGGTGCCGATCGGGGCGAGGCGGATGACCCACCACAGGGCCTTCTGGAGGAGCTCCAGGGCGGACTCGGCGAGGTCCAGGACCGGCTTGGCCTTGGCGCCCAGCTGGAGGGCGGCGATGCCGGCGACGACGGCGAGGAAGACGATCTGGAGGACCTTCAGCTGGGTGAAGGGCGTGACGATGTCCGTCGGCACGATGCCGGTCAGGAAGTCGATCCAGGAGCCGGCCTTCTTCGGGTCCTTGCCGTCGGCCGCGGTGAGGCCGGTGCCGGAGCCCGGGTCGGTCAGCAGGCCGATCGCGATGCCTATGCCGACCGCGATCAGCGAGGTGATCATGAACCAGAGGAGGGTGCGGGAGGCGAGGCGCGCCGCGTTGTTCACCTTCCGCAGGTTGGTGATCGACACCAGGATCGCGAAGAAGACGAGCGGGGCGATGGCCAGCTTCAGCAGCTGGATGAAGATGTCGCCGACCTTCTCCAGGGTGGTGCCGAGCCAGCTGATGTCCTGGCTGCGGGCGAGCCAGCCGAACAGGACACCGAGCACCAGACCGGCGATGATCTGGGCCCAGAAGGGGAACTTGAACGAGGCCTTGGCGGGGGCTTGGGCCTGGGGGGTCGCGGACACGGACACTCTCCGGGGGGTGACGCACAAACGAACTGGCGGATGGTTCTGCGGTGGACGGCGCTGTTCTGGCGCTGGGTCTGGCGGTGCGACAGCCGGAAGGTGCCGGCGGCCGGGACCGCTGCTGTATCGATTCAGCTCAACGACAACAGCAACAGGCCGCGGACACGCGGCGGCAGAGGTCGACGTGCAGGCGCGCCACGAGCGGAACGCTCGTGGTCATGTGGTGCGCAGCTGTGGTCAACATGTTGAACACGCTAACACTTTCACTTTGGGAATCTCAAAGGGGTTCTTTGAGACAGGGGCGCATCAGGCCCTCTTGCGCCGGCCCGGAAAACACGAACGCCCCAGCGTTACGGGCGGTATCCCCGGCGCTGAGGCGGTTCGATGTGTGATGAAGCCAACTGGCCCCTTATGGGGTTACTACGGGTTCACGCGTGCCGCGTCGTCCGCCAGGTCCTCCTGGCTGCGGTTCGCGGCGAGCTTCTGCTTCGCACCCGCGACGCGGCCGGAGATCTGCGCGGACATCTCGTCGCGCTGCTTGCGCAGCAGCACGAAGGAGAGCGGCGCGGAGATGACGAGGGCGAGCAGCACGACCCAGGCGAAGTTCGCGTCCCCGAGCCCGGCGGGCACCCACCCGATACGGACCAGGGCCGCGACGAGGACGAGGCACCCGACGAAGATCCCCAGACGCATCGCGGTGTAGCGGATCGTCGCGCTCGGCTTGAGGGACACGGTGACCCCTTCTCTCTCGTCGTGGCCATACTCGAATCGTGCCCGTCCAGTGAAGCACGCCGGGCCCCGGCTCCGGCCGCCGCCCCGGGGTCAGTACAGCGGCAGCAGCATCGTGACGTCGTCGCGGTCGTCGCCCGGGGCCACGCGGATGGCGCCGGGGACGCGGCCGACCTCCTTGTAGCCGCAGGCCGCGTAGAAGCGCTCCAGGCCGTGGCCGCCGCGGCAGCCGAGGCGGATCGCCTCGATGCCCTCCATGGAGCGCGCCGCCGCCTCCGTGGCCGCCATCAGGTCGCGGCCGTAGCCCTTGCCCTGGCGGCTCGGGTGGACCATCACCGTGTACGCCCACACCCAGTGGAGCTGGAGCCGGTGCGTGTTGCGGGCGAGGAAGGCGGTGGCGGCCACCTCGCCCCGCTCGTCGTGTCCGACGAGGAGCCGCATTCCGCCGTCGGCGACCGCGGAGAGCTGCGTGATCAGCTGGGGGCGGATGGCGTCGGCGGTGACCGGGGGCACGAAGCCGACCGCGCCGCCCGCATTGGACACGTCCGTCCACAGGCTGAGGATTCCCGCGTGCAGGGCGGGGTCGACGACCGGATCCAGGGTGAAAGTAAGAGGCACAGATGGATATTAGCTATTACACCGAGGGGCGTCCAGCGTCAGCACGACGAAGCCCCGATCCGGGGCGGATCGGGGCTTCGTCGTGACGTTCGGCTGACCGCGAGGTCAGAGGCGCATCGCCTGCGGCGTCTCGCGCAGGTCCGCGTCCGGGCCGGGGTACTCGCGGATGATCTCGTAGCGCGTGTTGCGCTCGACCGGGCGGAAGCCCGCCTCGCGGATCAGGTCCAGGAGGTCCTCACGGCCCAGCTTGTTCGGGGTGCCGTAGTTGTCCGCGTCGTGCGTGATCTTGTACTCGACGACCGAGCCGTCCATGTCGTCCGCGCCGTGCTGGAGCGCCAGCTGGGCGGTCTGCACGCCGTGCATCACCCAGAAGACCTTCACGTGCGGCACGTTGTCGAAGAGCAGGCGGGAGACCGCGAAGGTCTTCAGCGCCTCCGCGCCCGTCGCCATCGTCGTCCGCGCCTGGAGCTTGTTGCGTACCTTGCCGTCCTTCATGTCCACGAAGTCGTGCTGGTAGCGCAGCGGGATGAAGACCTGGAAGCCGCCGGTCTCGTCCTGGAGCTCGCGCAGCCGCAGGACGTGGTCCACGCGGTGGCGCGGCTCCTCGATGTGCCCGTAGAGCATCGTCGAGGGGGTCTTGAGGCCCTTCGAGTGCGCGAGGCGGTGGATGCGCGACCAGTCTTCCCAGTGGGTGCGGTGGTCGACGATGTGCTGCCGGACCTCCCAGTCGAAGATCTCCGCGCCGCCGCCCGTGAGCGACTCCAGGCCGGCCTCGATCAGCTCGTCGAGGATGTCGGAGGCCGACATGCCCGAGATCGTCTCGAAGTGGTGGATCTCCGTCGCCGTGAACGCCTTCAGCGAGACGTTCGGCAGCGCCTTCTTCAGCTCGGAGAGCGAGCGCGGGTAGTAGCGCCACGGAAGGTTCGGGTGCAGGCCGTTGACGATGTGCAGCTCGGTGAGGTTCTCGTTCTCCATGGCCTTGGCCAGGCGCACGGCCTCCTCGATGCGCATCGTGTACGCGTCCTTCTCGCCCGGCTTGCGCTGGAACGAGCAGTACGCGCACGACGCGGTGCACACGTTCGTCATGTTGAGGTGGCGGTTGACGTTGAAGTGGACGACGTCGCCGTTCTTCCGCGTGCGCACCTCGTGGGCGAGGCCGCCCAGCCAGGCCAGGTCGTCCGACTCGTAGAGGGCGATACCGTCCTCCCGGGTCAGCCGCTCGCCGGAGCGGACCTTCTCCTCCAGCTCGCGCTTGAGCCCAGCGTCCATCAGCCGGTCGCCTCCTCTAGATACCTGTCCTGTAGCCGCCACCCACCGTACTCTCAGCCCTCCTCGGGCAGTTCCCCGACCCGGTTCTCCCACTTCGTGGAGAGCACGATGGTCGTGCGGGTGCGCGAGACGCCCTTGGTGCCGGAGAGCTTGCGAATGATCTTCTCCAGGCCGTCCACGTCGTTGGCGCGCACCTTCAGCATGAAGGAGTCGTCACCGGCGATGAACCAGCAGTCCTCGATCTCCGCGAGGTCGCGCAGCCGCCGGGCGACGTCCTCGTGGTCGGCGGCATCGGACATGGAGAGTCCGATCAGCGCGGTGACGCCGAGGCCGAGCGAGGCCGCGTTCACGGTCGCGCGGTAGCCGGTGATGACGCCGGCCGTCTCCAGCCGGTTGATGCGGTCGGTGACGCTGGGGCCGGAGAGGCCCACGAGACGGCCCAGCTCCGCGTACGAGGCACGACCGTTCTCGCGAAGTGCCTGGATGAGCTGCCTGTCCACCGTGTCCATTACGTGGAGCCTTCCATTATTCGGCGATCCTGCAAGTCTAGGTATAGAATCTAAGGCACGCAGGGTCAACACCCTGCGAATCTTTCAACAGATCAATGACGATCTTCAGGAGTGGTTCACCGTGTACACGATCGAGATGGCCTACGCACACATGCGACAGCTCCAGGAGCTGGCCAACCGATCCCGTGCCCACCAGCCCGCCGCGGCCAAGCGCGTCGACAAGACCCGCAAGCCGCGCATCGCGAAGTAGCGCTACCCCCTGGGGCGGGATCCACCGATCTCCCCCTCCCAACGGCGGTACAGCCGGTGCGGCACCCCTGCCGCGTCCAGCACCCGCCCCGCGACGAAGTCCACCAGATCCTGGATGTGCGTCGCGCCCGCGTAGAACGCCGGAGAGGCGGGCAGCACGATCGCGCCCGCCTCGTCCAGCGCCACCAGGTGCTTCAGCGTCTGACCGTTCAGCGGGGTCTCCCGCACCGCGACCACCAGCCGGCGCCGCTCCTTGAGCGTCACGCTCGCCACCCGCTGGAGCAGGTCCTTCGACAGCCCGAGCGCCACCCCCGCCACGCAGGCCGTGGACGCGGGGACGATGAACATCCCCTTCACGGGGTACGAGCCCGAGCTCGGACCGGCCGCCAGGTCCCCGGCACCCCAGTACCGGAGGTCGGCCTCGGCCGTGACCGGTTCGAAGGTCCCCGGCTTGCCGTCGGCGCCGCGCGCCAGCCACTCCGTCAGATCGGCCCGCCAGTGCGCGTCACGGAAGGCGATCCCGGTTTCGTCCAGCAGGGTGAGCCGCGAGGCCCGGCTGACCACCAGATCGACGCTCTCCCCCGCAGCGAGCAGCCCGCGGATCACCGCCGCCGCGTACGGCGTCCCGGACGCCCCGGAAACCCCGACCACCCACGGGGTGCGCTTGCGCTCAGTCATACCTCCGAGACTATCCGGCCACCCCCGACGGGGCGCGGGTCAGGTGGCCGTGCCACAGCAGGGACGCCTGCTACAGGGTCAGACCCCGAACCACGAGGTCGAGGAGAGCGCACACGAAGAGGGCAATGCCGATGAAGCCGTTGACCGTGAAGAAGGCGCGGTTCAGGCGGGACAGGTCGTGCGGGGTCACGATGGTGTGCTCGTAGAAGAAGGCGCAAACGACGATCAGCAGGCCCGCCCAGAAGAACATCCCCGCGTCCGTGGCCAGGCCGTACCAGGCCAGCAGGACCGTGGTCACCACGTGCGCGCCGCGCGCGCCCCACAGGGCGGCCGCGACGCCGAAGCGGGCCGGGACCGACTTGACGCCCTCCGCTCGGTCGGCGGCCACGTCCTGGCTGCCGAAGATCAGGTCGAAGCCGCCGATCCACACGCCCACCGCCAGGCCCAGGATCACCGCGTCCCAGGACCACTCGCCGGTGACGGCCAGCCAGGCCCCGACCGGGCCCATCGCCTGGGCCAGGCCGAGGATGGCGTGCGGGAAGTTCGTGAACCGCTTGCCGTACGGGTACACCACCATCGGGATCACCGCGATCGGCGCCAGCGCCAGGCACAGCGGGTTCAGCAGCGCCGCCGAGCCGAGGAAGACGACGAGGGCGATCCCCGCCCCGGTCCAGGCCGACCGGACCGACACCGCACCGGTGACCAGCTCGCGGCCGGCGGTGCGCGGGTTCCGGGAGTCGATCTCGCGGTCGATGATCCGGTTGGCGGCCATCGCGAAGGTGCGCAGCCCCACCATGCAGACGGTGACGAGCAGCAGCTTGCCCCAGTGCACGTTCCGGTCGAGCTGGAACATGGCGGTGAGCGCGGCGATGTAGGCGAAGGGCAGGGCGAAGACCGAGTGCTCGATCATCACGAGCCGCAGGAAGGCCTTGACCTTGTTGGTGGCCTCGGGCGAAGGCCCGGACCCCACCACTTCGTCGGCGGTGGTCATCATGCGAGGCTCCCGTGGAATTCTGCGAGGTGGCTCAGGAGCGAGTCCGTGCGGACCGCTTCCAGCTCCAGGGTCACGGGCTCCGCGTCCTCGTCCTCGCCCTCGGGCGGGGTGACGTGGGCCGTGAAGGCGTAGCCGTCGGCGCCGGCGCCGGCCGGGCGCGCGTCGAGGCGGAGCACGGCACCGGCCTCGATCGTGAACGGCTCGCCGGTGCCCAGCGCGAGCCGCAGCCGCTCGGCGAAGTCCTCCGCCTCGGCGTCCCGCAGGCCGGGCAGTTCGAAGCCGCCGCCCTCGCCGTCCTCGTCCTCCCACACCAGCGCCCAGACGTCGCCGGGGCCGGCGAACTCCTCGGGCGAGACGCCCGCCCGTTCGGCGGCCCGCCGCAGACCCGGGTCGGTGGGGTCGAGCTTCGGGCGCTCAAGCATCACGAAGGCGGTGAGGCTGCCGATGAACAGGCCCGGGCCGGTGACGGGGAGGGGGCTCACAGTCCGTACTCCTTCCAGCGCCGGTCCACCAGCGCGGCCGTCGCCGGGTCGGACTCGACCATGTCGGGCCAGCCGCCGTCGCGGGTGTAGCCCTCCTCCGGCAGCTTCTTCGTGGCGTCGATGCCCGCCTTGCCGCCCCAGAACTGCTGGTACGAGGCGTGGTCCAGGTGGTCCACCGGGCCCTCCACCACCGTCAGGTCGCGGGAGTAGTCCGTATTGCCGAGCGCCCGCCACGACACCTCGTGCAGGTCGTGGACGTCGCAGTCCTTGTCCACCACGATGATCAGCTTGGTCAGCGACATCATGTGCGCGCCCCAGATGGCGTGCATGACCTTCTGCGCGTGCTTCGGGTACTTCTTGTCGATCGAGACGATCGCGCAGTTGTGGAAGCCGCCCGACTCGGGGAGGTGGTAGTCCACGATGTCCGGCACGATGATCTTCAGCAGCGGGAGGAAGAAACGCTCCGTCGCGCGGCCCAGCGGCCCGTCCTCCGTCGGCGGCCGGCCGACGACGATCGACTGGATCAGCGGACGCTTCCGCATCGTCACGCAGTCGATCTTCAGCGCGGGGAACGGCTCCTGCGGCGTGTAGAAGCCGGTGTGGTCGCCGAAGGGGCCCTCGGGGAGTGTCTCCCCGGGCTCCAGCCAGCCCTCGATCACGACCTCCGCGTTGGCCGGGACCTGGAGCGGGACCGTCTTGCAGTCGACCATCTCGATCCGCTTGCCCGCCACGAACCCGGCGAAGAGGTACTCGTCGATGTCGCCCGGCAGCGGCGCGGTCGACGCGTACGTCACCGCGGGCGGGCAGCCGAAGGCGATCGCGACCGGCAGCCGCTCGCCGCGCTGGGCGGCGACGGCGTAGTGGTTGCGGCTGTCCTTGTGGATCTGCCAGTGCATGCCGATGGTGCGCTTGTCGTGGCGCTGGAGGCGGTAGAGGCCGAGGTTGCGGACGCCGGTCTCGGGGTGCTTGGTGTGCGTCAGCCCGAGGTTGAAGAAGGAGCCGCCGTCCTTGGGCCAGGTGAAGAGGGCCGGCAGCTGGTCGAGGTCCACGTCGTCGCCGGTGAGGACGACCTCCTGGACTGGCGCGGCGTCGCCCTTCACCTTCTTCGGCGGCACGTGCACCATCGAGCCGAGCTTCCCGAAGGCCTCGCGGACCCCGATGAACCCCTGCGGCAGCTCCGGCTTGAGCAGGCCGCCGATCTTCTCGCTGATCTCGCCGTACGACGTGAGGCCGAGGGCCTTGAGCAGGCGCCGGTCGGTCCCGAAGACGTTCATGGCCAGCGGCATCGCCGAGCCCTTGACGTTCTCGAAGAGGAGCGCCGGCCCGCCCGCCTTGTTCACTCGGTCGACGATCTCCCCGACCTCCAGGTACGGGTCGACTTCGGCCTTGATGCGCTTGAGGTCGCCCTCTCGCTCCAGAGCCCGGAGCAGCGAGCGGAGATCGTCGTAAGCCATAGGGGCCAGTATCCGTCACCGGCTACGCTGGGACCGTCACCGGGGCCGTCGCAATCGAACCCCGCCATTGTTTCCAGGGGGCTGTTCCGCATGATCAGGGCGCTGATGTTCATCCTGCCGCTGGCGCTGACGATCTACGCGTTCATCGACTGCCTCAACACCCCCGAGGACGAGGCCAAACACCTCCCCAAGGTCGTCTGGGTCATCATCATCCTGCTCTTCTGGATCGTCGGCCCGATCGTCTGGTTCGCCGCGGGCAAGATGCGCCACGCCCCGGCCGGCGGCCGCACGCCCTCCGAGTGGCACCGCAACCACCGCCACGAGTGGGTCGCCCCCGACGACAACCCGGAGTTCCTCAAGTCCATCCGCGAGGAGAACAAGAAGGACGAGAGCCTCCTCAAGGACTGGGAGGCGGACCTGCGCCGCCGCGAGGAGGAGCTGAAGCGGCGCGAGCAGGGCGAGGACAAGGGCGGCCAGCCCTAGGGCCGAGCCCCGCCCTGGCCAGGCCCTAGGGCCGAGCCCCGCCCTGCCCGCGGCCCGCCGCTTCGAGGGCCGCGCGGGCGAAGGCCCGTACCGCCCCCGAGTGGTCGGCCGCGCGCCAGATCAGGCCGTAGCCGACCGGCTCCGCGTCCGCGAAGGGGACGTAGGCGATGCCCGGGCGGGCGTGGTAGGTGGCGGTGTGGGCCGACGTCAGCAGCGCGCCCTGGCCGGCCGCGACCATCACCAGCGCCTCCTGCATGTTCGTCACCTCCGGCCCGCGCCGGATGGGCCGCCCGCCCGGCGTGCGCGCCGGGCTCTGGGCCTCGCGGCGGTACGGGGGCAGGTCCCCGGCGATGGTCAGCAGCGGCACCCCGGCCAGCTCCTCCAGGGATACGGAGTCCCGCCCGGCCAGCGGGTGCCCGGCGGCCACCGCCAGCAACCGGGCCTCGGTGAGCAGCGCGGGCCCCTCCCCCAAATCGGCCTCCCGGACCGGGAACTCGGCCACCGCCACGTCGAAGTCGCCGCTGCGCAGCTGCCCGTACGGGTCGGAGAGCGGCACCTCGCACACCTCGACCGCCAGCCCGGGATGCGTGGCGCGCAGGACCTGGGCGGCCTTGAGGACGAGCTCCCCGGAGGGCGGGGTGGTGAAGCCGACGTGCAGCACCCCGTCGGCGGCGCGCGCGGTCGCCGCGGCCCGCTCCAGGGCGGCCTCGACGGCGCGGTGGTGCGGTTCGAGGTCGGCGCGCAGCTGCCGGCCCAGCGCGGTGAGGGCGACGCGGCGGCTGGTCCGCAGGAACAGCGGTGCGCCGACGCGCCGCTCCAGGCGCTGGATCAGCTGGCTGGCGCGGGCGCGGGACAGGAGCATGCGCTCGGCGGTGCGGCCGAAGTGGAGTTCCTCGGCGAGGATCAGGAAGCAGTCCAGTTCATCGCGATCGGTAAGCACGACTGAACGAACGTTGCGCTCTTCGGCGTTGTTCCGGACCGGGCGGCGAACGAGGGTGGTCGAGCCGGTGACGGCCATCCCCTTTCCCCCTGTGAGGAACACCGATGTCCAGTGAAATCCGCGGGCGCCGCCTGGGCGTACTGCTCGTATTGTGCGGAGCGATCTTCCTCGAAGGCATCGACGTCGCGATGCTGAATGTCGCCCTGCCGTCCATACGCGCCGATCTCGGGCTCGAAACCGGCGAACTCCAATGGGTGATGAGCGCCTATGTGCTCGGCTACGGCGGCTTCATGCTGCTGGGCGGCCGGGCGGCCGACCTGTTCGGGCGCCGCCGCATGTTCGTCGCCTGGCTCACCGTCTTCCTGCTCTTCTCCGGCCTCGGCGGACTGGCCACCGAGGGGTGGCAGCTGATCGCCGCCCGGTTCGTGACCGGGGTCGCCGCGGCCTTCATGACCCCGGCCGGGCTGTCGATCATCACCACCGGCTTCGACGAGGGGCCGCAGCGGGACAAGGCCCTGCTCGTCTACTCCGGCACCGCCGCCGGCGGGTTCTCCATCGGCCTGGTCGCGGGCGGGCTGCTGGCCTCGGCCGGCTGGCGCTGGGTGTTCTTCGCCCCGGTGGGGCTGGCCGCGCTGATCCTCCTGGGCGCGCTGGCCCTCGTACCGAAGTCGGCGCGGCCGGAGCGGTCCGGGCAGCGCCTGGACCTGGCGGGCGGGCTGCTGGTGACCTCGGCCCTGGTGCTGCTGGTGCTGGGCGTGGAGCGTGCCGCGCACGCCGGGGCCGGGTGGACGGCGGCCACGTTGGGGGCGGGGCTGGTGCTGCTCGCGCTGTTCGCCGCGGTCGAGCGGCGGGCGGCCGAGCCGGTGGTGCGACTGGGGATCCTGCGGTCGGCGGCGCTCCGGCGGGCCAACGGCGCGGGGCTGCTGTTCGCGGGCGCGTTCTTCGGCTTCCAGTTCCTGGTGGTGCTGTACCTCCAGGAACTGCGGGGCTGGTCCACGCTCCAGACCAGCTTCGCGATGATCGTGATCGGGGTGGACGCGGCGCTCTCGCCGACGGTGGTGCCGAGGCTGGTGGCGCGGTTCGGCAACGGCCGCCTCATCTTCGGCGGACTGCTGCTCGCGGCGCTCTCGTACGGACTCTTCCTGCCGCTCGGCGCGGACTGGAGCTACGGCGCGATGCTGCCGAGCCTGGTCCTGCTGGGGCTCGCCTTCGCGCTGGTCTACGGGCCGCTGACCATCGTGGCGACCGAGGGGGTCGCGGAGGCGGAGCAGGGCCTCGCGGGCGGGCTGCTGTACACCTCGTTCCAGTTCGGGGCGGCACTCGGCCTGGCCGCCGTGACGGGCGTGTCGGCCTCCTACGCGGACCCGCTGGAGGGGTACCGGGCCGCCCTGCTGGTGCCGTTCGCGGCGGTGCTCGCGGCGGCCGCCCTGACCCTGCCGGGCCTCCGGCGGTCCCCGGGCCCGGACCTGGACCTGGACCCGGACCTGGACCTGGACCTGGACCTGGACCCGGCCGCGGAGCCGACCGCGGAACCGGAGCCGCAGCCGTCCCGGATCTGACCGGTCACCCCGCCCGGGGCGGCACGCGGGCGGACGAGCGCGGCTCCTACGTCCTGGAGAGGGACGCGTAGTCCGCCCGCAGCTCGCCCCAGTGGGCGTCCGTCCAGGCGGCCCAGTCCGCCGGCCCCGCCGGCCGCCCCGCGAGCGCGGACTCCAGCAGCTCGAAGTGCTCGTGCCAGCCGGCCAGGCAGTCCAGGCGCTCGGACTCCGGCCCGGCCCGCTCGTTCACGAACCGGATGACCGTCGAGTCGGTCCCCACCGCCTCCAGGTGGAAGCGGATCCGCTCGTGCACGGTCACCGTGTACTCCACGACCCGCTCGACGTCCCAGGCCGTGACCCGGCCGGTGACCACCGTCCCGGTGTTGGGCCAGCGCAGCGTCACCGCCCCGCCGAGCCGGCGTTCCAGGACCTCGGCCTCCGCCAGCCAGCCGCGCAGGCCGTCCGGCGTGGTCAGGACGGGCCACAGCTCCTCGTACGCGTACGGCAGGTGCAGCTCGAACCGCAGCCGCCAGCGGTCCTCGCCGCGGCTCTCGCTGGTGCCATGGATCACAGGAGGCATGACACCAGCGTCCCACTCCCGCCGGTCAGACGCCCGCGTACGAGTGCTTGCCGCTGAGCAGGATGTTCACGCCGTAGTAGTTCCAGATCCAGCAGGCGAAGGCGAAGAGCGCGAGGTAGGCGGCCTTGCGGCCCTTCCAGCCTGCGGTGGCGCGGGCGTGCAGGTAGCAGGCGTACGCCACCCAGGTCACGAAGGACCAGACCTCCTTGGGGTCCCAGCCCCAGTAGCGGCCCCAGGCGTCGCCGGCCCAGATCGCGCCCGCGATGATCGTGAAGGTCCACAGCGGGAAGACGGCCGCGTTGATGCGGTACGAGAACTTGTCGAGCGAGGCCGCCGAGGGCAGCCGCTCCAGCACGGAGGAGGCGAACCTTCCCGGCTTGCCGCCGCCCGCGAGCTTGGCCTCGTAGGAGTCGCGGAAGAGGTAGAGGACCGCTCCGGCCGCGCCGATGTAGAAGACGGCGCCGCAGAAGATCGCGGTGGAGACGTGGATCCACAGCCAGTACGAGTGCAGGGCCGGGACCAGCTGGTCGCTGTCGGTGTAGAGCCAGGTCACGGCGATGCCGAGGTCCAGCAGGACGGTGGTGACCAGGATCAGGCCGAGCCAGCGGACGTTCTTCTTCAGCGCGAGCAGCACCAGGTACGCGCCGACGGCCACCGTGGAGAAGGTGATCGAGAACTCGTACATGTTGCCCCAGGGGGCCCGCTGCACCGACATCGCGCGGGCGACGACGCCGCCCGCCTCGATGAGGAAGGCGAGCGCGGTCAGCGAGACCGCGATCCGCCCGTACAGGTCGCCCTGCACGGTGCCGCCCGCGGCGCCCGGGCCGTCGGGCACGTCACGCGTGCCCGCGGCGGAGCGGGTGACGACCTTCGGCTTGTCGAGGACGGCCGTACTGCCGCCCTTGCCCCGGACCTGCACCGCGGGGGCGGCGGCGCCCTGGGCGGAGGTCAGCGCGGCAGCCGTACGGGCCACCTTGCTGCGGCTGCCGAAGGTCCACTCGGCAATGTGCGCGAAGAAGGCGAGCATGTAGACCGCCATCGACGAATAGATCAGGTAGTTGCTGATCTGCGCCAGGTTCTCGTTGGCTGCGGCTGCGAGCGGCGTCATCCGCGCTCTCCTTCAGGGGTTTCTTCGGCAGGTTCGGCAGGTTCGGCAGATTCTGCGGGCGGAGCGGTCGGCGCCTGCTCGTGCAGCGTGGCGGCGAGGTCGGCCAGCTCCTGGGGGAGCCTGGCGGACTCGCTGCGGCCCAGGCCCGCCATTTCGACGACGGTGACGCCGTCCTCGCCGGGCACCGCCCGGACCCAGATCCGGCGGCGCTGGATGAACAGGGATCCGGCCAGGCCCGCGATGGCGGCGATCGCGCCCGCGAGGGCGAGGCCGCTGCCGGGCTGGTGGGTGACGGAGAAGGTGGCCCAGCGCTCGATGCCCTCGAACTTCACGGTGCCCGCGCCGTCGGGCAGGTCCATCGACTCGCCGGGCAGCAGCATCTTGGCGAGCGGGTCGCCGTTCTCCTTCTTGAACTGCTGCATCTTGGTCGTGTTCAGCTGGTACACGTTCTGCGGCAGGCCCGAGTCCACGCCGAGGCTGCCGTGGAAGGCGTTCAGGGCGATCACGGGGAAGTTCGCGGCGGGGAACTGGGAGAGCATCGTGCCCTTGCCCTTGCCCGCGAAGGTCGGCACGAACTGGGCGGAGAAGCCGAGCTGCTCCTTCTCGCCGTTCTTGTTCCGGTAGCCGTCGGTGACCTTGATGGCGCCCGCCGAGGTGAGGTTGGCGTCCTGCGGCAGCATCGGCACGGCGTCCCGGAAGATGACCTTGCCGGTGGGGTCGGTCACCGACATGACCGGCGCGTAGCCGTGGCCGAGCAGGTAGACCTTGGAGCCGTCGATCTCCAGCGGCTTGTTGACCTCGATCTCGGCCTTCGTGGGCTTGCCGTGGGCGCCCTCGCTGTAGGTGACGTACGCCTTGAAGTCGCGCGGGGTGCCCTTCTGCGGGCCGCTCTCCTCGAAGGTGGCGTCGAACTTGTCGAGGGTGAAGCTGAAGGGCGGCAGGTCGTCGGGATCGAACATGCTGCCCGACTTGAAGTCGTCGTACTGGGTGAGCGTGTTCGAGAAGCCGCCGCCGCGCAGGACGAGCTTGCCGCCCTCGGACATGAAGAGCTTGCCCCAGGCGAAGGCCACGAGCATCACGATGAGCGCGATGTGGAAGATCAGGTTCCCGGCCTCGCGGAGGTAGCCCTTCTCCGCCGCGACGTGGCCGGTGCCGGCCTCGGTGCGGAAGCGGCGCCCGCCGAGCAGCGCCTTGGCGTGCGCGAGGACCTCGTCGGGGGACTTCTCGGTGCGCCAGGTGGTGTGCGCGGGGAGCCGGTCGAGCCGGCGCGGAGCGGCCGGCGGGCGGCCCCGGAGCTGGCCGACGAACTGCCAGGTGCGGGGCAGGATGCAGCCGATGAGCGAGACGAAGAGCAGGATGTAGATCGCGGAGAACCAGAACGACGTGTAGACGTCGAAGAGCTGGAGCTTCTCGGCGACGGTCACCCAGGACGGGTTCTGCTTCTTCCACTCGGCGACCTTCATCAGGTCGACCGAGTTCTGCGGGATGAGGGAGCCGGGGATCGCGCCGAGGGACAGCAGGAAGAGCAGGATCAACGCCACCCGCATGGAGGTGAGCTGCCGCCAGACCCAGCGGGCCCAGCCGATCACCCCGATGCCCACGGGACCGCTGTCCTCGACGGGGGCGGTGGAGAGCTGGGAACCGGCTGCGCCGAGCCCCGGTTCGGAGTCGTGCGACGCCTCGGAGGGCGCGTTGTCTGTCGTACTCATGTCCGTGTAGTCCTCAGATCCCCACCGTGAAGCCTTGGGTCCAGCTCTGCATGTCGCTGACGATGCTGTCCCACATTCCTGTGACGAGGAGCAGACCGGTCAGGATCAGCATGCCGCCGCCGATCCGCATCACCCATGCATAGTGCTTCTTCACCCAGCCGAATGCGCCGAGCGCCTTGCGGAAGGCGATCGCGGCGAGGATGAAGGGCAGGCCGAGGCCCAGGCAGTAGGCGACGGTCAGCAGCGCTCCCCGGCCGGCGCTCGCCTGGTCGATGGAGAGGGTGTTGACGGCGGCGAGGGTCGGTCCCATGCAGGGGGTCCAGCCGACTCCGAAGAGCACGCCGAGCACGGGCGCCCCGAGGAGGCCCGCCGTCGGCTTCTTGTGGAAGCGGAACTCCCGCATCGTCAGACCCGGGATCGCGCCCATGAAGAAGAGGCCCAGGACGATCACCAGTCCGCCGAGGACCTGGGAGATGATCGCCTTGTTGTCCTGGAGGGTGGCTCCGAAGTAGCCGAAGAGCGCGCCGGTGGAGACGAAGACGGCGGTGAAGCCCGCGATGAACAGGCTCGCGCCGGCCAGCATCCGGCCGCGCCGAGCCTCGGCGAGGTCGGCGCCGCTGACGCCGGTCACGTAGGAGAGGTAGCCGGGGACCAGCGGGAGCACGCAGGGCGAGAAGAAGGAGACCAGCCCGGCGAGGACCGAGATGGGCAGGGCGAGCAGCAGGGCGCCGTTGAGGACCGTCGTGTTCACGCCGGACGGCTCACTTCTCCGCGAGGATCGGGTCGATCATCGAGCGCAGTTTCTCCTCGTTGAGCGCGACCAGGGCGCGGGCGGCGATCCTGCCCTCCTTGTCGAGCACGATCGTGGAGGGGATGGCCTGCGGGTTGAGCGTGCCCTTGGGGAAGCGGAGCATCAGCTTGCCGTCGGGGTCGTAGAGGCTCGGGTAGGTGATCCCGAAGTCCGTCTCGAAGCCGGCGGCGTTCTGCTTGCTGTTGTCGCGGGTGTTGATGCCGACGAAGGCGACGTCCTGGCCGGCGAGCTCCTTGGAGACCTTCGCGAAGTCCGGAGCCTCCTGGCGGCACGGCGGGCACCAGGAGCCCCACACGTTGAGGACGACGACCTTGCCCTTGAGGGTGGTGGTGTCGAGGGTCTTGCCGTCGACGGTCTCGCCGTCGAGCTTGGGGGCCTCGGTGCGCTCCCCCTGGGCGACCTTGGAGATGCCGAAGGTGCCCGTGACGTAGTTCCCGCCGGCGCTGCCGTTCGGCTTGCTGCCGCCGTCCGAACCGGTGCACGCCGTGAGGGTGAGGGCGCCCGCGGCGGTCACCGCGGTCAGCAGGAGGGCGCGGCCACTGGTCGAGCGGCTACTTCGACGGACACCGGCGCGGCTAAGGCTCATGTGAAAAGTTTCGCATGGGCGATATGTGGATCTACCGCACCCCCCGAGGGGCCGTGAAGGCGCTGGTCAGGCGGCGAGGTACGCGGCCCAGCCGACGCCGGGCGACTGGCCGGGGCCCAGCGCGCGGAGCTTGGCGAGCACCTTGGGGTCCTGGACGTCCAGCCAGTCGGTGAACTGCCGGAAGGATACGAGCCGTACATCCCTTTTGTCCGCCATGCCTTTGAGGGCTTCCTCGACGGCGTCCATGTAGATGCCGCCGTTCCACTCCTCGAAGTGGTTGCCGATGAAGAGCGGCGCGCGGTTGGTCTCGTAGGCCCGCCGGAAGCCGCCGAGGTAGGTGGCGGTGGCCTGGGTGCGCCAGCCCGGGTAGTTGGACGGGACGCCCCTGGTGGTGTTCTTGGACTGGTTGGCGAGGATGTTGTAGTCCATGGACAGCACCTCGAAGGAGTGCCCGGGGAAGGGCAGGGACTGGAGCGGCAGGTCCCAGATCCCCGACTTCTTCACCGGCCAGACCTGGAGGCCGCCGGGCGAGCTGGAGTCGTAGCGCCAGCCCAGCTTCTGGGCGGTCGCCAGCAGGTTGTCCTGGCCCAGGAGGCAGGGGGTGCGGGCGCCGACGAGCTCCTTGCGGTAGTCGAAGGGCAGGGGTTCGAGGTCGGTGAAGCCGGTGTTCGTGCGCCAGTTGGTGACGAAGGACACGGCCTGGTCGATCTCGCTCTGCCAGTCGCCCGGGGCCCACCTGGCGACGGAGCCGGAGCCCCCGCAGAAGTGGCCGTTGAAGTGGGTGCCTATCTCGTGCCCGTCGAGCCACGCCTCACGGACGTACTTGATGGTCGAGCGGACGTTCTCGTCCTTGAGGTAGCCGATGTCCGAGGCCCCGACGGGATTGCCGGGCGGCTGGTAGAGGGCCTTCTTCGACTCGGGCAGCAGGTAGAGGCCGGAGAGGAAGAAGGTCATGCCCGCGCCGTGGTCCTTGGCGAGCTTGAGGAAGCGCGGGAAGAGGCCGTTGCCGATCTCCCCCGCGCCGTCCCAGCTGAAGACGACGAACTGCGGCGGCGTCTCGCCCGGCTGGAGGGGCACGGGCTTGTCCGGCTGGTTGGGCTGCGGGCCGGTGTCGGCGGTGGAGCCGTCGCCGATCGCCTTGGCCGCCGGCTTCTCGCCGGGCCTGGGGTTCTTGATCGGCCCGGGGGTGCCGGGATCGGACCTGTTCGGCGAGCCGCAGCCCGCGATGCCCACCGCGGCGGCGGCCCCAAGTCCCAGTCCCAGCAGGCCCCTCCGACTGACGCCTGTGAAGTCGCGCATGTCACCGTCCCCGTCGTCACCCGCAAAGCTCATTCCATTGCCCATATAAACGGACAATTCGCTGGAACTTGCGGCACTGGAACGGTGATTCCCGGCGCAACTTGTATTTATTTAGGTAAAGCTGTAACGGTTCGTAACAGTCCGTCGATCAAGCACCGAACGCCTTCGACGCACCCTTCACCGGCTTCGCCCCGGCCAGCAGGTGCGCCGGGACCAGATCGCGGGCCGGCTCGCTGTAGCCCACCGACACCAGCTTGTCGCCCTGGTACGTGAAGGACGTCAGCGAGGCGAGCGTGCACTGGCGGCGGCGCGGGTCGTGCCACAGCCGGCGCTTCTCCGCGAAGCTGCGCACGATCCAGATCGGCAGCTGGTGGCTGACCGCCACCGCCTCGTGCCCGCGGGCCGCGTCGCGCGCCGCCTCCAGCGCGCTCATCATCCGGACCACCTGCTCGACGTACGGCTCGCCCCACGAGGGCTTGAACGGGTTCGTCAGGTGCTTCCAGTTGCCGGGCTTGCGCAGCGCGCCGTCACCGACGCCGAAGGTCTTGCCCTCGAAGACGTTCTCCGCCTCCAGCAGCCGGCTGTCGGTCGCCAGGTCGAGGCCGTGGGTCTTGGCGATCGGCTCCGCCGTCTCCTGCGCCCGCTCCAGCGGGGAGGACACCACGTAGGTGATGTCCCGGCCCTTCAGGTGCTCGGCGACCCGGTCCGCCATCTGGCGGCCCAGCTCGGAGAGGTGGTAGCCCTCGCGGCGCCCGTACAGGACCCCGTCCGGGTTGTGCACCTCGCCGTGGCGCACCAGGTGCACGACGGTGATGTCGGGGGTGGCGGGGGTGTCGGTGCTCATGCGGTGGCCTCCGCGGCGGCCCGGGCGGCGGCCGGCAGGGCGGCCGCGATCCGCTCGACCGCCTGCTCGTCGTGGGCGGTGGACACGAACCAGGACTCGAAGGCGGACGGCGGCAGGTAGACGCCCTGCGCCAGCATCGAGTGGAAGAAGCCGTTGAAGCGGAAGCTCTCCTGCTTCTTGGCGTCGTCGTAGTTGCGGACCTCGTCCTCGGTGAAGAAGACGGAGAACATGTTGGACGCGGTCTGCAGCCGGTGCGCCACGCCCTCCTTGCCCAGCGCCGCCGTCACCAGCCCCTGGATCTCCTTGGAGACCGCGTTCACCTTCTCGTACGCGGCGTCGTCCAGCAGGCGCAGCTGCGCGAGGCCGGCGGCGGTGGCGATCGGGTTACCGGAGAGCGTGCCCGCCTGGTAGACCGGGCCGGCCGGGGCGAGGTGCCCCATCACGTCGGCGCGGCCGCCGAAGGCCGCGGCCGGGAAGCCGCCGCCCATGACCTTGCCGAAGGTCATCAGGTCGGGCTTGACCCCGTCGACGCCGTACCAACCGGCGCGCGAGGTGCGGAAGCCGGTCATGACCTCGTCGGAGATGTACAGCGCGCCGTTCGCGCGGCAGAGGTCGGCGAGCCCCTGGTTGAAGCCCGCGGCCGGGGTGACCACACCCATGTTGCCGGGCGCGGCCTCGGTGATCACACAGGCGATCTCGCCGGGGTGCGCGGCGAAGGCCGCCCGCACCGCGTCGAGGTCGTTGTAGGGGAGGACGATCGTGTCGCCGGCCTGCGCCCCGGTCACACCGGGGGTGTCGGGCAGCGCGAAGGTCGCCAGACCGGAACCGGCGGCGGCCAGCAGCGCGTCCACGTGGCCGTGGTAGCAACCGGCGAACTTCACGACCTTGGCCCGGCCGGTGAACCCGCGCGCCAGCCGGATCGCCGACATCGTGGCCTCCGTACCGGAGGAGACGAGGCGCACCTGCTCGACGGGTTCGATGCGCGCGACGATCTCCTCGGCGAGCGCGACCTCGCCCTCGCCGGGCGTGCCGAAGGAAGTGCCGCGGGCGACGGCGGCCTGGACGGCCTCGATCACCTCGGGGTGGGAGTGGCCGAGGATCATCGGACCCCACGAGCACACGAGGTCTACGTACTCACGACCGTCGGCATCCGTGAGGTACGGACCGGTGCCGGACACCATGAACCGGGGCGTACCGCCCACGGCGCGGAAGGCGCGCACCGGAGAGTTCACGCCGCCGGGGGTCACGAGGGACGCGCGCTCGAAGAGCGTCTGCGAAACTGGGGCTTCATACGGGTACGGGTAGCTCACACCAGCCATGGTCTCAGAGGCCGCGACAGACTTGCGGACGGGCGTTTCACCGCGCCGCCGCGGGGGAGGTCACTGCCATGATGATCAGGCTGCGTGGCGGGGGCCGCGGGGCCGGGGCAAGCAAGACCAGTCGGGTGGAGATATGCAACGCGGTGGTGGACCGGGCGAGGGTACGGACGGCCTCGACCCGCAGCGCGCCCGCGAAGCCCGCGAGGCCCGGCGCCGGGGCAAGCACCGCCGGCGCTCGACGGAGGCGGCCGACGCCGTCCCGGGACCCTCGCTGCCGTCCGACGAGCTCCCCAAGGGCCGGGGCATGGGCGTGACGTACAAGTACTTCGGCGCCCCCGACGGGGCGACGGCGGCCCGGGTCCCGGTCACGATGCGGCCGGAGGAACTCGGCGGCGACGAGCTCGGCATGGGCGGCCTCTTCACCAAGATCAAGCCGGAGACGGTGGCCGCGATGGTCCTGACCGGCATCGAGGGCATACCCCTCCACAAGGTGCCGCCGCTGGAGCTGGTCGTCCTCCACCCCGACTACGCGGTGGTCAAGCTCCCCATGACGGTCATCGACCCGCTGCGCGGCATCGGCGAGGAATCGGTGGGCGCGGCCGCCTTCATCTGGTCGACGGTCCCGGACCGCGGCGGCCCGAGCGACGCCTTCAACGTCTACCAGCTGCTCCACGAATGGCAGGACTTCTCCCACCGCCTCCACGAGAACGGGCACCAGGCGTACTGCCTGGTCTGGCCGTAGCGGGGGCGGGCCGGGGCCCGGGCTCCGGTTCGGGCGGTGGTCGAGGCTCCGGTTCGGCCGGTGGTCGACATCGGGTGCTGCGGTCGGGTGCTGCCGTCGGGTGCTGCCATCGGGTGCTGCCGTTGCGGGTCCGTCCGACCCGTCGTGACGATGGGCCCATGAGCCCCCCGATCCCCCGGAGGCCGCGGCTCCGGCCGACCGGGCACCTGCCGAGAGCAGCGGCGCCCACAGGCCCGGCGACAGGCCCGCCGACCAGGCCGCACCACCCGGCCCCGCCGGATCCCCGGACCGGCGCGGGGCTGCTCCCGAGCACCCCCCTGCCCCTCCGGCAGGTCCGGCGGACCACCCGTCCGGCGCATCGCGCTCCGTCCCCGTCTCCGGCTCGGCATCCGGAGGGGCGCCCATGACCGACCAACAGCCACCACCGCCACCGCCACCACAGCCATCGCCACCGCAGCCGGCCCCGGGGGAACCACAAGTCCTGCGGGACATCCTCCTCTCCCCCGGCTACATGCGGGTCCTCCTCCTGTGCGCCCTGATCGGCATCCCGGTGTCGCTCGCCGCGTTCTGGTTCCTCGCCGGGCTGCACGCGCTGCAGCACGCGCTCTGGGCCGACCTGCCCCACGCCCTGCTCGGCCGCGACACCCCGCCCTGGTGGTGGCCCCTGCCCCTGCTCGCGATCGCGGGAACCGTCGTCGGCCTCGTCGTCGCCCGGCTGCCCGGGACCGGCGGCCACATCCCCGCGGCCGGGCTCCAACCCGGCGGCGCCACCACCGCCGCGCTGCCCGGCGTGCTGATCGCGGCGACGGCGAGCCTGCCCTTCGGCGCCGTCCTGGGTCCGGAGGGACCGCTGATCGCGCTGGGCGGCGGGCTGGCGCTGCTCCTGCGGGACATCTCCCGCGGGCCCACCACCCCGCAGGCCACCGCACTGGTGACGGTCGCCGGATCGGCCGCGGGTATGGCGGCCATCTTCGGCAGCCCGCTGATCGCCGCGGTACTGCTGATCGAGGTCGTCGGACTCGGCGGGCCGCGGCTGTTCGCGGTCATGCTGCCCGCGCTGCTCTCCAGCGGGGTGGGCGCCCTCGTGTTCACCGGATTCGGCAGCTGGACCGGGCTGAAGACCGGCGGGCTGTCCATGAAGCTGCCCGGGCCCGTCCCGTCGCTCCACGCCGGGGACATCGCCTGGACGCTGCTCATCGCCGTGCTCGTCGCGGCCGCGATGCAGGGGCTGGTCGCCGGGGGCCGGCGCACCGCCGCCTACGTGGCCCCGGCGGCCACCGCGCGCCCCGGGCACGGGACGCGGGGCCTGGTCGTACGCACCGTGCTGTGCGCCCTCGGAGCGGGGCTCTGCGCCGCCCTGTACACGCTGCTCACCGACCACTCCCCGGTCGAGGTCGCCTCCTCCGGCCAGGCCGAGCTGCCGCAGCTCGTCACGCACGCGCAGGCCTGGGGCGTCGGCACGCTGATCGCCCTGCTGCTGCTCAAGGGGATCGGGTACGCCCTGTGCCTGGGCAGCCTGCGCGGTGGCCCGGTCTTCCCCTCGCTGTTCCTCGGCGCCGCGGTGGGCGTCCTGCTCGCGCCGCTGCCCGGGCTCGGCTTCGCACCGGCGGTCGCGGCGGGCATGGCCGCGGCGTGCACCAGCGTGCTGCGGCTGCCGGTCAGCTGCGTCGTCCTCGTGGTGCTGGTGATCGGGGAGGTCTCCATGACACCGGTGGTGATCCTGGCGGCGGTGGCCGCCTTCATCACCGCCGAACTGGTCCCCTTGCTCCCCTTGCCGTGGCGCAAGCCGGCCGCGACGTAGGCTCGCCGGCATGGCGGAACGCGAGAGGCCGGTACGGCTGACCCCGTGGTCGAAGGACGACTTCTGGCTGCTGGAGCGGAAGAACACGGCCGAGATGACGAAGTTCCTGGGCGGGCCCGAGACGGCGGAGAAGCTCGCCGACCGGCAGCGGCGGTACGAGGCCATGAGCGCGCGGGAGCCGGCGGCCGGGCGGATGTTCCGGGTGAGCCTGGCGGACAGCGGCGAGGGGGTCGGATCGATCGGCTTCTGGGAGCGGGAGTGGGAGGGCGAGCCGGTGTACGAGACGGGCTGGGGCATCCTGCCGGAGTTCCAGGGGCGGGGGCTGGCGGTGGCCGCCCTGGCGGAACTCCTGTCCTACGCCCGGACGCACGGCTCGCGCGACACCCTGCACGCGTTTCCGGGCACGGACCATGCGGCGTCCAACGGGGTGTGCCGGCGGGCGGGCTTCGAGTGCCTGGGGGAGGTCGCCTTCGAGTATCCGGCCGGGGTGCCGCACCCCAGCCACGACTGGCGCTACCGCCTCCGCTGACCGGCTGCCGCTGACCGGGCTGCCGCTGCGCGGCCCTTCCCCCACCCCGCCCCTCCCCGAACCTGTGGGCTCCGCCCCCAGCCCCCCGCGCCTCAATCGCTGGCGAGGCTGGATGTGGTGCGGCCGACTGGGCCCGCGCGCCTCACAAACCTGGGGCTCCGCCCCAGACCCCGCGCCTCAAACGCCGGCGAGGCTGAATGCTGCCCCACCAGGCGGATGGCAGCGGCCAAATCCAGCCCCTCCGGCGTTTGAGGAGCGGGGGCCCGGGGCGGAGCCCCGAATCCTTGAGCCGCACCAGGCGGATGGCAGCAGCCAAATCCAGCCCCTCCGGCGTTTGAGGAGCGGGGTCCGGGGCGGAGCCCCGAATCCGTAAGCCGCACCCGCCCAGCGGCGACGGGCACAATCCAGCCTCGCCGGCGATTGAGGCGCGGGGTGCGGGGTGCGGGGTGCGGGGTGCGGGGCGGAGCCCCGGGGGCCGGCGGGGCGCGTCACGCCGTCAGGACGATCCGCCCCCGAACCCCCGGCACCCCGAGCCTCGCATGCGCTTTCTCCGCATCCGCCAAAGCGAACGTCTCCGAAACCCGCAGCGCAAGCACCCCACCGTCGACCAACGCCACCAGCCGCGCCAGGTGCTCCCCGTCCGGGGCCACCTCCTGCTCCTCAACCCTGATGCCGCGCTCAGCGGCCGGGGCGTGGTTCGGGATCAGGCCCACATAGGCCCCGCCGTCGCGGACGAAGGCCAGCGCCGTCTCCCCCAGCACGGCCGCGTCCAGCACGCCGTCCACCGGCCCGGCCGGAGCCTGCCCGCGCGGGACGAAGGCGGCCGCGCCCAGCGACCGTACGAGGGCCTCGTCCTCCGCACCCGCCAGGGCCGTCACCACCAGCCCGGCCCGCGCGGCCAGCTGCACCGCGAGGCCGCCGACGACCCCCGCCGCCCCCGTGACCAGCACCGACGCGCCGGGGGCGAGCCCCAGCAGGTCCACCGCACGGGCGGCGGTCAGCCCGCTCAGCGGGAGCGCCGCCGCGGTCACGGCGTCCACGGTGGTCGGCGCGGCCGCCACGGCGGAGGCGTCGAGGACCACGTACTCCGCATGCGTGCCCAGCGGCTTCACCGGCCCGTAGTGCAGGCCCACGACCCGGTCGCCGCGGCTCCATCCCGTCACGCCGGAACCGGCCTCGTCGATCTCCCCGGCCACGTCCCAGCCGAGGCCGAGCCGCTGCCCGGCGCCGCCGAAGACGCCGACGCGGACCGCGCCGTCCACCGGGTTGACCCCGGCGGCCCGGACCCGGATCCGGACCTGCCCCGCCTCCGGGCGCGGCACGGGCACCTCGGCCACCTCCACCCGCTCCGGGCCGCCGAACTCGTTCACCACTGCCGCCAGCATCGTCGTCTGCTCGGTCATCGCCGTTTCTCCCATTCGCTTCGTTCGCTCGTCCGCTCGTTCACTCGTTCGCGGTGAGCACTAACTTAGGGAGAGGTACTCTCTTTTCGTAAGTACGCACTCCAAGGTGCGTACCCGACCCGGAAGTAGGGCACCCATGGCCACCCGCACCGCCGCAGCCGCCCGCGACGAGGCCCGTTTCGCCTACGACGCCTTCCTCGCGGAGTGCCCCACCAGCCAGCTCCTGGCCCGGATCAGCGACAAGTGGGTCGGCCTCATCGTCAGCGCGCTCGGCGAAGCCGAGAACCGCTCGATGCGCTACAGCGAGCTCGGCCGCAAGATCCCCGGCGTCAGCCAGAAGATGCTGACCCAGACCCTCCGCTCCCTGGAGCGCGACGGCCTCGTCACCCGCACGGTCACCCCCACCGTCCCGGCCCGGGTCGACTACCGCCTCACCGACCTCGGCAGCAGCCTCGGCTGCCTGCTCTCCTCCGTGAAGCGGTGGGCCGAGAACCACTTCGACGAGGTCAGCACCCACCGCGACAGCTACGACCAGACCACCGCGACCTCGTAATTGAGCGCGCCCAGCGCCCCGGCAGTGGCATGCTGACAGGGTGAACGGACCCGGCATTCAGCTCACCCTCGCCCCCGAACTGCGCCTGTTCGCCGCGCCCAGCCGGCGCGGCGAACGCGTACCGACCGCGACCGACGGCGCCTCCAGCCTCGGCCACGTCGTCGAATCGGCGGGGGTCCCGCTCACCGAGGTCGGCCGACTCCTCGTCGACGGCCGCGAGGTGCCCGTCTCGTACGTGCCCCAAGACGGCCAGTCCGTCGAGGTGTTCGGCGTCGACCGGCCCCAGCACGTCCCCGGCGCCCCGCTCCGCTTCCTCCTCGACGTCCACCTCGGCACCCTCGCCCGCCGCCTTCGTCTGCTCGGCGTGGACGCCGCGTACGAGAACGAGGACATCGGCGACCCGGCCCTCGCCACCCGCTCCGCCGCCGAGCAGCGCGTCCTGCTCTCCCGCGACCGCGGACTGCTGCGCCGCCGCGAGCTGTTCGCCGGTGCGTACGTCTACAGCGACAACCCCGGCGAGCAACTCCGCGACGTGCTCGGCCGGTTCGCGCCCGCACTCGCGCCGTGGACCCGCTGCACCGCGTGCAACGGGCCGCTCCACGAAGCCGACAAGGACAGCGTCGGCGACCGCCTCGAACACGGCACGCACCGCTCCTACGACGTCTTCGCGCAGTGCACCGACTGCGAGCGCGTCTACTGGCGCGGCGCCCACCACGCCCGTCTCGAACGGATCGTGGACGAGGCCCTCGTGGAATTCGGCACCACATCGGCCTAGTACTGCACTAGAAGACGTACGGGTCCCCCGTGTCCAGCGCCAGCACCACGTGCTCGTTGTTCTCCAGGTGCCGGTCCGTCGCCCCGCCGTTCCACCACGTGTCCACCCGCACCACCACCTCCGACGCGCGCTCCCGCAGCCCCAACACGAGCCCGATGTGCCGGCCCCGCCCGTGCAGCGGCAGCGGGCCCGTCTCGCACACCACCTCGCGCTGCCCCGCCCGCGCACACCCCTCCGACAGCTCCTGCCGGTCCGCGAGGTCGGCCGACAGGCGCACCCGCACCGTCGCGTTCGGCAGCGCCGACGGGCCCTCGTTCTCCGGGACCAGCCAGAGCCGCAGCCGCGCCCCGGTCAGGGACACCCGTCCGTGGTACGCCACGTCGGCCTCCGACTCGGGGCCGACCCCCGCATGGGCCCCGGCACGGGTCCCCGCATGGGCCCCGGCGGGCAAGCCCCCGGTGAGCACCAGCAGCCCGGCCAGCACCACACTCCGTACGGCAACACGGCGCATCGCCACCACCTCCACGCGCGGACGTTAACGAGCACCGCCCCCATCCGGTCGGACCATCACACGAATGAGGGCGGGCCGATCCTCCATTCGCCCGGCCATCCGCGTGACCTGCGTACGCTTCGAGCCATGCTCATCGCCCGCTCCGCCGCCCTCTTCGCCCTCGCCGCCGTCCTGGAGATCGGCGGCGCCTGGCTCGTCTGGCAAGGCGTCCGCGAGCACAAGGGCTGGGCCTGGATCGGCGCCGGGGTCATCGCCCTCGGGCTCTACGGATTCGTCGCCACCCTGCAGCCCCAAGGCGACTTCGCCCGCGTCCTCGCCGCCTACGGAGGGGTCTTCGTCGCCGGATCCCTCGCCTGGGGCATGGTCGCCGACGGCTACCGCCCCGACCGCTGGGACGTGGCCGGCGCCCTCGTCTGCCTCGCCGGCATGGCCGTGATCATGTACGCCCCGCGCGGCCGCTGAGCCGCCGCTCACCCGCCTATGCTGGCGGGGAATCGCCCGTACGAACGAACGACGACCGACCGAGGAGCCCGCACATGAGCACGGCCGCCACCCGAACCGCCGTAGTCACCGGAGCGAGCAGCGGCATCGGCGCCGCCACCGCCCGGCAGCTCGCCGCGGCCGGCTTCCACGTCGTCCTCACCGCCCGCCGCAAGGACCGCATCGAGGCCCTCGCCGCCGAGCTCACCGAGGCGGGCCTGGAGGCCACCGCCCACGCCCTCGACGTCACCGACCGCGCCGCCGTCGACGCGTTCGCGGCCTCGCTGAGCCGGTGTGACGTACTGGTCAACAACGCGGGCGGCGCCATCGGGGCCGAGCCCGTCGCCACCGGCGACCCCGCCGACTGGCGCACGATGTACGAGGTCAACGTCATCGGCACCCTCAACGTCACCCAGGCCCTGCTCCCCGCGATCACGGCCTCCGGCGACGGCACGGTCGTCGTCCTGTCCTCCACCGCCGGCCACTCCACGTACGAGGGCGGCGCCGGCTACGTCGCCGCCAAGAATGGCGCCCGCGTCCTCGCCGAGACCCTCCGCCTGGAGATCGTCGGCCTGCCGGTCCGCGTCATCGAGATCGCCCCCGGCATGGTCAAGACCGAGGAGTTCGCGAAGACCCGCTTCCGCGGCGACGCCGACAAGGCCGAGAAGGTCTACGCGGGCGTAGCCGAACCCCTCTCCGCCGACGACGTGGCCGACACCATCTCCTGGGCCGTGACCCGACCCAGCCACGTCAACATCGATCTCCTGGTGGTCCGCCCCCGCGCCCAGGCCTCCAACACCAAGGTCCACCGCGAGCTTTAGCCCCCTCGCTCGCCCTCTTGTGGCTGAATGAAGCCAGAGCGAAGGCCAGGGGGAGGCAGGCACGTGGTGACGACGGAATCGAGTACGGCCCTCATAGCGGAAGAGCCCCCGCGCAGCCGGGCACGGCTCGCGGGCGCGGCACTGATCGTCCTGTCCCTCCTCCCGGCACTGCTCTGCGTCGCCGCGTTCGCCGTACAGGTGCCGTACGACACCGAGCGGTACCGGGACTACACGGCCGCCGTGCCGTGCCCCGCCGACCTGCCCGTGCGCGCACGGCAGAACTGCCTGCGCACGGTCCCCTTCACCGTCGAAAAGGCACAGGTCGACGAGCGCAAACGCCCCAGCTACGTGGCGACCCTGTCCGGCGCGCCCTTCTGGAACGGGACCCTGGACTTCGGCGACCCGGGGCCCCTGCTGGAGCAACTCCGCCCGGGAGACCAGGTGACCGGCACCGTCTGGCGCGGCGACATCACCGCGCTCGCCAAGGACTCCGTCCGGCAGGACTCCGCCGACGCACCCCGCGACGAGGCCCAGATGATGGCCGGCCTCGGCACGCTCGCCGGCCTCGTGGCGGCCCTCGGGCTGTGGTTCGGGGCGGTACGACTGACGCCCCGACCCCGCGGCCACGAGCCCTACACCTGGCGCTCGCTCGGCAAGCCGCTGCTCATCACCATCTCGGTGCTCTGCGCTGCCGTGGCCTTCGGCGCCCTCCTGCTCGGCATCCCGTGGTGGGTCGTCCCCACGGTCGCCGTACCGCTCGCGGCCTTCACGGCCTGGCAGTTCGACCGCTACCGGCGGCAGCAGTCGGCCGCCGCCGGCGACGCTCGGCACTCCACCCTCGCTACGGAACCAACCCGGCCGTCTTGAGGTGCGGCATGAGGGCCGCGGGCTTGAGCCCCGCGGCCTTCGCCGCACCCAGCGCCCGCTCCAGGTCCGCGGCCAGCGTCGGCGTGAAGTGCAGCAGCACGATGTCCCCGGCCTTCAACTGCGGCGTGGCCGGCGTCTCGCTCCAGGTGGTGAAGTCGTACGTCCAGGTCACCAGGGCCTTCACCCCACACGCCTTGGCCGCGAGCCGCACGTCGTCGTTCACGGCCCCGTAGGGCGGCCGCAATAGCTTCGGCGCCCGCCCGAAGGTGGTTTCGAGCTGCTCCCCGGCCCCACACACCTCGGCGTCCTTGCCGGCGGCGTCGAGGGTGGTCAGATCCGGGTGGTTCACGGTGTGGTTCTCCACGGTGACCCTCCCCTGCTCGACGAGGTCCGTGAAGTACCGGGTGTCGTACGAGGTCGCCCCCGGCAGCAGGAACAACGAAACCGGCACCCGCTTCTCCAGAAGAATCCGAGCGGCCTCCGGATCATGGTTCCAACCATCGTCAATCGTAATAAAGACGACCTTCTCCGAGGTCGGCACATGCGACACGACGGGCGGCAGCCCGACCCCCGCCTGCGCGGACCCGGCGGCCCCGAGGGCGAGCGACAACGACGCGAGCGCGGCGACAAGCGCGCGAGATCTCCACATGCCGCACACCTTGGTCTAGACCAACTCCCAGCGTCAACCCCTTACTTGGGCGTCCCTTCGGCCGAAAGCGGCCGCGCCTTCAGCACGTTGCTCCCCACGACATCGGCAGGCCCGGCCGCCGGCACCTCGAACGACACGGTCACGCTGCGCCGCACGGTGGTGTCCAGCCACCACTTGTCCACGCCCCCGACCAGCGCGCCGACGTCCCCGAGCTCCCGGCTCCCGTACTTGAACGTCGCCTTCCGACCCTTCCAGTAGTCGGTGCGCACGAACGTGCAGGTGACCAGGGACTTCCCGTCCGCCAGCCGAACGACCGGCAGCTCACCCCCCGTCACCTCGAAGCCGTACCGCTTCGTGATGCCGTCCATGTCCTCCCAGGCGACGTTGAGCGCCTTGACGACCTCGCCCGTCAGCTCACCCGGCACGAAGTTCTCGCTCCCCGGCTCCCCGTCCGGCGCGGTGAAACTCATGTACTCCGCGTACCGTCCGCACACCTTCCGGTCCTCACCGGCGGTCGGCGACAACACCACCGCGCCCGACGCGTCCCGGCCGATCGCGGCGATCTCCTTGTCCCGCACCTCGAAGCCGAAGATGCGGTACATCTTTGAGTCGTTCTTGCCGGGCGTGAGCGGCTTGTCGTTCACCCAGGACCTGGCGGCGACCTTCCAGCCGCCACCAGGCGTCTCCTGCACGAAGTAGTGCAGGGCGGCATTCCGCGTTTCATTGGTGGCGTCCGAGCGCTCTCTGCTCAGCACCGCGAAGGAGCGGGGATATCCCGGCTGGTCGCGCTCGGCGGGCACGAAGAACTCCGGCCGCCCAAAGGAAAACTCCGGCGTGTCGACCCCCCGGAGCTTGGCCACCCCGATCCGCGCGAGGCTCTCCTGCAACAGCTCGCCGGTCTCCACCGCGGCGAGCCCGTAGCCGTCCCGCCGGTCGAGCGAAGCCATCCGCTCCGACAGGTACCGGTTGAAGACGTTCTCAGCCTCGTCCTTGCCGATCACCATCGGCACCGCCGGCACCGACGCGCTGACCGCCGCTTTCGCCCCACCCTCCGCGTGCGTACACCCGCCCAACCCGACGACACACGCCACCGCCACCCCGGCCACGCCCACCCGCACACGCCTCTGACCAGCCCGGATACCAACCACCGAACATCCCCCCGCAGTCCCCACCCACCCCAACAGCGCCGATGAAACCACGCACGCGAGCCCCACCAGCCACGTTCCGGCCACGGAAGGGCATTCGTCCGATCAGCTCCAAATATGCGGCCGATGTGATGATCAGACCTCGCGCCTCCCGTCGTAGGGCCCTCGCCGGCCGAAGGATGCCGGTCGAGGCCAACCGTGCCTCAGGCCAGACCAACCGGTTCCACGAGGAGCAACACACATGAGTCCTGAGCAAAGGACACCGTCCCGCATGGGTCCGCTTCCCCGGCAGAGCAAGTGGCTCGCCGGTGGCGCGGTGGCAACGATGGCCATCGCGATGCTCGGTTTCGCCAGCCCGGCCATGGCGGCCGCCGATGGGCCGCAGCCGGCCGCATCGTCGTCGGCAGCCGCCGGGGGCGGCGACAAGTGCGAGGAGGAGTACGGCGGCCCGGAAGAGGAGTACGACGGTCCCGAGGCCCGGGTCGGCGGCATGAACCCCCCCAAGGACGGGTGTGACGGCGGGAAGGTCGGCCCGCCCGGACCTCCCGGCAACGACGGCAAGGACGGCAAGGACGGCACAGACGGCGCGGCCGGTGCACCCGGCCAGAACGGCGCGAACGGCGCGCCTGGCCAGAACGGCGCGAACGGCGCACCTGGCGCACCCGGTGTACAGGGCCCGCCCGGAGATGACGGCCCTCCCGGACCTCCCGGAACCAGCGGGTGCGGCAACAGCATCGGCTCCGACCTCACCAACGGCACCGAGGAATTCAGCGTCTTCCTGGTCGACGGGGTCACGTACGGGGGGCACCGACACGACCCCACGACGGGGACCTACTTCCGCCAGAACCTCACTCAGCCGGCACAGAACCCCGACTACCCCGACCCGGCCACCGTCTGCGCCGCCACCCTCTCGGTCCACGGCGCCGTGGCGAACTTCAAGGTCCAGACCACAACCGGGAGCGTGTACGAGCTCCAGTGCAACGCCAACTCCCCTGGGGGGGACCTCGACTGCGGCCCTGACAACGAGGTCCTGAGGCGCTGGCGCCTGATCACCTTCGACACGTCGATTACCACTGGACCGTTCGCGGCCAAGAAGACCCCGGCCAAGCCTGCCCTCCCGAAGAGCAACAAGGGCTCCTGACCCCCGTCAGGACCCCGCTGAACAACCCTGTGCCGTGCCCGGACCCCTCCGGGCACGGCACACGTGCGTGTCGTCCCAATTCGGGCCCGTACGGGTGAAGTCGAGCCGCTGGCCTGCAGCCGCGGCTACGCTCCGAAAGCGTGGGTCACGAAAAGGAGGAAGCTATGGCCGTGATACCGCACGAGACCACGATCGCGCAGGCCGCCGATCGACTCTCCAGGGAGCTTCCCGGGCACCGCGTGGAGATTCTCCAGGGGCGGCTCACCGTGACACCACCCGCCGATGGGCGACACGCCCGCACCCTGACCCGGCTCACCGTGGCCTTCCACGAGGCCGGAGCCGAGAAGGCGGGCCTGGAGTTCCTCCAGGGCATCGGAATCTGGCTGCCCACCGGCGAGGACGACTACGCCGTCCCCGACTTCTCGCTCGTCGAGGCGGACTTCCTGGACCACAAGGTGGTCAAGAACTGCTACCGCCCGGACGCCTTCCGCATGATCCTGGAGGTCACCTCCTCCAACTGGGCCGACGACACCGGCACCAAGGTGGAGAGCTACGCCAAGGCCGACGTACCGGTCTACGTCATCGCCGACCGGCACCACGACGAAGTCGTGATCTACACGGATCCCCGCGGCACGGCCTACCGCCTGCGCAGGACCTTCAAGCGCGGCACGACGCTCACCCTTCCCGACTACCTCGGAGTGACGGTCGAGCTGTCGGTGGACATGCTGCTCGACTGAATCGACTGAATCGACTGATCGACCGGTCGGGAGCAACGCGGAGGGGCCCGGACCGTCACCCGGTCCGGGCCCCTCCACTCCCCCGACAGCTGCGCCCCGGGCGGTCAGCCCTTCACGCAGATGACCTGCTTGAGCTTGGCCACCACCTGCACCAGATCCGTCTGCTGGTCGATGACCTGCTCGATCGACTTGTACGCACCCGGGATCTCGTCCACGACCCCCGAGTCCTTCCGGCACTCCACGCCCTTGGTCTGCTCCGCCAGGTCCCGCGCCGAGAACCGCTTCTTCGCCGCCGTCCGGCTCATCTTCCGGCCCGCGCCGTGCGAGGCCGAGTTGAAGGACTTCTCGTTGCCGAGCCCCTTCACGATGTACGAGCCCGTGCCCATGGAGCCCGGGATGATCCCGTAGTCCCCGCTGCCGGCGCGGATCGCGCCCTTACGCGTGACCAGCAGGTCCATGCCGTCGTACCGCTCCTCCGCCACGTAGTTGTGGTGGCAGCTGATCTCGCGGTCGAAGGAGACCTTCGCCTTCCGGAACTCCTTGCGGATGACCTCCTTGAACAGGCTCATCATCGCGGCACGGTTGTACTTGGCGTACTCCTGCGCCCAGAAGAGGTCGTTGCGGTACGCCTCCATCTCGGGCGTCGCGGCCAGGAACACCGCCAGGTCCCGGTCGACCAGGTCCTGGTTGTGTGCCAGCCCCCGGGCCACCCCGATGTGGTGGGCGGCGAGCTCGTTGCCGATGTTCCGGGAGCCGGAGTGCAGCATCAGCCAGACCGAACCTGACTCATCGAGACAGAATTCGATGAAGTGGTTGCCGGATCCGAGCGTTCCGATCTGCTTCAGGGCACGCTCCTGACGGAATTTGACCGAGTCCGTGAGGTAGTCGAAGCGCTTCCAGAGGTCCTCGTACCCCGACTCCGAGAAGCCGTACAGGCGCGCCGGGTCCACCGCCTCCTTGTGCAGGCCCATGCCCACCGGAATCGCCTGCTCGATCCGCGACCGCAGCTTCGACAGGTCCCCCGGCAGGTCGTTCGCCGTCAGGGACGTCTTCACCGCCGACATGCCGCAGCCGATGTCCACGCCCACCGCCGCCGGGCAGACCGCGTCCTTCATCGCGATCACCGAGCCGACCGTGGCCCCCTTGCCGTAGTGGACGTCCGGCATGACGGCCAGGCCCTTGATCCAAGGGAGGGTGGCGACGTTGCGGAGCTGCTGCATCGCGCCGTCCTCGACCGACGCCGGGTCGGTCCACATCCGGATCGGGACCTTCGCCCCGGGTACCTCTACATACGACATACGGAATCAATCCCCCGAAAACCACAGAAAAGTCTGAATGCGCAAAAAGCCTCGCTCTTGGCCCCAAATGCGACAGGGGACCGGCGCCGGCACCAGTGCGTGCGATAGACATTGTGTCCATCCGCGTCGGAACCGCGGCAACGCATTTTCCGGAGGGGAGCCAGTGGACGTGCAGCGCAAGGCAGCGGTACGGCGAGTCCTGCCAGGCATCGCGATGCTGACCGCACTCGTGGCCGGGGTGGCCGGCGTGGCCGGTTGCACCAGCAGCGGCAAGGGCGGCGACACCAGCGACTCGAAGGCCGGCGGCAGCCAGGCCGCACCCGCCCAGCCCGGGAAGTACCGCATCCTGCCCGCCCCCTGCAAGGCCGGCGCCGACAGCAAGCGGCTCAAGGGCATGCTCCCCGCCGCCGATTCGCTCACGCCCGAGCAGCGCGACCAGCTCTACGCCGGCGTCGCGGACGCCTCCTACGACGGCGACCGGCACGTCGGCTGCCGCTGGAGCGCGCAGACGCCCGAGGAGACGCGGCTGCTGTCGGTCGTCTTCGAGCGCGTGGTCTCCTACGACCGGGCCGCCACCAGCGACGACGACAGGGCGCGCCAGGTGTACGTGCGCCGGCTCACCGACGCGAAGCTGCCCTACCCCGGCCCGGTCACCACCCCGACGCCCGGCGGCGGCAGCGGCCAGCCGGGCACGCCGACTCCGGCAGCCCCGACGCCCGCCGCTCCCAACCCCGCCGCCCCGAACCCCGCCGGCTCGCCCACCCCCAGCGGCAGCCCCTCCGCCCCGCCCGAGCTCCCCTCCCGCGTGCTGGACGGACTCGGGAGCGAGGCGTTCCTGGAGGACAAGCTGAGCCCCGCCGGGGCGACCGCGGCGCAGGCGCGCACCGTGCGGATTGTGTTCCGTACCTCGAATGTCATCGTCACGCTGGAGTACAGCGTGCAGCCTGCGCTGCCCGGCACGGTCCCGCCGAGCACCGAAACCCAGGACAAGGCACGGCAGTTGGCGCAGGCTCTGGTCGAGCGTCTGAACGAGTGAGCGGGGCGCGCCGGGCCCCGGGGTGACGGCGCGCACAGCAGGCCGCCACCCGATCGGGCTACCGTTGCTCGGGTCCGCGCGGCCGTTCCGCGTCCGAAGAAGACCCACAACGTACTGAAGGAACCATGCACCGATCAGCCTCGCGCCTCACCCGCGTTCTCGCCTGCGCAGCCGTCCCGGTGATCCTCACCGTCGCCGGGTGCTCGTCCGATTCGGGCAAGGCCTCGGGCTCGGACGGCGGCAAGAAGTCCGATTCCTCCTCGTCCGCCAAGCCCAGCGCGAAGCCTTCCGCCACCCTGGAGAAGGCGGCGTACGCCACGCTGCCGGACCCCTGCAAGGCGGTCCAGACCGGCACGATCGACACGCTCGTGCCGGAGGCGAAGGACAAGAACGGCACGGCGACGAAGTCGAACGACCTGGCCAGCCGCGCCAGCTGCTCCTGGAACGGCCTCGACGAGGACGGCCTGAAGGGCTCGCAGTACCGCTGGCTCTCCATCTCCCTCTTCCGCTACGACTCGCACGCCTCCCTCGGCAGCGCCAACAAGCGCGCGGAGGAGCAGTTCACCAAGCAGGTCGAGGCCGCGAAGGTGACCGAGGGCGCGCAGAACGTGAAGGCGGAGGAGGCGGGCGGCATCGGCGACCAGGGGATGTCGGTCGTCTACAACGTCAAGAAGGACGTCGACTTCTTCAACACGACGATCGTGGCGCGCGCCCAGAACGTGGTCGTGACCCTCGACTACAACGGTGCCGCGTACGAGGGCGCCGGTGCCCCGGACCAGGCGAAGCTGCTCCAGGACGCCATCGCGGCGGCCAAGGAGGCCGTGGCGTCGGTCGACTCCGCCAACAAGCAGTAGCCGAGCCGTAGGAGAGCAGGAGGAGCCTGCGGAAGCACTCACTCCCGGTCACCCGTACGCTGTGCCCTGCCGCAGCTCGGTAAAGGCTCGGTAAGTGTTCGACAAGGGGAGGGGATCGCGGGTGGCCGCGATGCAGCTGACTCGTACGCACCGGATACTCATCGGCGTCGTGGTCGCCGGAGCCGTCGTCATCGCGGGCATCGGCTTCGCGGGCTCGTACGCCGCGGTGCGCGCCCTCGCCCTGCAGAAAGGCTTCGGCAGCTTCTCGCTGGTGTTCCCGATCGGCATCGACGCGGGCATCTGCGTCCTGCTGGCGCTGGACCTGCTGCTGACGTGGATCCGGATCCCCTTCCCGCTGCTGCGCCAGACGGCGTGGCTGCTGACGATCGCGACGATCGCGTTCAACGGCGCGGCGGCGTGGCCGGACCCGCTGGGCGTCGGCATGCACGCCGTGATCCCGATCCTGTTCGTGGTCACGGTGGAGGCGGCCCGGCACGCGGTGGGCCGGATCGCGGACATCACCGCGGACCGGCACATGGAGGGGGTCCGCATCACGCGCTGGCTGCTCTCCCCCGTCCCCACCTTCAAGCTGTGGCGCCGGATGAAGCTGTGGGAGCTGCGCTCCTACGAGCAGGCGGTCGGCATGGAGCAGGACCGGCTGATCTACCAGGCGCGGCTGCAGGCGCGCTACGGGCGTGCCTGGCGGCGCAAGGCCCCGGTGGAGGCGCTGATGCCGCTGAAGCTGGCCCGGATCGGTGTGCCGCTCTCGCAGACGGCTCCGGAGGGGCTGGCGGCGGCGGGGATCAGCCCGGCGCTGCTGCCGCCCGTGTCGGAGGCGCTGCCGGCCGGGCAGGAGGGCGGGCCGGCCGGTCTCGCGGTCTCGGGCGTCGGCCCGGCGCTGCCCGCGGGGTCCGATCCGGAGCTGCTGCCCGCGCAGACGGCAGTGGCGGGGGACGCGTCCGCCGGGACCGAGCCGGCCGCGGTGCAGCAGACCCCCGGGACTGCCGGGACCCCCGGGACCCCAGCCGCCGCCATGGCTCCGGCCCCCTTCGCGGTGGATCCGACCGCGATGCCGGCCGCGCACAACAGCGCCTGGTTCGCCGCGCCGCGGGCCCCGCAGGCGGCGTACGAGGGCGGCTACCACCCCCACGTGGTGGAGGGCCTGGAGCCGACCCCGGTGATGCCCCCGACCGGCCCGGAGCCGGAGGAGCTGCTCCAGCAGCGGCCGGACCTGCCGATACCGGCTCCCCGCCAGGAGGAGTACGTACTGGACTCCGAGGACGAGGAGACGGTGAAGTTCGCGGAGGCGGCGTACGAGGTCTTCCGTTCCCACCTGGAGGAGAACGGCGAGGTCCTGACGGCCGAGCAGCTCGACATAGTGCTGTCGGACCGGTACGGGGTGGTGCACCCGCGCAGCGCCTCGCTGATCCGCAAGATCTTCCCGCAGCTCAAGCAGCGCTACCAGACCGAGCTGGAGAACGAGCACATCGCCTAGCGGCACATCGCGCACAGGCATGCGGAAGGGCCCGCACCCCCGAGGGGTGCGGGCCCTTCCACATGACCGTGCGGGCTCAGACGGCGAGCAGCTTGCGCACCCGGTCCGCGCCCACCGCCAGCAGCAGCGTGGGCAGTCGCGGCCCGGTCTCGCGGGTCACGAGGAGCCGGTAGAGCAGGGCGAAGAAGGTCCGCTGCGCGATCTTGAGCTCGGGCGTCGGCTTGGCGTCGGGCTCCAGGCCGGCCATGACCTTCGGGACGCCGTAGACCAGCGTGGTCAGCCCGTCGAGCGACCAGTGCGAGTCCAGTCCGTCCAGGAGCAGCCGCAGGGACTCGCGCCCCTCCTCGTCCAGGGAGGACAGCAGCTCTACGTCGGCCTCCTCGCGTACGAGGGTCCGCTGGTCGGCGGGGACCTGGGTGGTGATCCAGTTCTCCGCGCGGTCCAGGCGCGGCCGTACCTCGTCGAGCGAGGTGAGCGGCTTCTCGGGCTCCAACTCGCTCAGGATGCGCAGGGTCTGCTCGTCGTGCCCGGCGGTGATGTCGGCGACGGACGCGAGCGTCCGGTACGGCATCGGGCGCGGCGTGCGGGGCAGCTCGTGCGAGGCGACCCGTACGGCGCGGGCGTGCGCGGCGGCGTCGGCGGGCAGCACGGAGCCGTCGGTGACCTTGGCCTCCAGCTTGTCCCACTCGTCGTAGAGCCGCTGGATCTCCTGGTCGAAGGCGATCTTGAAGGACTGGTTGGGGCGGCGGCGGGCGTAGAGCCAGCGCAGCAGCTGCGGTTCCATGATCTTCAGCGCGTCGGCCGGGGTCGGGACCCCGCCCTTGCTGGAGGACATCTTCGCCATGCCGCTGATGCCGACGAACGCGTACATCGGGCCGATCGGCTGCTCGCCGCCGAAGATCCCGACGATCTGCCCGCCGACCTGGAAGGACGAGCCGGGCGAGGAGTGGTCGACGCCCGAGGGCTCGAAGATCACGCCCTCGAAGGCCCAGCGCATCGGCCAGTCGACCTTCCAGACGAGCTTGCCGCGGTTGAACTCGCTGAGCTTGACCGTCTCGGTGAACTCGTCCTCGGTGCAGACATAGGTCATCTCGGTGGTCTCGTCGTCGTACGAGGTGACCTTGGTGAAGTCCTTGCCGCACTCGCCGCAGTACGGCTTGTACGGGAAGTACCCGCCCTCGCCGGTGCTGCCGTCGTCCTCGGCGGCCGCGCCGGAGCCCTCGGCGGCCTCCAGTTCGGCCTCGTCGACCGGCTTCTGCTGGGGCTTCTTGCCGCCCGGCTTCTGCTTGGTGCGGTACTGGTCGAGGATCGCGTCGATGTCGCCGCGGTGCTTCATCGCGAACAGCACCTGCTCGCGGTAGGTGCCCGCGGTGTACTGCTCGGTCTGGCTGATCGGGTCGTACTCGACGCCCATCTCGGCCAGCGCCTCGACGAAGACGGCCTTGAAGTGCTCGGCCCAGTTCGGGTACGCCGATCCGGCCGGGGCCGGGACGGAGGTCAGCGGGCGCCCGATGTGCTGGGCCCACGACTCGTCGATGCCGGGGACGCCGGCCGGGACCTTGCGGTACCGGTCGTAGTCGTCCCAGGAGATCACGTGCCGGACCTCGTGGCCCCGGCGGCGGATCTCGTCCGCGACCAGGTGCGGGGTCATGACCTCCCGCAGGTTGCCCAGGTGGATCGGGCCGGAGGGGGAGAGTCCGGACGCGACGACGACTGGTTTGCCGGGTGCTCGGCGCTCCGCCTCGGCGATGACCTCGTCCGCGAAACGGGAGACCCAGTCGGTCTCGGTGCTGCTCTGAGCCACGACACGTCCTTCTACTCGAATGCTGGCTTCAGCCATTCTCCCAGACGTAACGGGCCACTCCGCGGTTGTTTTCTCCCGCGAAATCGCACGGCCCCGCGTGGGATACTCGGCACTTGTCGGAACACCCAAGTGCACCTTCAGGCACAACCTCACAGGAACGGCAGCTCATGGCCTCGGTCCCTTCCCTCGCTTCGTCCGTCAATCAGCGCGTCGCGGACGCCCTCGCCTCCGCCCTGCCGGAGGCCGGTGCCGCCGACCCGCTGCTGCGACGAAGCGACCGGGCCGACTTCCAGGCCAACGGCATCCTGGCGCTCGCGAAGAAGGCCAAGGCCAACCCGCGCGAGCTGGCGACGACCGTGGTCGAGGGCATCCCGACCGGTGACCTGATCCAGGAGATCGAGGTCTCCGGCCCCGGCTTCCTCAACATCACCATCACCGACAAAGCGATCATCGAGACCCTCGCGGCGCGGGCCGGCGACGACCGCCTCGGCGTGCCGCTCGCGGCGAACCCGGGCACCACGGTGATCGACTACGCCCAGCCGAACGTCGCCAAGGAGATGCACGTCGGCCACCTGCGTTCCGCGGTGATCGGCGCGGCGATGGTGGAGATCCTGGAGTTCACGGGCGAGAAGGTGGTCCGTCGCCACCACATCGGCGACTGGGGCACCCAGTTCGGCATGCTCATCCAGTACCTGCTGGAGCACCCGCACGAGCTGGACCACAAGTCCGACGAGGAGGTCTCCGGCGAGGAGGCCATGTCCAACCTCAACCGCCTGTACAAGGCCTCGCGCGCGCTCTTCGACTCCGACGAGGAGTTCAAGACGCGGGCCAGGGCCCGGGTGGTGGACCTCCAGGCCGGCGAGCCGGAGACCCTCGCGCTGTGGCAGCGGTTCGTGGACGAGTCGAAGATCTACTTCTACTCCGTCTTCGACAAGCTGGACATGGACGTCCAGGACGCCGACGTGGTCGGCGAGTCCGGCTACAACGACATGCTGGTCGAGACGTGCAAGCTGCTGGAGGAGTCGGGCGTCGCCGTCCGCTCCAATGGCGCGCTGTGCGTGTTCTTCGACGACGTCAAGGGCCCGGACGGCAACCCGACCCCGCTGATCGTGCAGAAGTCGGACGGCGGCTTCGGCTACGCGGCCACCGACCTCTCCGCGATCCGCGACCGGGTGGGCAAGCTGGGCGCGACCGAGCTGATCTACGTGGTCGACGCGCGGCAGTCCCTGCACTTCAAGATGGTCTTCGAGACGGCGCGCCGGGCGGGCTGGCTGAACGACGAGGTCAAGGCCGTGCAGCTGGCCTTCGGCACCGTCCTCGGCAAGGACGGCAAGCCGTTCAAGACCCGTGAGGGCGAGACGGTCCGGCTGGTGGACCTCCTCGACGAGGCCATCGACCGCGCGGCGGCCGTCGTACGGGAGAAGGCGAAGGACCTGTCCGAGGCCGAGATCGGCGAGCGGGCCGTTCAGGTCGGCATCGGCGCGGTGAAGTACGCGGACCTGTCCACCTCCGCCGCGCGCGACTACAAGTTCGACCTGGACCAGATGGTCTCGCTGACGGGTGACACGTCCGTGTACCTCCAGTACGCGTACGCCCGTATCCAGTCCATCCTGCGCAAGTCCGGGGACGCGCAGCCCACCGCCCACCCGGAGCTCGCCCTCGCCCCGGCGGAGCGCGCCCTGGGCCTGCACCTGGACCACTTCGGCGAGCTCATCGCCGAGGCGGCGTCGGAGCACGCCCCGCACAAGCTGGCGGCGTACCTCTACCAGCTGGCCTCGCTCTACACGACCTTCTACGCGGAGTGCCCCGTCCTGAAGGCGGACACCCCGGCGCAGGTCGAGAACCGCCTGTTCCTGTGCGACCTGACGGCCCGCACCCTCGGCAAGGGCATGTCCCTCCTCGGGATCCGGACCCCCGAGAAGCTCTGACATCGGCACAACCCGCGCGAAACGTACGGCCCCGGCAGCTGCTGCCGGGGCCGTTTGCGATTCGTGATCTCCCAGCCGTTTGAAATCCCTCCGCCTCGCTTAACCTGATCGCGTTCAAAAAGAGCTTCGGGGGGAAACCAAGTGAAGAAGATCAAGCGCATTGCCGCCGTGGCGGCGGTCGCCGTGGCCGGTCCGACGGCCCTGCTGTCCACGCCCGCGATGGCTGCCGACCAGCCTGCCGTGATCGTCCCGGACACCGCGCCGCAGGAAGACGCCGCGCCCGGCACCGGCGAGACCGGCAAGGCCCCGGAGGCCACCACCCCGGTCCTCGAAGTGCCCGCGCCCGCGCCCTCGCCGGTGGCGGAGAAGCCCGCGCCGCCGGCGCCGGCGGCGCCGAAGCCCGAGCAGCCGTCGAAGGACGCCAAGGCCGGCGAGGACGAGCAGGACGCCGAGTCCGACGGGATCCTCATGGGTCCCGAGGTCACGGTGGCGGGCATCCCGAAGGACGGCTTCAAGCCCGACGGCAGCTGGACGCCGCTGAAGGTGACGGTCGACAACTCCGGCCACATCGCGGTGCCCAACTACACTCCGGCCCTGAACATCATGGAGGCGGACGGCAAGTTCAAGCCCTCCCAGGTCAAGGTCGAGTGGCGCGGCGCCGGCGGCTCCTGGCAGTCCGCCACGCTCGTCCAGGGCGAGGAGCTGGGCCCCGGCCTCCAGTACAAGCTGGGGACCACTCCGAACGTCGCCAGCGGCAAGGTCTACACCGTCGACGTCCGGATCAGCTTCGCGGCGGACACCCCGGTCCTGCCCTTCGAGCTGTACTCGGACGGCGAGAGCCGCACCGCGAACGGCACCAACCACTCCCCCGCCAGCTGGTACTTCGCGAAGATCAGCGGCGCGACCGGTGGCCACGAGGGCCCGGAGATCGTCGACGGCCCCGCGCTGACGGTGAACGGCGTACCGGACACCATCGCGGTGGGCGGCGGCTGGACCACCCTCTCCGTCCACGTCGACAACGCGGGCGGGAAGTCGCTGGACGAGTTCTTCCTCGGCCTGGTCCTGGCCCGCCCGGACTGGGTGTCGATGAAGGCGGACCAGCTCAAGGTCGAGGTCCTGAGCAAGGACAAGAACGGCAAGGCCGGCTGGCACGAGGCCGAGAACCTGACCGATGACGGCGTGTTCATGGGCTTCGACCTCGCCGGCGGCCCCGTCAAGGCCGGCCAGAGCTTCGACGTCCAGGTCCGCGTCCGCTTCACCGCCGACGCCCCGAAGGGCGATCTGATCATCCGCAGCTTCGGCATGTCCCCGCTGGGCGACGGCCCCGAGGACGGGATCACCCGGTCGCAGTCCAAGCCGCAGCTGACGAAGCTCGTCGCCGCCGCTCCGGAGACCGGCGGCAAGGACGAGAGCGGCAACCAGCCGAAGCCCAACGGCGGTGCCAAGCCGATCGGCGACACCACCACCGGCGGCAACACCGGCGGCAACACCGGCGGCGAGCTCGCCGCCACCGGCGCCGACGCGGCCACCACCTGGGCCCTCGGCGGCGCGGGCGTGGCCCTGGCCATGGGCGCCGCCCTGGTCGCCGGCACGGGCCGCCGCCGCCGCACCACCGCCTGAGCAAGCCGGACGATCGCACCGGTGTGACGGGGCCCACAGGGAATGTTCTCCCTGTGGGCCCCCTCCCTTTTCACATGAAGACCACGACACGACACCGCACCGGGCTCGCGCTGGCCGGACTCCTCGCCGCCGACGGGCTGTTGCACCTGTACTGGGCCACCGGCGCGACCTGGCCCGCCGCCGACACCCGGGCCCTCTCGCTCGCCGTCCTCGGCATCGAGACCTCCTTCGCGCCGCCCGCGGTGCTGCCGCTGGCCGCGCTGACGCTGGCCGGGGCCGCCGCCGTCCTCGCGCATTCCCGCGGGCGCGGCGGACGACTCGCCCGGGCCGTCACCGCGGCCGTGGCCGCCGGGATGGGCGTACGGGCCCTCGCGGGGCTGGGGTGGGCCGCCGGGCTCCTCGACAGCCCGCCCGACAGCCCCTTCTACGTCCTCAACCTCGCGCTCTACACCCCGGCGTGCCTCGGCTTCGGCTGGGCCGCGGCCCGCCTCGCGCTCGCCGGGCATCACCCGTACGGCCCGGTTCGGGCCCGCCGGGCCGGGTAGGGGACGGCCCGTCCAGCCCCCAGCCGCACCACACCCCCGGAGGCATCCGTGCCCGACATGAACGGCCCCTACAAGCCCGGCACCCCCTGCTGGATCGACCTGATGGTCCCCGACCAGCAGGCGGCCCTGGACTTCTACTGCGACCTCTTCGGCTGGCAGGGCGAGATCGGCCCGGCGGAGACCGGCGGGTACTCGGTCTGCCACCTCAAGGGCAAGCCGGTCGCCGGGATCATGAAGGCGTCCAACCCGGACGGCAGCGTGCCGGACCCGATGCCGCCGACCGTGTGGAACACCTACCTGTCCACCGACAACCTGGACGGCGCCCTCAAGGCCGTCACCGACGCCGGCGGCTCGGTCATGATGGGCCCGATGGACGTCATGGACCTGGGCCGGATGGCCTTCATCACCGACCCGACCAACGCCGTCTTCGGCCTGTGGCAGCCCGGCACCTTCGAGGGCGCGGGCATCGTCAACGAGCACGGCGCGCTCGTCTGGAACGAGCTGAACACCCCCGACGTCCCCGCCGCGGCCGCCTTCTACTCCGCGATCCTGCCGGTCAGCACGGCCCGCTCCACGATGCCTGGCGCCGACGTCTACACCGAGTTCAAGGTGGGCGGGCGGGCGGTGGCCGGGATGATGGACCTGGCCCAGCTCCCGGCCGGGGTGCCGCCGCACTGGATGCCGTACTTCAGCGTGGACAGCGTCGACGAGATCCAGGCCGCCGCCGAACGCGCCGGAGGCAGCGTCATGGCCCCGGCCTTCGACATGGTGGCGGGCCGGATGGCCGTACTCGCCGACCCCCAGGGCGGCACCTTCTCGGTCATCACGGCCTCGACCCCGCCCGAGGACCCGGCGTAGCGGAGGGAACGTCCGGCGGATCGGGGAAGGACCCGGCCCGCCGGGCACCCCCTGACCGCCCACCGCCCCGCCCCGCCGCTCGCACCCGGCCTGACGCTCACTGCACCCTGCCTCGATTCCCGCATGCCTGCAGGGCGTCGACCCCTTCCCGGGAGCCCTTCAGGTCGAGGTGCTCGTAGTCGTGCCGGGCGGTCCGCGGATCGGGGTCGGGGAACTCGGCGATGCCGTTCGCCCGCATGCACGCGGTGAAATCCCTTGCTTCGGCGTGCTGTTCGGCGCTCACCGGCGCCACCGGCACCAGGCTCTCGCAGGCGCGGTCCGCTTCCTTGACCTTGTCCGGATCCGCGGAATCGTCCACAACCGGAATCCCGGAAGGGGTGTCCTTCATCGGCAGCCCCTTGTCCTTCAGGCACTGGAAGTAGGCGGCCATCTCGGGAAGCACCGTGCCCTTGGGCAGCCTGGACGGCGCACCGGAGGGCTCGCCCGACACAAGGGCGGAGGGCTGGGCCGAAGCCGGGGCGGACGCGGAACCGGAACCGGAATCCCCACCGGAACAGCCGGCCAGCAGGAGCGGGAGGGAGAGCAGGGCGGGAGCGGCGACGGATCGGACCCATCTGCAGGGCACAGCAAGCCTCCTAAGGCGCCTTGTGTCTTCGCACCATAGGGCAACGGATCCCCCAAACACCCTGTACTCAGGGACAGTTGCGGCGACCGCCCCGGCGTGATCGACTTCTCCGCGGTCAGCTCCCGGTCGCCGCCATGGCCGAAATCCCGACCGTCGACCACGACGATGTGAATGAAGGGCATTCCCGATGAAGCTTCGCACTTCACTGCGCGCTGCCGCCGCTGCCGGCCTGATCCTCGCCACGATAGGCATCGGCGCCGGCCCGGCCTCCGCCGCCGAGAAGGACGGCTGGCTCACCGACGGGGAGTTCGGCCTGTTCTGCTACAAGAACCAGACCGACTCGGTCTTCGACCTCTACACCAACGACAACACCTTCGGGGACGACTTCTTCAAAGGCCAGAAGAGCTGCGCCAAGCAGCTCGTCGACAACTACACGGAGTCGTACCTGAACAGGGACTTCTACGCGTGGATCGTCTACACCGGCTACGCGGGCCAGGGCTACAACGCCACCCTCCCGGCCGGCGCCCGGGGCAACACCAACTCGACGTTCACCAACACGATCTCCTCGGCCTACTTCGTCAGCTAGGCACGCACGAGACGGCAGTCCCGCCCTCCGCAGCCGCCGGGCCGGGACTGCCGCCCCGCAGACGCCCCTGCCCCCGCCCTCCGGAGTCGCCATGTTCCCGCCGCGCCCCGCCCTGCCCGCCCTGGCGGCTTCCGCAGCCGTACTGACGCTCCTGCTCACCGGCTGCGCCGCCCCGGACGACGCCGGCGGCGGCGACTCCGGCAAGGAACCCGAGATCGGCGCCGTACCGGCGCTGCTCGCGAGCCGGGACCTCGGCTACCCCCTGGACCCGTACATCCCGGACCCCAGGCAGCGCGGGCTCCTCGACCAGGCCCAGGATGTGCTCGTCGACCGGTGCATGCAGCGCTACGGCTTCCGCTACCAGCTGCGGCGGCAGGCCGACCCGGCCGCCAAGAAGGACAACGCCCGGCGCTACGGGGTCTCCGACGCCGCCGAGGCCGAGCGGATCGGGTACGAGAACCCGGCGGCGAAGGGCACCCAGCGGCCGCCGCAGCCGCCGCTCGCCCCCAACGAGAAGCTGGTGCTGCACGGGCTGGAGGTCGACCCCTCCAAGCCGGTCCCGATGAGCCAGGAGGAGGCGGAGACCTCCGACGTGGCGACCACGGTCGTCGGCGGCCAGAAGGTCCCGGCGGGCGGCTGCCTGCGCGAGAGCGCCCTCAAGCTGTACAACCCGGCCAAGGACACCGTGGACATGATGGTCCCGCAGGAGTTCGGCTTCGAGGCCTTCGCCCGCTCCCGCGACGACAGCCGGGTCCGCGCGGCCACCGCGTCCTGGAGCGAGTGCATGGGCAAGCAGGGCTACGCCATGAAGAACCCGCTGGACCAGCCGCCGGGCATCAACGACTCCAACATCAGCGGCCCGCAGGCCGTCGCCATCGCCAAACAGGACGTGGACTGCAAGCAGCGGACGAACCTGGTCGGCACCTGGTACACCGTCGAAGTCGCCTACCAGAAACGGCTGGTGGAGAAGAACGCGGAGACCCTGGACCGGGTGCGGAAGCAGCTGGACGAGCGGATGCGGCTCGCCGCCACCCTGACCGCCGGGGGCTAGCTACCCGACCCGGACCTCGCACCACACCACCTTGCCGGGGGTCCGGGCCAGCACCCCCCAGTCATCGGCAACCGCCCGTACGAGCGTCAGCCCCATCCCCGGCGGCCGCCCGGTGATCCGCGACAGCCCCGGGCCGCTGTCGTGCACCTCGATCCGGACCGTCCCGTCGAAGGCGAGCAGCCGTAGCAGGTAGCCCCTCCCTCGCGGGACGCCGTGGCGGAGGGCGTTGGTGGCCAGCTCGCTCACGCAGAGCGACATGTCGTCGTGGCGGGCCGGCAGCCCCCATGCCTGCAAGGTGTCGCGTGTGAACTGGCGTGCAGCTGCGATGGTTTGGGGTGACCGGAGGTAGAGCCGCTCGCGCACGAGGGCCGGTTGAGTATGGAGATTCACGGGACGATCGTCGCTCCCCGTGACTAGCCTGTGGCTGAGCGCCGACCCGTACTCCTTCATGAGTACGGGTTGGTACGGGGTAGTCCACATGCACGGGCGGGGAGTTCGCTGTCATGCCACCGAGGAAACGCGCACGGCCGAACGCTACGACCATGAAGATGGTCGGCAAGATGGTGGCCGCCGCCCGAATCGCCAAGAACCTGACCCAGAAGCAGCTCGGAGAGCTGGTCCGGCTGGACGAGGAGACCATCGCGTCCATCGAGCAGGGCCGCCGGGCGTTGATGCCGAACGTCGCCGAACTCATGGACCGCTACCTGGGCCTACCGGGCACGCTGACCGTCGCAGCGCACGAGATGCCGGAGATCGATGTGACTCCACCGTGGGCCGAGGAGTACATGGACCTTGAGAAGGCCGCGATCACCCTGTCCTGGTTCGACAACCAGGTCGTACCAGGCCTGCTCCAGACGAGGAACTATGCCTGTGCGGTGTTCGCGTGCCGCGTCCCGGCCCATCCGGAGGAGGAGATCGAGGCGCTCATCACCAAGCGCCTCGCCCGCCAGGCGATACTGCGCCGCAGCAATCCGCCGACACTGAGCTTCGTCGTCTGGGAAGCCGTACTCAGCGACCGGCTCGGTGGTGACGAGGTGTATGCGGAACAACTGCGCCACCTCCGCGAATGCGCCGACCTGCCGGACGTAAGCCTCCAGGCGATGCCCCTGGGCCGCACTTCCCACGCGGCACTCGACGGCCCTTTCACCCTCCTGGAGACCCCGGATCACCAGCACCTCGGCTACGCCGAAAGCCAACGCGGAAGCCAACTCATCTCAGACCCGGATGAGGTCAGCATCCTGGCCCGGAGGTATGCGATGCTGCGGACACAGGCCCTCAACACCGAGCAGACGCGGGGCCTGTTGGACCGCCTGCTAGGAGAGACATGAGCGCCACGACCGCACTGAAGTGGTTCAAGTCCAGCTACAGCGGCAGCGACGGCGGCCAGTGCCTGGAAGTGGCCGTCGCATGGCGGAAGTCCTCGTACAGCGGAGAGGACGGCGACGCCTGCGTCGAGGTCGCCACCGGCGCGACCCAGGTCCACGTCCGGGACAGCAAGGTCAGCGACGGCCCCGTCCTGGACCTGGCCCCCGCCGCCTGGTCGGGACTCACCGGCTGGGTCAGCGGGAGCTGATCAGCGCGGCCAAACCGTCCAGCAGGCGGGCCAGGCCGAAGCGGAACTGGAAGTCCGGCTCGCCGGAGCCCGTGAACGCCGAAGACTCCAGCAGCCGCGTCACGGCCGGGTGACTGTCCGGGGCGGTCAGCAGTCGCAGCGTGCGTACGTACTGGGTCACCACCTGGTCCGGTGAGACGCCGTTCTTCATGATGGCGTCCATCATGTCGGCGGCAAGGGTCGCCTCGTTCCGTACGAAGCCGCCGACCAGCATCATCGCCGAGAGCTTCTCGCTCTCCTCCAGGCCCGTGCCGGCGAAGGCGGCGAGGCCGCGTTCCATCCAGGCGAGCTGGTTCGGGCCGACCGGCGGCGCGTTCAGCGGGATGCGCAGGATCCAGGTGTTGGCCTGGAGGACGGTCCGCTGCGCGTACGCCCAGTCCGACACCAGTTCCCGCCAGCCCATCCCCTCCCCGCCGGAGGGCAGCGGCGGCGGGGTGCCCACACCCGCCTCGGACATCAGGATGTAGAGCTCTTCCTTCGCCGTGACGTACCGGTAGAGGGACATCGTCGAGGCGCCCAGCTCCTTGGCCACGCGGCCCATGGAGACGGCGTCCATGCCCTCGGTGGCGGCCAGGTGCACGGCCGCGTCCACGATCCTCGCCAGCGTCAGCGTGGGGCGCGGGCCCTTGCCGGGGCGTTCGCGCAGGCCCCAGGCCATCTCCAGGCTCGCCGGGAGTCCGGTGTCGCCGCTTTCGTCCGCCATGGCCGCCCTCCTCCCGCCTACCTGATTGACCCACATCCTAGTTCTGTGTATTACTTACACAGAAGCGCGTAACCCATACGCAGAAGGGAGCGTGGTCCGATGACCACATACGGCCTCGGGGTGTACGCCTCCGCCCTGACCAAGTCCTACGGCGACCTCCGCGTCCTCGACGGCATCGACCTGGCCGTCCCGCGCGGCAGCGTCCTCGCCCTCCTCGGACCCAACGGCGCCGGCAAGACGACCACCGTCCGGATCCTGGCCACCCTCACCGCCCCCGACTCCGGCACCGCCCTCATCGCCGGCCACGACATCACCGCCGATCGGGGCCTCGTCCGCGAACGCATCAGCCTCGCCGGGCAGTTCGCGGCCGTCGACGAGCTCCAGACCGGCGCCGAGACCCTCCGCATGATGGGCCGGCTCTCCGGGCTCTCCCCGCGCGCCGCCCGTACCCGCGCCGACGAGCTGCTCGACCGCTTCGGGCTCGCGGAGGCCGCCGGGCGCACCGCGAAGACGTACTCGGGCGGCATGCGCCGGCGCCTCGACCTCGCCGCGAGCCTGGTCTCCCGGCCCGAGGTGCTCTTCCTCGACGAGCCCACCACCGGCCTCGACCCGCGCAGCCGCCAGGACCTGTGGGACCTCGTACGGGAACTGCGCGCCGACGGCACGACCGTGCTGCTCACCACCCAGTACCTGGAGGAGGCCGACCGGCTCGCCGACCGCGTCGCCGTCCTCGCCGACGGGCGGATCGCCGCCGAGGGCACCCCGGCCGAGCTCAAGTCCCGCGTCGCCGGGCACCGGCTCGACCTGATCCTCACCACCCGGGCCGCCTACGACACGCTCGCCCCGCGCGCCGTCCACCACGCCCCCGAGGAGCTCACCCTCGGCCTGCCCACCGACGGCACTGCCGCCCACGTGCGCGCCCTGCTCGACGAACTCGACCCCGACCGCACCACCGTCGACCGCTTCGCGGTCCGCAGCGCCACCCTCGACGACGTGTTCCTCACCCTGACGGGAGCCGCCCCATGAGCACCAACGCCCTCGCCCTCGCCGGCCGCAGCCTGCGCATCAGCAGCCGGCAGCCCGACGCCCTGATCACCGCGCTGATGCTGCCCGTCATGCTGATGCTGATCTTCGTCTACTTCTTCGGCGGGGCCATCGACACCGGCACCGCGTACGTCACGTACGTCGTGCCGGGAGCCATGCTGCTCTGCGCGGGCTTCGGGGCGGCGAGCACGGCCGTGAGCGTCGCCGACGACATGCGGGGCGGCGTCATCGACCGCTTCCGCTCCCTGGACATCGGCGGCATCCCCATCCTGACCGGGCACGTCACGGCCTCGGTCGCGCGCAACCTGCTCTCCACGACCCTGGTCCTCGCCGTCGCCCTCGCCATCGGCTTCCGCCCCCAGGCCGGCGCCCCCGCCTTCCTCGCCGCCGCCGGGCTCCTCATCGCCTACATCACGGCGATCTCCTGGCTGGCCGCGGCCCTCGGCCTGCTCGCCAAGTCCCCCGAGGGGGCGGGCGGGTTCACGTTCCTGATGATGTTCCTGCCCTACCCGTCCAGCGCCTTCGTCCCCATCGACACCATGCCGGGCTGGCTCCACGGCTTCGCCGACCACCAGCCGCTCACCCCGGTGATCGAATCCCTCCGCGCCCTGCTCCTGGACCGGCCCGCGGGGAACGCCCCGTACGTCGCCCTGGCCTGGTGCGCGGCCATCACGGTCCTCGCCGTGGCCCTGACGGCCGTCCTGTTCCGCCGCCGGACACGGTGACGGGCGGCCCGGCCACTGCGGCCTGGACCGCCCTGCCACGAAGGTGAATCAGCGGCTCAGCGGATACGAATGCCGCCCGGTCACCTCGTCGATCTCACCGTGTGCCTTCGTCAGCAGCTGCGTCGCGAGATCCATGAGCGCACGGGCTCCCGCGATCTCCTCTCCGACCCTCAGCTGCTCCGGGTCGGACGGGTGACGCAGGGCGTAGCCGCGCGCCTTCACCTCATTGCCGTCACCGAGTCTGACCATGGCCGCCGCACTCGTGCGGTGGCCTTCCTCGGTGAATTCCAGCTCCACATGCCACCCGACCAGCGTGGACATGGTGCATCACCTCCAGGGTCACCCTTTGACTTCCAGGGTGCGCCCCCGGTGCCGCGTACGCGAGCGCTAGGACTGGCGCACCACGGGCTCGTACCGGTGCATGAGGTTCGCGGTCTCGGCCTCCTGGGCCACGGCCCGGGCGACGATCATCCCGACCCCGGTGGCGGCCAGGATCCCGGGGGCGCTGAGCGGGGCGTCGGCGTCGATGCCGAGCGCGGCCAGGGCCGTCATGGGGAGCAGGACGAGGAAGCCGGAGTACAGGCCGTTGCACCGGGCCAGCCGGGACCGTACGTGGCCCAGGTAGGCGGCGGTCGGCGGCCCCGGCCGGATGCCCGGGACGAAGCCGCCCTGCCGCTCGATGTCCCGGGCGACCTCCCCGGGGTCCAGGACCCGCAGCGCGCACACGTACATGCCGAGGACGACGGCGACGAACGCGACCGGCAGGTACCAGAGGGCGGACGGCCACCACAGCCAGGCGGGGACGGACACCAGCAGGCAGGCCCACACCATGGGGTTGTAGCCGGCCTGGTCCACGCGGATCGGAATGTGGACGGTGTCGGTCGAGTGCCGCCAGCGGCCCCGCATGCCCTTCGCCCGCTGCACCGGTACGCGCCGCTGGGCCTGCCGTGCCGTGACGACGGCGAGGACGACGACGAGTCCCACGGCGGGGACGACGACCAGGGCCGGACCGCTGTCGGCCGCCCGCACCTGGCCGGGGAACACCGCGGCGAACTGGGTCAGGAGCAGCAGCGAGGGCCCGTCCCCCAGCCCGCGGTCGCTGATCACCTCGGCCAGCCGCAGGGCGACCGCCGTACCGGCGGCGACACAAACCGCCAGGACGACGAGCCTGAGCAAGGGCGTCCCGTCGGCGGCGGCGGCGACCGCCACCACCGTGCCCCCGAGAACGCCGAGGCCGAGCGTGAGCGCCCGCCGGTAGCGGTCGGCCTTCGGAAAGGGCGCGAGCAGCACGCTCGCGGCGTAGAGCGGCAGCACGCCGAGCGCGAGGGCGGAGGGGCCGTGCAGGCCGCCGCCGGTGAACAGGTCCAGGAGGCCGCCGCCCGGGCCGCCCGGCAGCACGCCATCCACTCCCTCCACGCCCGGCACGGGCAGGTTCTGCCCCAGCCGGAACAGCAGCACCGCGCCGAGCGTGACCAGCAGCCTCCGCCGCATGCCCGGGACCCGTAAGACGCCCGTGAATCCGTTCAGTTCCCCCACCCCCACCGTCAACGTAGCCCAACCGGCCCCAAAGACGAACCAGTTGACGCTGCCGGTTGCGGTCAGCGGGTTTCGCGGAGCCAGCCCGCCACCTCGGTGGCCCAGTAGGTGAGGATCGTGTCGGCGCCGGCTCGCTTGATGCCCAGCAGGGTCTCCAGGATGGCCCGGTCCCGCTCGATCCAGCCCTTCTCCGCGGCCGCCTCGATCATCGCGAACTCGCCGCTGATCTGGTACGCGGCCACCGGCACGTCCACCGTCTGCGCGACCCGGTACAGGATGTCGAGGTACGGGCCGGCCGGCTTGACCATGACCATGTCGGCGCCCTCCTCCAGGTCCAGCGCCAGCTCGCGCAGCGACTCGCGGGCGTTCGCCGGGTCCTGCTGGTAGGTCTTGCGGTCACCCTGCAGCGAGGACGCGACGGCCTCGCGGAAGGGCCCGTAGAAGGCGGACGAGTACTTGGCCGTGTACGCCAGGATGGACACGTCCTCGTGCCCGGTCTCGTCGAGCGCGTCCCGGATGACGCCGACCTGGCCGTCCATCATCCCGCTGGGCCCGACCACGTGAACGCCCGCGTCTGCCTGGACCTGCGCCATCTCGGCGTACCGCTCCAGGGTCGCGTCGTTGTCGACGCGCCCGTTCTCGTCGAGCACCCCACAATGCCCATGGTCCGTGTACTCGTCGAGACACAGATCGGACATGATCACCAGATCATCCCCGACCTCGGCCTTCACATCGCGAATGGCGACCTGCAGGATCCCGTCCGGCTCGGTGCCCGCCGTGCCCAGCGCGTCCTTGTTCTCGTCCGCCGGGACCCCGAAGAGCATGATCCCCGAGACGCCCGCCTCGACCGCCTCCACGGCCGCCTTCCGCAGCGTGTCCCGCGTGTGCTGGACCACGCCCGGCATCGCCGAGATCGCCAGCGGCTCGGAGATCCCCTCCCGCACGAACGCCGGCAGGATCAGGTCCGAGGGATGCAGCCGGTTCTCCGCGACCATCCGCCGCATGGCCGGGGTGGTCCGCAGCCGGCGCGGCCGCGAGCCGGGGAAGGATCCGTACGTGCCCATGTCATTCGCCTCTTCGAGCCTCGAGAACAGTCCCAACAAGCCTAGGGGCTGCGCGGGCGCGGCCCAAAGATCCGGGGCTCCGCCCCGCACCCCGCTCCTCAAACGCCGGAGGGGCTGGATTTTGGCTCATCTGCGCTCGCAGGTGCGGCCAAACCCAGCCCCGCCAGCGGCACATCCAGCCTCGCCGGCGGCACATCCAGCCCCGCCGGCGTTTGAGGCGCGGGGTCCGGGGCGGAGCCCCGGGGCGGCCGGCAGGCCGCTGCCTGGACAGCGGACGAGGGCGGGGCCCGGCGCAATCGCACCGGGCCCCGCCCTCGTTCCCGCTCAGCCCACCGCTAGGTGTACGGCTAGGTGGTGCGCCGACGCCGAGCCCCCGGCCGCCGCTCACTCGGCCGGAACACCGACTCCCCGGCCTCCTTGGCCGCCTCACGCCGCGCCGCCCCGTACTCGGCCAGCGCCTCCGCCAGCTTCGAAACCGACGGCTCGGGCGACAGCACGTCCACCCGCAGCCCGTGCTCCTCCGCCGTCTTGGCCGTCGCCGGCCCGATACACGCGATCACGGTCACGTTGTGCGGCTTCCCGGCGATACCGACCAGGTTCCGCACCGTAGACGACGATGTGAAGAGAACGGCATCGAACCCGCCCCCCTTGATCGCCTCGCGCGTGTCCGCCGGCGGCGGCGACGCCCGCACCGTCCGGTAGGCGGTGACGTCGTCGACCTCCCACCCGAGCTCGATCAGCCCGGCGACCAGCGTCTCGGTCGCGATGTCCGCCCGCGGCAGGAACACCCGGTCGATCGGGTCGAAGACCGGGTCGTACGGCGGCCAGTCCTCCAGCAGCCCGGCCGCGGACTGCTCCCCGCTCGGCACGAGGTCCGGCTTCACACCGAACTCCACCAGCGCGGCGGCGGTCTGCTCGCCCACCGCGGCAACCTTGATGCCCGCGAAGGCCCGCGCGTCGAGCCCGTACTCCTCGAACTTCTCGCGCACCGCCTTCACGGCGTTGACGCTCGTGAAAGCGATCCACTCGTACCGGCCCGTCACCAGCCCCTTCACGGCCCGCTCCATCTGCTGCGGGGTCCGCGGCGGCTCCACGGCGATGGTCGGCACCTCGTGCGGCACCGCGCCGTACGAACGCAGCTGGTCGGAGAGCGAGGCGGCCTGCTCCTTGGTGCGCGGCACGAGGACCCGCCAGCCGAACAGCGGCTTCGACTCGAACCAGGCCATGTCCTCACGCCGCGCGGCGGCGCTGTGCTCACCGACCACGGCTATGACCGGCCGGGCGCCCTCGGGCGACGGCAGCACCTTGCCCTGCTTGAACACCTGGGCGATGGTCCCCAGCGTCGCGGACCAGGTCCGCTGCCGCGTGGTCGTACCGGCGACGGTCACCGTCAGCGGGGTGTCGGGCTTGCGCCCCGCACTCACCAGCTCGGAGGCCGCGGCCGACACCGTCTCCAGGGTGGCGGAGACGACGAGGATCCCGTCGCTGGCACCCACCTCGCTCCAGCAGCGCGCCGACGCGTTGCGGGCGTCGACGAACCGGACGTCCGCGCCCTGCTCGCCCCGCAGCGGCACACCCGCGTACGCGGGCACGCCGACGGCCGTCGCGACACCCGGCACCACCTCGAAGGGGATGCCCTCGGTGGCGCAGGCCAGCATCTCGCCGGCCGCGTTCCCGTCGAGCCCGGGGTCGCCGGTGACGGCACGGACGACCCGCCTGCCGGAGCGTGCGGCCTCCATGACAAGATTGGCGGCGTCCCGGATCACCGGCACCCCGGCGGCTGCTGACACTTCGTCAGCGATCGTCAGCTGCGGCGTGTCCACACCCGCCCGGGCATGCGTACGTACGACGTCGAGCACGTCGGGCTCCGCGATCAGTACGTCCGCGGCCGCGAGCGCCTCGACGGCGCGCAGCGTCAGCAGACCCGGGTCGCCGGGGCCGGCACCGAGGAAGGTGACGTGTCCGTGGGCGGCGACGGCCGGAAAAGCGGAGGTGGTCGGACTTGAGGGGTTCAAAGCGATCGCTCCCCCATCAGACCGGCCGCGCCCTTGGCCAGCATCTCGTCCGCGAGTTCGCGGCCGAGCGCCATGGCCTCGTCGTACGACTGGGGCACGGGACCGGTGGTGGACAGCTGCACCAGCGTCGAGCCGTCGAGGGTTCCGACGACGCCGCGCAGGCGCATTTCATTGACAATCTGCCCGTCGGCCAACAGGTCGGCGAGCGCGCCCACGGGTGCGCTGCAGCCGGCCTCCAGGGCGGCGAGCAGGGAACGCTCGGCGGTCACGGCGGCCCGGGTGTACGGGTCGTCGAGCTCGCCGAGCGCGGCGATGAGGTCCGCGTTGGACGCGAGGCACTCCACGGCCAGGGCACCCTGGCCGGGAGCGGGCAGGATGTGGTCGACCGCGAGCAGTTCGGTCGCTTCATCACCGCGCCCGATCCGGTTGAGCCCGGCGGCGGCGAGCACGACGGCATCCAGCTCGCCGTCGCGCACGAACCCGATGCGCGTGTCCACGTTCCCGCGGATCGGCACGGTCTCGATCCGCTTGCCGAGGGAACGGGCGTAGTGGTTCAGCTGGGCCGTCCGCCGCGGCGATCCGGTGCCGATCCGCGCACCGTCGGGCAGCTGCTCGAAGGTCAGCCCGTCCCGCGCCACGAGCGCGTCCCGCGCGTCCTCGCGCTGCGGCATGGCCGCGATCACGAGGTCGTCGGGCTGCGCCGTCGGCAGGTCCTTCAGCGAGTGCACGGCGAAGTCGACCTCGCCGCGCAGCAGCGCGTCGCGCAGGGCCGTGACGAAGACGCCCGTCCCGCCGATCTGCGCGAGGTGCTCCCGCGACACGTCACCGTAGGTCGTGATCTCCACGAGCTCCACGGGGCGGCCGGTGATCGCCCGTACGGCCTCGGCGACATGGCCCGACTGGGACATGGCCAGCTTGCTTCGCCGCGTGCCGAGCCGGAGGGGCTGGTCGAGACGTGGGTTCATGATGCCCGTCCTGGATCGTCGTTCTTGTCGGCCTGACTGACGGAGGCCACCGTCTGCGGGTCGAGATCGAAAAGTTCGCGCAGCGCCTCGGCGTACCCGGCGCCGCCGGGCTCGCTCGCGAGCTGCTTGACGCGCACGGTCGGCGCGTGGAGCAGTTTGTCGACGACGCGGCGCACGGTCTGGGTGACCTCGGCCCGCTGCCGCTCGTCGAGATCGGGTACCCGCCCGTCGAGCCGGGCCACTTCCATGGCCACGACCTCGGCCGCCATCGCGCGCAGCGCGACCACGGTGGGGGTGATGTGCGCGGCCCGCTGGGCGGCCCCGAACGCGGCCACCTCATCGGTGACTATCGCCCGCACGGCATCCACATCGGCCGCCATGGGCGCATCGGCAGAAGCCTCGGCCAGGCTTTCGATGTCAACCAACCGCACACCGGGAATCCGGTGCACAGCGGCGTCGATGTCCCGCGGCATGGCCAGATCAAGCAGCGCCAGCCGCGTGGCAACGGCCCCGTCCACGAGATTCCGGACCGCCTTACGAGGCTGCCGCTGCGCGGCGGCCTCACCCTGATCGGCCCAGGTCCCGTGCAACTCAAGCGAGTTGGCATCGACCCCGGTCAGCGCGGCCCGCCCATCGGCGACCCCGACGGGACACCCGTCCGCCTCCGCGGCAGCACTGATGGTCCGCACCGCCCCGGCATCGGCCAACCGCTTCCCACCTTCGGCGGCAGCAGCCAACCGAGCCACCACCTCGGGGTTCAGCCCTGTGGCGTCGGCCGACGCCACAGCGGGAGCCACATCCAGCCTCGCCGGGGACATATCCAGCCCCGCCGGCGTTTGAGGCGCGGGGTCTGGGGCAGAGCCCCAGGACACGGCGGCGAGCACGTCATCGGCGGTCAGCACGAGCCCAGTGGCCCCGGTGCAGGACACCACCACATCAACCCGAGCCAGCTCATCGGCAACCGCACCCATCGGAATGGCCAGCGCAGCGACCCCGGTGCCCGAGGCAACCAGAATCTCAGCCAACCGCTCCGCCCGCTCGGCGGTCCGGTTCGCCACCACGACCTCGGCCACACCCACCCGCGCCAGCGTCGCCGCCGCCAGCGAGGACATCGACCCGGCGCCGATCACCAGCGCCCGCTTCCCGGCGGCCCACTCGCCCACCGGACGGTGCACGGCGAGCTGCTCAAGACCGAACGTCACCAGCGACTGCCCGGCCCGGTCGATCCCGGTCTCGGAGTGCGCCCGCTTGCCGACCCGCAGCGCCTGCTGGAAGAGGTCGTTGATCAGCCGCCCGGCGGTGTGCAGCTCCTGCCCCAGCGCCAGCGCGTCCTTGATCTGGCCGAGGATCTGCCCCTCGCCCACGACCATCGAGTCCAGCCCGCACGCCACCGAGAACAGGTGGTGCACGGCCCGGTCCTCGTAGTGCACGTACAGGTACGGCGTGAGCTCCTCCAGCGCGACACCACTGTGCTGCGCCAGCAAGGTGGACAGCTCCGCGACACCCGCGTGGAACTTGTCCACGTCCGCGTACAGCTCGATCCGGTTGCACGTGGCGAGCACGGCCGCCTCGGCCGCCGGCTCGGCGGCCAGCGTGTCGTGCAGCAGCTTGATCTTGGCGTCAGCGGACAGCGAGGCCCGCTCCAGCACGCTCACGGGCGCGCTGCGATGGCTCAGACCGACGACGAGCAGACTCATGCCGGCATCACCGCCGGCACGTCGCCCTCGGGGTTGCCCTTGCGCGCCTCGGCGGCCGCGCGCCCGGCCGGCGGCACCACGGCCGCGGCGGGGGCGGCGCCGCCCACGGAGGAGCCGCCCGCGGCAGCGGCGGCGGCGGCTTCCTCGCCGGCCTTGCGCTGCTCGTGGAAGGCGAGGATCTGGAGCTCGATCGAGAGGTCGACCTTGCGCACGTCGACACCCTCCGGCACCGAGAGCACCGTGGGCGCGAAGTTCAAGATGGAAGTGACACCGGCGGCGATCAGCCGCTCGCTGACCTGTTGGGCCGCACCGGCCGGCGTCGCGATGACGCCGATCGAGACGCCGTTCTCCTCGATGATCTTCTCCAGATCATCGGTGTGCTGCACGGGCATCCCGGCCACCGGCTTGCCGGCCATCGCCGGGTCGGCGTCGATCAGCGCGGCCACGCGGAACCCGCGCGACGCGAAACCGCCGTAGTTGGCCAGCGCGGCGCCGAGGTTACCGATGCCGACGATGACAACCGGCCAGTCCTGGGTCAGCCCGAGCTCGCGGGAGATCTGGTAGACGAGGTACTCGACGTCGTAGCCGACGCCGCGCGTCCCGTAGGAACCGAGGTACGAGAAGTCCTTGCGCAGCTTCGCGGAGTTGACTCCGGCGGCGGCCGCGAGCTCCTCGGAGGACACCGTCGGCACCGATCGCTCGGAGAGCGCGGTGAGCGCGCGCAGGTACAGCGGAAGCCGGGCGACAGTGGCCTCGGGAATACCTCGGCTGCGGGTCGCCGGTCGGTGAGTTCGGCCAGTTGCCACGATGCTCCTGCGGGATGAGCGGGGCTGCAGGCGGCCACTTGTCCCAGGACCGCCCCGTCGACAGCAGGCTATGCCTTTGTGAACGCGTGCACAAAGATTGTGTCCGCTTTGTCCGACCAAAGTGACCGGGGTCACGCAACTGAGGCGAGCGAGGTCGGAACCGACGGCACGCCGAACCCGTTCAAATCCAGAAGGGGGCAAAACCGTACACACTCCTCACAGATACGCCCCCGAGACCCCATAAATCGCCCATGATGGTAACCGGGAAGCGGGTCAGCCCCCCAACGCCCGCCGCAGCCGGTCCGGGTTCACCCTCCAGAAGGTGTGCTGTTCGCCGTCCACGAGCACGACGGGAATCTGCTCCCAATACAGCCGGTAGAGCTCCTCGTCCTGCGAGATGTCCTTCTTCTCCCACTGCGCACCGGTCTCCGCGCAGATCTCCTCGATGACCACCTGTGCGTCGTCGCACAGGTGGCATCCCGGCTTCCCGACGAGCGTCACCATCCGCTCCGCGGGACGCTTCTTTTCCTTGCGGCGCAACAAAGGGCTCATGACACCATTCTCCCGAAGTGTTAACGCCTCCGTTTCCCATCGGTTCGAGAACTCCCGAACACAGTGGCTATGCTCGCCGCATGGCCGCTCTCGGATGGCTCACCCCCCGTAGGCGCTCCGCGAGCGCGCGGAGCGTACTGGCAGGCGAGGCCTCTGCCGAGGCCGCGCGGAAGACAGCGCTGGCAGAAACCCCGCACGTCACGGCGCCCGACCTCGACACCGACCTCGAAGCCCTGACGGGCGAAGAGGAAGAGGCCGAGTTCCCGGTCGCCGGCGACGACCTCGCCGCCGCCTTCTTCGACCTCGACAACACCGTCATGCAGGGCGCCGCGATCTTCCACTTCGGCCGCGGCCTCTACAAGCGCGAGTTCTTCCGCCGCCGCGAGCTCGCCCGCTTCGCCTGGCAGCAGGCCTGGTTCCGGCTCGCCGGGGTCGAGGACCCCGAGCACATGCAGGACGCCCGCGACAGCGCCCTGTCCATCGTCAAGGGCCACAAGGTCTCCGAACTGATGGCCATCGGCGAGGAGATCTACGACGAGTACATGGCCGAGCGGATCTGGCCGGGCACCCGCGCCCTGGCCCAGGCCCACCTCGACGCCGGCCAGAAGGTGTGGCTGGTCACCGCCGCGCCCGTCGAGACCGCCACGATCATCGCCCGCAGGCTCGGCCTGACCGGGGCGCTGGGCACCGTCGCCGAATCCGTCGACGGCATCTACACCGGCCGCCTGGTCGGCGAACCCCTGCACGGCCCCGCCAAGGCGGAGGCGGTCCGCGCCCTGGCCACGGCCGAGGGCCTGGATCTCGAACGCTGCGCCGCGTACAGCGATTCGCACAACGACATCCCGATGCTGTCGCTGGTCGGACATCCGTACGCGATCAATCCCGACACAAAACTGCGCAAGCATGCCCGGACCCACGACTGGCGGCTGCGCGACTATCGCACCGGCCGCAAGGCCGTGAAGGTCGGCGTCCCGGCGGCCGCCGGCGTCGGCGCGATCGCGGGCGGCGCGGCCGCCGCCATCGCCCTGCACCGCCGCCGCAAGTAGCCAATCAAGCCCCGCCGGCGTTTGAGGCGCGGGGTCTGGGGCGGAGCCCCAGCAACGGCGCCGGGCCATTTCAGCCCCGCCGGCGTTTGAGGCGCGGGGTCTGGGGCGGAGCCCCAGCAACGGCGCCGCACCCACACATTCCCCCAGCCCTACCCCCGGACGGGACCCGGCATTCCGCCCTGCCCGACTCGGTCGCACGCTCCCCTGGAAGCGACCATTCCGCACACCCAAGTGATCAAGAATCGATCACCAACCGCGACTGAATATGCCCTCGACACGCAACAGAAGTGTCGGAACCGGTGATTTGAGCAACTGGGTGTAGCGCTGCCTGTACGAAGCGTTATTCTCCTCAAACGCATGCCACCGGCCATCTGTCGCCACGACGGGTGAACGGTCCCGCACTGCACGTGATGGAAGCTCTGCCTCTGGGAGTCCCGTGTACCCACCTGTCGGGGTTGACGCCTCGGGCCTGGCTACGCTGCGCGCAACGGTCCTCGACCACCTGCGCGGCTTCGTCCCCACCGCGTACGCCGTCCCCGCCTTCGCCGCCGCGGTCCCTGCCGGTCTCGGCCCGGCCGGCCCTTGCTATGCCCTGACGGACGGCGGAGCGACGGTGGGCAGACGAGGTCGTACGGCCGCGGCCGCGACCGGAGCCGCCGGCACGAGCACGCAGGCCGCCCCCCGCCGCCCCACCGCGGACAGCGACCAGGCCCGCATGATGGACCTGGTCGAACGCGCCCAGGCCGGCGAGGCCGAGGCCTTCGGCCGCCTCTACGACCAGTACAGCGACACGGTCTACCGCTACATCTACTACCGCGTCGGCGGCAAGGCGACCGCGGAGGATCTCACCAGCGAGACCTTCCTGCGCGCGCTGCGCCGCATCTCCACCTTCACCTGGCAGGGCCGCGACTTCGGCGCCTGGCTGGTGACGATCGCCCGCAACCTGGTGGCGGACCACTTCAAGTCCAGCCGCTTCCGCCTGGAAGTGACCACGGGCGAGATGCTGGACGCCAACGAGGTGGAACGGTCCCCCGAGGACTCCGTCCTGGAATCCCTCTCCAACGCGGCCCTGCTGGAGGCCGTACGGAAACTCAATCCGCAGCAGCAGGAGTGCGTGACCCTGCGCTTCCTGCAGGGCCTCTCGGTCGCCGAGACGGCCCGGGTGATGGGGAAGAACGAAGGCGCCATCAAGACGCTCCAGTACCGGGCGGTCCGCACCCTGGCCCGCCTGCTTCCCGAAGACGCCCGCTGATACTCACACCCGGTGACCCTTGTATGACGCTGTGGTCCGATCATCCTTCGTCCGTAACCCAAGTGCCGCGACGCTCGTTGTGCGGAATGCAGGCTCCCTGTGGACACGCCCTGCCCGAAGCCGCTCACTCGAAAGTGTGGATGTGCTCAAGGAAGGCAACCTTCCGGACACCTTGGGGAGTCGATCGTCATGACGAGAGGAGGTGCCGCCAGTGATCGCGAACGTGACTCCGCACCGGCGGGCGAACGCCTTCGCCCAGGCCCTGGAGGATCGGACCCCGTCCGACCTTTCGGAACCGGACCCGGCGGCCGAGCAGTCCGAGGCACCTGCCGAACCTGCCGACCACGACCGGTTGTTGGCCCTGGCGAGCGTGCTCGGCGAACGTATGCCGCGCCCGGTGCTGGACCCCGAGGTCAAAGTGGTGCAGCGAGCCCAGCTCGTTGCCGCCATGGAGGCCATGGTGTTGGAGGAAAGGGCCGGGGGCGGTGCCGCATCGGACCCTCTGGTGCCCGAACAGCGGACCGGCCGCGGCGCCCACCGGGCGACCTCGCTCCGGAAATTGCGGCCCCGCTCCCGCTGGTCCAAGGGCATCGCAGCGGGCGGACTCACCGTGGGTGTGGCCGCAGGGGCCTTCAGCGGAGTGGCCGCTGCCAGCACCGACGCCCTACCCGGTGACTCCCTCTACCCGGTCAAACGGGGCATGGAGGACCTGAAGCTGGGGATGGCCGAGGACGATTCGGACCGGGGCGAGCTCTATCTCGACCAGGCCTCGAACCGCCTGTCGGAGGCCCGCAGGCTGATGGAGCGCGGCCGGGGCGGCAACATCCTGGACCACGAGGCCCTGGGCGAGATCCGCCGAGCACTGGCGGGCATGAAGCACGACGCCTCGGAGGGCCACCGGCTCCTCCAGGCGGCGTACGAACGGGACGGCTCGCTCGGCCCGATCCAGGCGCTGTCGGCGTTCTCCCGCTCCCACCGCGACACGTGGGGGCGACTGCGGTCGAACCTTCCCCCGCAGCTCACGGACGTGGGCGGCGAGGTGGAATCGGTGTTCCAGGCCATAGACGAAGACGTGGCGCCGCTCCAAGGCCTGCTCCCCAAGCCACCGGAGCAGACCCGCGGCTCCAGCTCACCCGGCACCCCGGCCAAACCGGGCACCCCGGGCGCCAAGCAGCAGTCGGCCCCCGCCACCGGCACCCCGTCGGGCAGCCCCACGCCGTCCCCCTCGGGCACCGGCAGCCGACCCCCGACCACGGGTGGCCTCCTGGGCGGCACGGGCGACCTGCTGAACCCGCCCCAGGGCCAGTCCGCCCCGCCCACCCCGGGCACTCCGGAACTCCCCAAGCCGGACATCACCCTCCCACCCCTCCTCCCGGGCCTCCTCCCGGGCCTGGGCATCAACGCGGAGGACGCGGAGTAGCACGCAAACGCCGGCGAGGCTGGACAATTCCAGCCTCGCCGGCGTTTGAGGCGCGGGGTCCGGGGCGGAGCCCCGGCAACGGCGCGTCAGAAGAACACGGACCGCCGCTGCACCAGCAACTTGTACAGCGTGTGCTGAATCTGCTCCCGCACCTGATCCGTCAGGTTGAACATCAGCATCGGATCATCCGCCGCCTCAGCCGCATACCCGTCCGTCGGGATCGGTTCACCGAACTGGATCGTCCACTTCGTCGGCAACGGCACCGCCCCCAACGGCCCCAGCCAAGGAAACGTCGGCGTGATCGGGAAGTACGGAATCCCCAGCAGCCGCGCCAGCGTCTTCGCGTTGCCGACCATCGGGTAGATCTCCTCCGCCCCCACGATCGAGCACGGCACGATCGGCGTCCCCGCCCGCAGCGCCGTCGACACGAACCCGCCCCGCCCGAACCGCTGCAGCTTGTACCGGTCCCCGAACGGCTTCCCTATCCCCTTGAAGCCCTCCGGCATCACCCCGACCAGCTCCCCGGCCTCCAGCAGCCGCTGCGCGTCCTCCGCGCAGGCAAGCGTGTGCCCGGCCTTCCGCGCCAGCTCGTTCACCACCGGCAGCATGAACACCAGGTCCGCCGCCAGCAACCGCAGGTGCCGCTGCGCCGGATGGTGGTCGTGCACCGCCACCTGCATCATCAGGCCGTCCAGCGGCAGCGTCCCCGAATGGTTCGCCACGATCAGCGCCCCGCCCTCGGCCGGGATGTTCTCGATCCCCTTCACCTCGACCCGGAAGTACTTCTCGTACAGGGGCCGCATCAGGGACATCAGGACCTGGTCGGTGAGCTCCTTGTCGTAGCCGAAGTCGTCGACCTCGTACTCACCGGTGATCCGGCGCCGAAGGAACGACAGTCCGCCCGCGATCCGCCGGTCCCAGCCATCCCCGCTCGGCTCCACCGGACCCGGCTCGGGAGCGGCCGGCTCCACGGGCTCCACCGCCGGCTCCGGCGCGGACACCGCCCGCACCCTGCGCGGCGACCGCCGTCGCGGCCGGTCCTCGTCGAACGGAATGACCTTGGCGTCCGCCACTATCGCTTCGCTCCTTCATCCGCGCCCGCATGCGCATCCGCACCCGCGTCGACATTCAGCACGGCCGCCATCCGCTCCACGGCCCGCCCCATCCGCTCGGGCGGCAGCAGCCCGCTCCCCCGGCTCCGCGCGAAGTCCGCGAAGGTCTCGACGGTCGTGTACATCGGCTCGAAGCCGAGCACCTCCCGCATTTGGGTGGTCTCCACGACCCGGCCGTGCGTCAGGAGCCGCATCTGCTCCGGCGAGAAATCGGTCACCCCGACCGCCCGCAGCGCCGACCCCACCCACGTCACCGCCGGCAGCAGCATCGGCAGCGTCGGCCGCCCCAGCCGCCGCGCGCACTGCGACAGCAGCAGGACCCCGTCGCCCGCGATGTTGAAGGTCCCGCTGTTCAGCGTCCCCCGCCGCGGCTCCTGCGCCGCCAGCCGCAACACGTCGAGGACGTCGTCCTCGTGGACGAACTGGAGCCTCGGGTCGTAGCCGAGCACCGTCGGCATCACGGGAATCGAGAAGTATTCGGCGAGCGCCGAGTCCGCGAAGGGCCCCAGGATGTTCGCGAACCGCAGCACGCACACCGCGACGTCCGGCCGCCTGCGCGCGAAGCCCCGTACGTACCCCTCGACCTCGGCGGCGTCCTTGGCGAAGCCGCCCGCCGGCAGCGATTTCGGCTCCGTGGTCTCGGTGAAAACGGCCGGATCCCGCGAGGTGCCCCCGTACACGCTGGTACTGGACTTCACCACGAGCCGCCGCACCGTCGGCGACTTCTGGCAGGCCCCGAGGAGCTGCATCGTCCCGATGACGTTCGTTTCCTTCACGGTGCTGTGCGCACCGCCGGTCCCCGCGCTGCCCCCGGTGACCGCCAGATGGACCACCGTGTCCACGGCGTGCTCGGCCAGCACGCGGGCGATCGCCGACTGCCTGATGTCCGTACGGACGAACTCGGCCGATCCGAGCCGGTGCGGCGGCGTCACCGCGTCCACCGCGATCACCCGCTCGACTTCCGGGTCGCGCTGGATGCGGCGCACGAAGCGGCCGCCCAGCTGCCGGGCAGCCCCGGTGACGAGTACGACCTTCCCCACGAGTTCAGCGCCTCCCTCGAAGAAGTACCCCGGCTGCACCGCAGCCCCTCCACCAGAATGGTGGAGGGGCTGCGGAAAACACGTACAGCTGCCGTTTACTTCTTGTTACGGCGCTGGACGCGGGTGCGCTTGAGCAGCTTGCGGTGCTTCTTCTTGGCCATCCGCTTGCGCCGCTTCTTGATAACAGAGCCCACGACTACCCTCGCTCACTTCTCTTTACTGGTGCGGGGCGTCTGGGCCCACACGACCTACGTCGGCCTAGCCTACCCGCCCCAGCTCTGAGCTTGTAATCCGAGGGACGCCGGGGGGTCACTCTCAGGCCGACTCCACCCCCACATAGGACTCTCGGAGGTACTCGTGAACCGCGTTCTCGGGGACCCGGAAGGACCGGCCCACCCGGATTGCGGGCAGATGACCGTTGTGCACCAGGCGGTACACGGTCATCTTCGACACTCGCATCACCGAGGCGACCTCCGCCACGGTCAGGAACTGAACCTCACTGAGAGGCCTCTCGCCAGCAGCCATGACACACCTTGACCTTCCGCGCATGACGGGCACCGGCTTCCCCTCCGGTTACTCCTCGTCGTCGCACGCTCACTCCCCAGAGTAGGGGCGCGTGATACGAGTGGGGAAGAGGAGCTACAGCCACTCCTGGCCGGCCGGCAACCTCGCTCTGTCGAGCACGTAGCGCATAAGCGGCCGGTAGTAGTCCGCACGCACCGCGTCATCAAGCGGAACAGCCACCGAGACCCGCCCCTCGGCCTCCCCGACGAACAGCGCCGGATCATCCGTATCCGCCAGCCCGATCGCCTCCACACCCAACTGACCTGCACCGCAGACCCACCCGTGATCCCCCACCACGAGCTCGGGCAAGGGCCCGCCGGCCTCCGCCAGGGCACCCAGAGCGATCCGAACCGGCAGCGGCGAATGGGTGTGTGCGCCGGTGGCACTCCCCGCCTGCCGCACGCCGGGCTCCCGCACCAGCGCGACCCGCCCTACGTAATCGATGGTGTGCGTACGTACGCCGAACCGGGTCGCCATGTCGACATGCACCCCCCGCGCCGGAGTGAGGACAACACATCCCGCCGCCGACATCGCCTCGGCCAACCCGGCGTAGAACCCCAGGAGCCGGTGCGGATGGCCCGTCCCGAACAACACGGGCGCCCGCACCTCGGCCGCCGCCCGCAGCCGCTCCGCGAACTCCTCCAGCGCGGCCACCGTCCGCTCCGGATCGATCACGTCCGGCCCGCTGACGTGCGCCGGATCCGCCGACACCCCGCACTTCTCCGCCATCAGCCTCAGCAGGTCACCCTCGCCCCAGCCCCACTCGGGCTCCAGCCCGAGCAGCACCCGCGGATCGCGCGCCGCGAACAGCCGGTAACTGCGCAGGCTCTCCTCCCGCGAGGTGGCAACGGTCCCGGCCAACCGGGCGGCCAGCAGATGCGCACGCAGCGCGCCGGTGCTCAACACCCCCCGATGCTCCCTCAACCCACCTGCCGGATCACCAATTCCGCCAAACAGCCCCACAGTCGGCGTAAGCCGTTCTGGCTCCGCCGGGCAGCCCCAGCCCCGCCGGGCAGCCCCAGCCCCGCTGGGCAAATCCGGCGACCGGAGGGCAAATCCGGCCCCGCCGGGGAAATCCGGCGCCCGGAGGGCAAATCCAGCCCCGCCGCGTTTGAGGCGCGGGGTCTGGGGCGGAGCCCCAGGGCAGTTCAGCCCGTCCGGCGTTTGAGGACCGGGTCCGGGCAGAGCCCGGGGAACGGCGGAAGGGCGGGTAGGGGACAAGCCCCGCAGGGCCCAAGCCCAGGCCCAGGCCCAGCCTCAGGTCAGCATCCCCCGCAACGGAAACACGGCCCGCCGAGTGGCCAGCACAGCCTGATCGATCCGATCCGCCGGGTCATAACCGGCATCCCACGACCGCCACTCCGGCCGCCGCCCGTCGGTCATCCGCACCGGCCCCACCTGCCGAGTCCGCGCATACACCTCATCCCGCCAAGCCCCCGGCACCACGGCCTCCGGATCCACCGGCCGATGCCCGGCGATGCCCACCAGATGCGTCCAGGACCGCGGTACGATGTCCACCACCGCGTACCCGCCCCCACCCAACGCCAGCCACCGCCCACCGGCGTACTCGTGCGCCAGCCCGTGACACGCCTCCTGCACGGCCCGCTGTGCGTCCAGCGACACCGCCAGATGGGCCAGCGGGTCCTCGAAGTGCGTATCCGCCCCGTGCTGCGTCACCAGCACCTGCGGCCGGAAGTCCGCCAGCAGCTCCGGCACGGTCGCGTGGAACGCCCGCAGCCACCCCTCGTCCCCGGTCCCCGCCGGCAGCGCGACATTCACGGCCGACCCCTCCGCGTCCGGCCCCCCGGTCTCCTCGGGCCACCCCGTCTGCGGAAACAGCGTCCGCGGATGCTCGTGCAGGGAGATGGTCAACACCCGCGGATCGTCCCAGAAGGCCGCCTGCACCCCGTCCCCGTGGTGCACGTCGACATCCACGTACGCGACCCGCTCGGCCCCCAGCTCCAGCAGCCGGGCGATGGCCAGCGCCGCGTCGTTGTACACGCAGAAACCGGCCGCCCCGCCCGGCATCGCGTGGTGCAGCCCGCCGGCGAAGTTCACGGCGTGCTCGGCCTCCCCGCGCCAGACCGCCTCCGCGCCCGCCACCGACTGCCCGGCGATCAGCGCGGACGCCTCGTGCATCCCGTGGAAGGCCGGATCGTCCATGGTCCCCAGCCCGTACGACCCGTCGGCGACCCCCGGGTCGGCGGACACCTCGCGCACCGCGGCGACGTAGTCCTCCCGGTGCACGAGCCTCAGCGTCGAGTCCCCGGCCGCACGGGCCGCCCGTACCTCCAGCACCCGGTCCAGCCCGAAGGCGCGCACCAGGCCCATCGTCAGGGCCAGGCGCACCGGATCCATCGGATGGCTGGGCCCGAAGTCATACTTCGTTACCGCCTCGTCCCACATCAACAACCCGCGGCCGCTCATGCCCGACACCGTATCGGGCCCGGTCGGAGCCGAACGAGCGGGCGTGGAAAAGCGTGATCAACACGAGCACCATGGGCACGAGCATCGCCCCGCGGTAGCTCCAGGCGTCCCCGATCCCCCCGACGAGCGGCGACCCGACAAGGAATCCCACGTAGTTGAAAATGTTCAACCGCGCGATGGCCGTATCGGACGCCCCGGGGAACAGCCTCCCCGCCGCCGCGAAGGTCTGCGGCACGATCACGCACAGCCCGATCCCCAGCAGCGTGAACCCGAGCATCCCCACCCACGGACCCTGCGCCCCGGCCACGACGGCGAACCCGCCGGCCGCCACCACCGTCCCGCCCCGCACCACGGCCGCCGCCCCGAAGCGCCGCACGCCCAGGTCCCCGACGGCCCGCCCGATGAGGGTGGTCACCATGTAGACGTTGTACGGGACGGTCGCCAGCTGCTCGGAGCTCCCCAGCACGTCCTGGAGGTACTTGGCACTCCAGTTCGCCACCGTCGAATCCCCGATGTACGCGCACGCCATCACCAGGCAGAGCGGCAGCAACAGCTTGGCCCCGCCGGCCCCCAGCCCCTTCTCGTGGGCCTCGGCGGCCGGCGCATCGACGTACCGCCGGCTCCCCACCAGCCCGAGCGGCAGCAGCACCAGCACGGCCGGCAGGTAGCTCACGAAGAGATCCAGGTGCCAGTGCGCCCCGGCCCAGGCCGCCGAGGCCCCCAGGATCCCGCCGAGGCTGTAGGCGGCGTGGAAGCCCAGCATGATGCTGCGCCCGTAAGCCCGTTGCAGGCTGACCCCGAGCATGTTCATCGAGGCGTCCAGCGCACCCACCGACAGCCCGAACGCCCCCAAGGCCACCGCCACGTGCCACATCTGGCTGCCGGCCCCGACGCCCAGGAGCGACAGCAGCACCAGCGGCTGCGCCCACCGCAGCACCACACTGGGCGCGACCCGCTTCACGAGGTGCTCGGTGGCGACGCTCGACACCCCCGCGAGGATCGGCACGGCCGCGAGGAAGGCGGGCAGCAGCCCGTCGGATATCCCGTACTGGTGCTGGATGGCCGGGATGCGCGTCACGAGCAGCGCGAAGGCGACACCCTGCGCGAAGAAGCTGAACCCCAGAGCGCCACGCCCACGCCGTAGCCGCACATCAACCGTCATGGCGGCACAGCGTAGGCCCCGGGGCTACCCGTGGGTAGAGCGATCACACGGGCAGTTGCAGAAGCCCCGGGAGCTGCTTCATGTCCCCGAAGTACCCGGTGGCCCCGGGCAGCCGGTCGGCGGGCATCATCGAGGTGAACGCGTACACGTCCATGCCCGCGGCCCGGGCGGCCTCGACCCCGAGCGGGCTGTCCTCGACGACGACGCACCGCGAGGGCTCCACGCCCATCTGTCGGGCCGCGTGCAGGAAGAGATCGGGCGCCGGCTTCCCCTGCCCGACATCCTGCGAACTGAAGATCCACTCTTCCTCGAACCACCCGTCCAGGCCGGCGACCCGAAGCCCGACGCGGATCCGCTCATGACTCCCGGAGGAGGCCAGGCAGTACCCCACCCCGTGGGCGGTCAACAGCCCGAGCACTTCCTCCACCCCGGGAACGGGCTTCAGCTCCCGCTCGAACGCGGCGAAGGTCCGCGCGTGCAGGGTCTCGTCGAAGTCGTCCGGCAGCCGCGCCCCGGTCCGCTCGAGCACGAGGTCGTGCACGCGGTGCACGGCGGCACCCATGTAGTCGCGGAGCGAGTCCTCGTAGGTGGTCGGGTGCCCCAACTCGGACAGGTACCCGGCGAGGATGCTGTTGGCGAGCGGCTCACTGTCCACCAGCACGCCGTCGTTGTCGAAGATGACGAGGTCATAGCCCATACCCCAACCCTACGAGCCGTCAGCCCGCGACCCGCTCGTCCCCATGCCGGGCATCCGACGGATTTCTGGCCCGGAACGCAGAAAAGCCCCGCACCAGGATCAGAGATCCGGTGCGGGGCTTTCCCACAATGATTGTTCGGCGGCGTCCTACTCTCCCACAGGGTCCCCCCTGCAGTACCATCGGCGCTGAAAGGCTTAGCTTCCGGGTTCGGAATGTAACCGGGCGTTTCCCTAACGCTATGACCACCGAAACACTATGAAATTTGAACGCTGGCATGGACACAGCTGTTCGTTATTTCAGAACTAACACAGTGGACGCGAGCAACTGAGGACAAGCCCTCGGCCTATTAGTACCAGTCAGCTTCACCCGTTACCGGGCTTCCACATCTGG
>NZ_JBHWUO010000038.1:0-75238 GCF_042736975.1 Streptomyces sp. NPDC059989
TGGTCCCCCAACATCTGGGCGGCCTGCGCGGGGCGCGCCCCCGCCCCCGTTTAACGGGGTTGTGGGGTGTTCACCACCTCACCCACGCTGCCGTGTTCAGATGTTGCGGTAGACGTCGCGTCGGTCGCCGACCTTGACGACGAGGATGACGAGCTCGCCGTCCAGTACCTGGTAGGCGATCCGGTAGCTGCCGACTCGGAGTCGGTAGAGCCCCGACGGCCCGGTGAGCTTCTTGATGTCGGCGTCCTCGCGGTACGGGTCGTCGCCGAGGGCGGTCAGCGCGGCGAGAATGCGCATCGCGGCGGGCCGGTCGATAGCCCGCAGCTGGCGCTGGGCCGCCGTGGTGAACCTGAACGCGTACTTCACGCCGCGCCTTCACCACGCTCGCTGAACAGGTCCGCCAGCAGCTCGGCCATGGTCACGGTCGGACCGCCCTCGGCCAGAACGGCTTCGGCCTCACGGGCGAGGAGTTCGTCAGCCGCTTCTTCCAGTGCGTTGAAGTCGGCGATCGGTACGAGCGCTGCGACTGGGGCACCGTTGCGCGTGATTATGGTCGGAGTGCCCTGCTCGGCTCGGTTGATGTGTTCGGCAAGGTGGGCGCGGGCTTCGCGCACGGTCACAGCGCTTTCGTCCATGAGTCGAGTGTACGCGCGGGCGTGTACACAAAGTGCTCCTCCGGCTCATCCGCGCACCGGCCATACGTGCTCGGCCCACACCACTTTGCCCATTGGCCGGTCGGCCACGCCCCAGTCGGTGGCGAGCGTACTGACGAGGATCAGCCCGCGCCCCCGCTCCCGGCCGAAACTCGCCGCCCGTGCCCGCGGCCGGCGCCGGCACGGGTCGTGCACCTCGATGCGGACCCTTCCCGGCGTGGCCGTGAGTGCGACGAGCAGGAAGTCGCCGGGCTCGGTCCCGTACCTGTAGGCGTTCGTCACCAGCTCCGAGGTCACGAGCTGTATGTCGTACAGGAGTTCCTCGGGGACCTCCGGCACTTGAAGGGTGACGAACTCGCGGACGTATGTGCGGGCGGTCCGGCGCACACAGGTGGCGCCCTCGTCGCTCTAGGTTGCTTCCTCGCGCCACTAAGTAGCATAGCTCGCACGAGTGAATGCAAAATTGCACGATGCTGCGCGATGGCGTGAGTGCCCGAGGGGCTTTGCGTGACACCCCATGCGCGAGCACGGCAGACTGTCGGCCGAGACATGATCAGGGAGGGGACCCGATGAGTGCTCCCACGGTGCGCCGACGCCGACTCGGCGGAAAGCTGCGCGATCTGCGTGGGTCGCTCACTCTCGACGAGGTCGCCGACAAGTCCGGCGGGAAGTTCGGTACGCACAAACTGTCGCGACTGGAGACCGCGAAGGTCGCAGCCAAGGCGCAGGACATCGCGGAGCTGCTCGACTTGTACGTCGACCTCGGCAGGGGCATCGACGACGAGCTGCGTGCGGCGCTTCTGACGCTGACCAAAGAGGGCGGGCAGCGCGGATGGTGGCACTCGTACCGCGGTGTGCTCACCCCCGTCTATGAAGACCTGATCTCGCTCGAAGCGGAGGCGACCTCGGCCACCACCTGGCAGCTCGGTGCGATTCCAGGCCTCCTTCACACGGCGGAGTACGCGCGGCAGATCATTCGGGCGACGGCCATGTCCGAGGGGGTCGAGGCCAAGGTCGACGCACTCGTGGAGGTCCGCCTCGCGCGGCAGGCCATCCTTACCCGTGAGGAGCCGCTGGCGCTCTGGGCCGTCATCGGCGAGGCCGGCCTGCGGACGCGGACCGAGGATCCGGCCGTCATGTACGAGCAGCTCGGCCGGCTGCTGGCCATGGGCAAGCGCCCCAATGTCAACATCCAGGTGCTGCCGTCGGACGCGCCTCCCCATGTCGGACAGCTAGGCAGCTTCTCCATCCTCGGATTCGACGATCTCGCGGATCTCGACGTCGTGCATACGGAGTCGCTGACCGCCGCCTTGTACGTGGAGGGGCACGAGCAGGTCGCCATGTACCGGGACGCAGCCCGGCGGCTCACCTCCGCCGCCGCCTCGGTCGAGAGGTCCGCGGAAATGATCAACGAGATAAGGAACGCGCTATGAAGCACATTGACGATGCCTCCACCCTTCCTGTCGCCTGGTGGAAGTCGTCGCGGAGCGACACCGGCGCGCAGTGCGTCGAATGCGCCGTCCTCGATGCCGACGGCGGGCGGGTGCTCGCCGTGCGGGACAGCAAGGTGCCGGCCGGGCCCGCGCTGGTGGTCTCGTACTCGGCCTTCGGTGGGCTGGTCGGGGCGCTCAAGCGCGGCTCCCTGTAGCCCCGAAGGGGCCCCGGAGGGGGCTCCGGCGGGACCTTGATCCCGTGATCCACAAGAAGTTCGTGAAGTTCTTCACAAGGAAAAGGGGCCTGTTGGGCCTCGGGAAGCGCCATTTGGGTGCCTCCTGAGGCCCACAGGCCCCTTTTCGAAGGCGTTCGTACGAATAGCGGACGCAACCGGTTCCGCATCAGAGGTATGGACGAAGCCCGGTGGTCCAGCCCGGTTGAGGCCCTACGGGCCAGTTCAGGACGGGTGCACAACGACTCCCGATACACCGTGGTTCCCGTTGCACACCATGACCTCCGTCACGTGGGCCGCGCAGTGTAGCAGAGGGTCTCCGACTGCTTGTGAAGGGGCTCACGAGCGGCACCCCTTTGGGTGCTGGATACTCGTTCCATGAGCACCACGGAGCGTCCCAGGATCCTCGTTGTAGGAGGTGGGTACGTAGGCCTGTACGCGGCCAAGCGGATCATGAAGAAGATGCGCTATGGCGAGGCGACCGTCACGGTCGTCGACCCGCGGTCGTACATGACCTACCAGCCCTTCCTCCCCGAAGTGGCCGCAGGCAGCATCTCGCCTCGGCACGTCGTCGTCCCGCTGCGACGCGTGCTGCCCAAGGCTGAGGTTCTCACCGGCCGGGTCACGAACATCGACCAGGACCGCAAGGTCGCCGTCGTCACGCCGCTGGTCGGCGAGGCGTACGAGCTGCCCTTCGACTACCTGGTGATCGCGCTCGGCGCCGTCTCCCGCACCTTCCCGATCCCCGGCCTCGCCGAACAGGGCATCGGTATGAAGGGCGTCGAAGAGGGCATCGGCCTGCGCAACCACGTCCTCGAGCAGCTCGACAAGGCCGAGTCCACGACGGACGAGGACGTCCGCCGCAAGGCCCTCACCTTCGTCTTCGTCGGCGGCGGCTTCGCCGGCGCCGAGACGATCGGCGAGGTCGAGGACATGGCCCGCGACGCCGCGAAGTACTACGCCACGATCAAGCGCGAGGACATGCGCTTCATCCTGGTCGACGCGGCCGACAAGATCCTTCCCGAGGTCGGGCCCAAGCTCGGCACCTGGGGCAAGGAGCACCTCGAGTCGCGCGGCATCGAGATCTACCTCAACACCTCCATGGACTCCTGCGTGGACGGCCACGTGGTGCTGAAGAACGGCCTCGAGGTCGACTCCAACACCATCGTCTGGACCGCGGGCGTCAAGCCCAACCCGGTGCTGGCCCGCTACGGCCTGCCGCTGGGCCCGCGCGGCCACGTCGACGCCCAGCCGACCCTCCAGGTCACGGGCACGGACTACATCTGGACCGCCGGCGACAACGCCCAGGTGCCGGACATCGCCGCCCGCAAGGCCGGCGTGGAGAACGCCTGGTGCCCGCCGAACGCCCAGCACGCGCTGCGCCAGGCCAAGGTCCTCGGCGACAACGTCATCTCCGGCATGCGGGGCTTCCCGCAGAAGGAGTACGCCCACTCCAACAAGGGTGCGGTGGCGGGCCTCGGCCTCCACAAGGGCGTCGCGATGATCGTCATGGGCAAGATGAAGATCAAGCTCAAGGGCCGGCTCGCCTGGTACATGCACCGTGGTTACCACGGCATGGCCATGCCGACCTGGAACCGCAAGATCCGCGTCTTCGCCGACTGGACCCTCGGCATGTTCCTCAAGCGCGAGGTCGTCTCGCTGGGTGCTCTCGAGACCCCGCGCGAGGAGTTCTACGAGGCCGCCAAGCCGGCCCCGGCTCCGGCCGCCGCCGCGGCACCGGCCCAGAAGGCCAAGGCCTCCTGACCCGGCGCGAGCCGACAGGACCCTGAGCAGTACCAGCACGTCCCCGAAGGGGCCGCCCGCCATCCGTGGTGCGGGCGGCCCCTTCGGCATGCCGCGGGCCGGGAGTGGGTAGGCCGTTCCGTCGGAGCTTTCTGGAGGTGCCTACGATGACCGACGCCGCGCCGCGGCTGGCCGCAGTTGCCGAGACCCTGATGGGCGCCCCCCTGCCCGTCCGCATACGGGCCTGGGACGGCAGCGAGGCCGGGCCGCCCACCGGCCCCACCCTCGTGCTGAACCACCGGCGCGCCCTGCGCCGCATCCTGTGGAAGCCGGGCGAGCTGGGCCTGGCCCGGGCCTGGGTCGCCGGCGACCTGACCGTCGAGGGCGACCTCTTCGACCTGCTGGACCGGGTTGCCGGGCTGTTCTGGGAACGGCCCGCCCCGGCCGCAGCCCCGCCGCCCGCCAAGGCCCGCCCGACGGGCCTGGCCCGGCTGCGCCCGCACCTGCCCGACCGGTCCGCCGGCGACACCGGGACCGCCGCCCTGCTGCGCGACCCGCAGGCACGGGCCGCCGTACGCGAGCTGATCGCCCTGGCCAGGCCGTGGCCCGCGCCCGCGCCGCCGCCCGAGGAGGCCGCCCGCCGCGGCGGACCCCAGCACAGCAAGAGCCGCGACCGGCAGGCCATCAGCCACCACTACGACGTCGGCAACGAGTTCTACGAGCACGTCCTCGGCCCCTCCATGGTGTACTCCTGCGCCTACTGGAGCCCCGGCTCCACCCTGGAGGGGGCCCAGCGGGACAAGCTCGACCTGGTCTGCCGCAAACTCGCCCTCGCCCCCGGCGTCCGGCTCCTCGACGTCGGCTGCGGCTGGGGCTCCATGGCCCTGCACGCGGCCCGGGAGTACGGGGTCCAGGTCACCGGCATCACGCTCTCGCGCGAGCAGGCCGCCTACGCCCGCAAGCGGGTCGCGGAGGAGGGCCTGGCCGACCGGATCGAGATCCGGGTCCAGGACTACCGGGACGTCAAGGACGGCCCGTACGGGGCCATTTCCTCGATCGGCATGGCCGAACACGTCGGCGCCGAGCGCTACCGCGAATACGCCCGCACCCTGTACGCGCTGCTGAGCCCCGGCGGGCGGCTGCTGAACCACCAGATCGCACGCCCCCCGGAGCCGGACGAAGAGGCGTACCGGATCGACGAGTTCATCGACGCCTACGTCTTCCCCGACGGGGAGCTCTCCCCGCTCGGCACCACCGTCGGCGAGCTGGAGCGGGCCGGCTTCGAGGTCCGCGACGTGGAGGCGCTGCGCGAGCACTACGGGCTGACCCTGCGGGCCTGGGTGGCCCGCCTGGAGGACCACTGGGAGGAGGCCGTACGCCTCACCTCGCCCGGGCGGGCGCGCGTCTGGCGGCTGTACATGGCGGCCTCCGCGCTCGGCTTCGAGCACGGCAGGCTCGGGGTCAACCAGGTGCTGGCGGTCCGCCCCGGGGACGGCGGGACCTCCGGGCTGCCGCTGCGGCTGCGCACCTGGGGCGCGCAGCCCTCGTAGCGGGACAACGGGAAGGGCCCCGGGGCGTGTGCCCCGGGGCCCTTCCGTTCCGTACCGCCGACCGCGACTACTCCGTCTTGATGGCCGTCAGCATGTTCAGCCGGGCGGCGCTGCGGGCGGGCCACATGGCCGCCAGGACGCCCACCACGCCGGCGAGCAGCAGGAAGATGCCGATCCGGTCGTACGGGATGACGAGCTCGTAGCCCTGGATGGACTTGCTGAAGGTGGTGCCGACGGCCCAGGCGAGGAAGACGCCGACGCCGATGCCGAGGATCGCGCCGAAGAGCGAGATGACCACGGCCTCCAGGCGGATCATGTTCTTGACCCGGCTGCGGTCGAGACCGATCGCCCGCAGCATGCCGATCTCCTGCTTGCGCTCGAAGACGGACATCGCGAGGGTGTTGACCACGCCGAGCACCGAGATGATCAGCGCCATGCCGAGCAGGCCGTACATGATGTTCAGCGCGAGGTTGACCACGCCGCCCATCTCGTTGCGCATGTCCTGCTGGGTGGCGATGCCGATCGCCGGGTTGTTGCCGAGCGCGTCCAGGACGGCCTTCTCGCTCGCCTTGGACTCGCCGCCGGTGGCGTTGACGTACACCTCGGGGATGTAGGGGTCCTCGGAGTGCGCGCTGAGGACCTTGTCGTCGAGGACGTACGGCGAGAGCAGGCCGTCCAGCTCCTTGTAGACCGCGCCGACCTTGAGCGAGCCCTTCTGGCCGTCGTCGTACATGACCTCGAAGGTCGAGCCGACCGCGAGCTTGGCCTTGGCCGCGGTCTTGTCCGCGACGGCGACCTCGCCCTTGGCCAGGCTGCTCAGCGAACCGCTGACGACGTCGATGTTGAGCATCTCGCCGATCGCGGCCGGGTTGACGCCCGATGCCGCGTGGAAGTCGCCGCCGATCTGCAGCGAGCCGGCGGTCTGCGGGGAGACGGCCTTGATGCCGGGGGCCTTCGCGAGGGTCTCGGCGACCGACGTGTCGAGGCTGCCCATGCCCCCGTTCATGGAGATCTTGTAGTCGGCCTTGATCTTGTCCGTGCTCATCCGGTCCACGGCCTTGCCCATGGTGATGCCGATGACCGAGAGCGCGGTGACCAGGGTCAGGCCGATGGCCAGCGAGGCGGCCGTGACGGCCGTGCGGCGCGGGTTGCGCAGGGCGTTCTGCGCGGCCAGCTTGCCGGGCACCCCGAAGACCTTCTGCAGCGGCGGCCGCAGGGCCGAGATGACCGGCCGCGACAGCAGCGGCAGCAGCACGATCAGGCCGATGAGCAGGAAGAACGCTCCGCCGCCGATGACCATCCGGCCGTCGCCGCCCATGGACACGCCGAGCATGACCAGGCCGATGCCGATCAGGCCGAAGACGCTGCCGATGATGTTGCGCAGGACCAGGGACTTCGCGGTGGCCGGCAGGTGGGCGCTGCCCATGGCCGCGACCGGGGCGATCCGGCCGGTGCGCCAGGCGGGCAGCAGCGCGGCGAGCACGGTGACGAGGACGCCGATGACCAGGGCCGCGATGATCGTGGTCGGGGAGACCACCAGGTCGCCCGCCGGGATCTTGGCGCCGAGGGAGTCCATCAGGGAGCGCATGCCGACCGCGAGGCCGATGCCGGTGACGAGGCCGATCGCGGCGGAGACGACGCCGACGACCAGGGCCTCGGCGAGCACCGAGCGCATGACCTGGCCGCGGTTGGCGCCGACGGCGCGCAGCAGGGCCAGCTCCTTGGTGCGCTGGGTGACCAGCATGGTGAAGGTGTTGTAGATCAGGAAGACGCCGACGAAGAGCGCGATGAAGGCGAACATCAGCAGCATGGTGTTCATGCCGCTCATCCCCTTCTCGATCTCCTTGGCCTGGTCCTTGGCGAGCTGGGCGCCGGTCTGGGCCTTGGTGTTCTTGCTGTCGAGGAGCGGCTTGACCTCGGAGAGCAGCTGGTCGGCGGTGGTGCCGGCCTTGGCGCTGACGGAGAGCTCCTCGAAGAAGCCGGGCTTCAGGTACAGCTGCTGGGCGACGGCGGTGTCGAACAGCACCAGGCTGCCGCCCGCGTTGACGGAGCCGTCCTCGGTGGTGAAGACGCCGACGAGGGCGTACTCCTTGACGGGGCCGTTGGTGGCGACGCGGACCTTGTCGCCGACCTTGTAGTTGCCCTTGGCCGCGGTGTCCTTGTCGAGGGCGATCTGGTCGTCCTTGGCCGGGCCGGTGCCGTCGGTGAAGGTGTAGCGCGGGTCCTTGCCGTCCTTGACGGGGGCGAAGTTGGAGCCCTTGTTGGCCCAGCCCTGGCCGATCAGCTTGCCGTTCTCGTCGCCGACGCCGGCGAAGCCGGAGACCCGGCCGCTCACGACGTCGACGCCGCCCAGGGCCTTGACCTTGTCGAGCGTCTGCTGGCCGATGCCGGGCTCGCCCTGCTTCTGGCCGTTGTCGTCGCGGGTCTGGCCGTAGGAGGTGACGGAGACCGCGACGCCTTCGTAGCTCTTGGCGGACTGGTTGCTGAGGGACTTGCCGAGGGTGTCGGTGAAGACGAGGGTGCCGGAGACGAAGGCGACGCCGAGGACGACGGCGAGCACCGTCATCAGCAGCCTGGCCTTGTGCGCGAGGACGTTGCGCAGGGCGGTACGGAACATGGTGGAGGAGTCCAGGATGTCGGGGGTCGGCGGAGGACTGGGGGAGGGGCGGTCCCTCAGCTGGTGCGGCCCTTGGCGTCGAACGCCTTCATGCGGTCCAGCACGCCGTCGGCGGTGGGGCTGTGCATCTCGTCGACGATCGCGCCGTCGGCGAGGAAGATGACGCGGTCCGCGTAGGAGGCGGCGACCGGGTCGTGGGTGACCATCACGACGGTCTGGCCGAGCTCGCGCACCGAGTTGCGCAGGAAGCCGAGGACCTCGGCGCCGGAGCGGGAGTCGAGGTTTCCGGTCGGTTCGTCACCGAAGATGATCTCGGGGCGGGAGGCCAGGGCGCGGGCCACGGCCACGCGCTGCTGCTGGCCGCCGGAGAGCTGGGTGGGGCGGTGCGAGAGGCGGTCGGAGAGGCCGACCATCCGGATCACCGTGTCCAGCCACTGCTTGTCGGGCTTGCGGCCGGCGATGTCCATCGGGAGCGTGATGTTCTCCAGGGCCGTCAGCGTCGGCAGCAGGTTGAAGGCCTGGAAGATGAAGCCGATCTTGTCCCGGCGCAGCTGGGTGAGCTGCTTGTCCTTGAGGGAGCCCAGCTCGGTCTCGCCGATGCGGACGGAGCCGGCGGAGAAGGTGTCCAGCCCGGCGACGCAGTGCATCAGCGTGGACTTGCCGGAGCCCGAGGGGCCCATGATCGCGGTGAACTGGCCCTGGGCGAAGTCCACGGACACGTTGTTCAGCGCGACCACCTGGGTCTCGCCCTGGCCGTACACCTTGGAGAGGCCGGTGGCGCGGGCGGCCACGGCCTGGGTGGTGTGCGGGGCGTAGTTCATGGTGGTCACGGGAGCGACTCCTCGGCTGCAGTCTGATGATCGGCAAGACACCTCCATCCTCGCGGCGCCCACCCCCGCTCCGAATCAGCCGACGTGCCCGTTCTCCGGCCCACTGGAGGCTGACCACCGGGGCACGCGTGTCCTCCTCTGGTATGACGGGGACCCTGACCCGGGGCGGAGGCACGGGCCGGGGCGCGGGGCGGAGGCGCGGGGTGGCGGAGGGTGGCGCACGGGGTGGCGGGGGCCATCGAAATCCCGTCATTCCCGTAACGGATGTGATCGTCCCCGAGAACGGGCCCACCGTGTGTTCTGCCGCCTGACGGCCCCTCAAGCGTCAATAAAATCAGACAACATCGGAAAGACGGCCCGGTTGTCGACAGGGCGATCCGGATAGGCTCGGCACAGCGTTCACGGCTTTTGCTACGGGGGTCGCTACGCCCTGCCCGGATGGTGGAATGCAGACACGGCGAGCTTAAACCTCGCTGGCCTTAGGGCCGTGCCGGTTCAAGTCCGGCTCCGGGCACTCCGCAGGTCCCGCGAGGTTCCCGTCCTTATCCCCCTGCGCTTCGCCCTGCCTTCTCCTAAGATCCTCCTCCAGCAGTAGGGTGCTTTCTTTGCGAGCGCATTACTCTTGTTGCAAGGCCGCGCTCGGTGGCCACGGAGGAGTGAGATGAGGAGCAGTAACCCGGTCTTCTCGCGACGGGGGTTCAGCCGCGACAACGGTGGCTACGCGGGTTTTGACGCGCAGCAGCACCAGCAGGCCGGGACCGCGACCAACCCGTACGCGACGAACCCGTACGCGACCGACCCGGCGACGGGTATGCCGCAGGCGCCGGCGCGCACCAACGCGATGACCATGGACGACGTCGTGAGCCGTACGGCCATGACGCTCGGCACGCTCATCGTCACGGCGACCCTGGCCTGGATCTTCCTGCCGGTCGACCCGGAGAACCTGGGCACGTCGTACGGCATCGGCATCGGCGCGGCCCTGGTCGCGTTCGTCCTGGCGATGGTCCAGTCCTTCAAGCGCAAGCCGGTCCCGGCCCTGATCCTGGGCTACGCGGCCCTCGAGGGTGTCTTCCTCGGTGTCATCAGCGCAGCGACCAGCACCTACCTGGGCCCCGGCGTGGTCATCCAGGCCGTCATGGGCACGATGTGCGTCTTCGCCGCCGTGCTCCTCGGCTACCGGATGGGCTGGATCCGCGTCACCCGCCGCTTCTACGGCTTCGTGATGGCGGCCGCCCTGGGCTTCATCCTCCTCATGCTCGTGAACACCCTGTTCGCGGTCTTCGGCGGCGGTGACGGCCTCGGCTTCCGCAGCGGCGGCCTCGGCCTGCTGTTCGGCGCCATCGGCGTCATCCTCGGTGCCTGCTTCCTCGCCCTGGACTTCAAGCAGGTCGAGGACGGCATCGCCTACGGCGCCCCCCGCGAGGAGGCCTGGCTGGCGGCCTTCGGCCTCACCCTGACCCTCGTGTGGATCTACCTGGAGATGCTGCGCATCTTCCAGATCCTCTCGGGCGACGACTAGCAGGACCGGCAGCCGCCCCGCGGCTGTCCACAGCATGGGGAAGGCCCCGCGAGCACACCGCTCGCGGGGCCTTCCCGCGTCCAGGTGGTATGGAGTCGGGGGAGAGGGAGAGAGGGCTCAGCCGAACCGGCGTGCGGCTCTGCGCAGGTCGTACTCGTGGATGATCGCCTTGGCCTGGCCGTAGGACAGCTCGTGCGCGCCGCGCAGCCAGCTGACCTTCTCCTCGAACCGGACGAGGGAGGGGCCGTCGTCGACGGCACGGAGCCAGTCGGAGACCTCACGACCGGTGGTTTCGGGGATTCTGTCGATCATGTTGCGGTGTGTCTGCTCGGAGAACTCTACGGACATGGGCGCCTCCGGAGGTATCGCCGTGCTGTTCTCTTCACGCAACCGTGCCGGAGAGTTCGCCCGTTGGCAATGGTGCCCGGACGGCGCGTAAGGTCGGCCGGGTGCTGGATACTTCGCCCCTGACCGCCGTTGTGGAACGTTTCGCCGACCGGCTACGGGCCGCGCCGCAGAGCCGCCTCCAGCAGGGGGCCGCGGCAGCGGCGCTGGAGCTCGCCCGCGAGCTCTCCGTCCGGGCCCAGGGCCTGGAGGGCGCCCCCGTACGGGAGATGCCGGACGCGGGGATCTTCGTCGTCGGGGACCAGGTGGCGGTGGCCGGCCTCGACCTCGCCGAGGCGCTGCGCGGCGTACGGGCCGGGGCAGCGTCGTCCGGGGAAGTGGCGACGGCCCCGTCCGAGATGCTGGACGAGGCCGTGGCGCTGGTGGAGCGGGCGGAAGTCAGAGCGATGCGATGACGCGGTCCGCGAGGATGTAGACGTTGCTGTCGGGGTCCTCGGCGTCACCGCAGGAGAAGGTCAGCGCGTAGGCGCCGGAGATGCCCGAGCCGCCCAGCAGGACCGGCGCGGTGCCCGAGCGCAGGGCCTCGGCGAGGCGCTCCGCGGTCTCCCGGTGGCCGGGGGTCATGCACAGCGTGGTGCCGTCGGTGAAGACGTACACGTCGAGCGTGCCCAGCGGGCCGGGGCGGACGTCCGCGAGGGCCGTACGGGCCTCGGCGAGCTCCTCCAGGCGGCTGACGGTGCGCTCGTGGTCGGCGCCGGGGGCGGAGGCCTGGACGGGCACGAAGTCGGGGTGCGAGGGGTGGCGCCGGCGGGCGGCGGCCAGCTCGGCCGAATCCTCCGGGTACTCCTCGACCATCTCGTCGCCGAGGACCGGCTCCAGACCCACCATGTCCGCCTGCCGGGGCAGGAAGACGGGGCTGTCCTCACCGAGGCCGGGCAGGCCGCCCAGCAGCGAAGGGGCGTCGGCGGCGTCACGGGCCTCCTGCGCGGCCCAGAAGGCACGCGCCTCGGCCAGCTCGCGCTCGCGCTCCTCGGCGAGGGCTTCGGCCACGGCGGCTCGTATCTCGGCGGCGGGGGACTCCACGGCGCTACGGGCGTGCGGGACGGTCGCACCGCGAGGCTGGACCGGCACCGCCAGCTCGCCGCGCAGGGCCGTGACCTGCTTGCGCAGGCCGTGGACGGCGTGCAGCGCAGCAGCGCCCACGGCCGTGGCAGCGGCTGTGGTCAGCAGCAGGGCAAGAGACATGGCGCTCACTGACTAACTCCTGAGGTGATTCGATCCCCCGACTTCCTACATCAGAGTGTCCTGACCTGGGAATGGCGTGCAGTGCATTACGTCACGAATTGGACAGGGCTTTGGTCACACCGGCCCCAGGTGTACCAGCGCTGACCTGCGGATATGCCACTCCCCCGGGACATAGGTCACATCCTGGGGGAGATTCGGTCACAGGTCGGCTGCGGCGGGATTAGATTCGGCGTCAGTACGCCGCAAGGGATCCGGCCGGATCCCTTGCGGCGGCTGGGGTGCCGCCCTAGCTGAGGCGCTCTTCTCTCGTGGTCGCGCTGATCTTCGCCACCGCTGCGGGCAGGTGCCGCCCCTCGTTCCTCGGGGCGACCCCTACCCTCCGCTACGGCTCAGCTCAGCCGCTCGATGACCATGGCCATGCCCTGGCCGCCGCCGACGCACATGGTCTCCAGACCGAACTGCTTGTCGTGGAACTGCAGGCTGTTGATCAGGGTGCCGGTGATGCGCGCACCGGTCATCCCGAACGGGTGACCGACGGCGATGGCCCCGCCGTTGACGTTCAGCTTGTCGAGGGGGATCTCCAGGTCCCGGTACGACGGGATGACCTGGGCGGCGAAGGCCTCGTTGATCTCGAAGAGGTCGATGTCGCCGACGGTCAGGCCCGCCCGCTTCAGCGCCTGCTTCGACGCCTCGACCGGGCCGAGGCCCATGATCTCGGGGGAGAGGCCGGTGACGCCGGTGGAGACGATCCGGGCCAGCGGGGTCAGGCCCAGCTCCCGCGCCTTGGTGTCGCTCATGATGACCAGCGCGGCGGCGCCGTCGTTGAGCGGGCAGCAGTTGCCGGCCGTGATCAGGCCGTCGGGGCGGAAGACGGGCTTGAGGCCCTCGACGCCCTCCAGGGTGACCCCGGCGCGCGGACCGTCGTCGGTGCTGACCACGGTGCCGTCGGGGGTGGTGATCGGGGTGATCTCCCGCTCCCAGAAGCCGTTCTTGATCGCGGCCTCGGCGAGGTTCTGCGAGCGGACGCCGAACTCGTCCATGTCCCGGCGGGTCACGCCCTTGAGGCGGGCCAGGTTCTCGGCGGTCTGACCCATCGCGATGTACGCGTCGGGGATCAGGCCGTCCTCGCGCGGGTCGTGCCAGGACGCGCCCTCGCTCTGCGCGACGGCGGCGGTGCGGGCCTCCGCGTCGGCGAAGAGCGGGTTGTGGGTGCCCTCCATGCCGTCGGAGGAGCCCTTCACGGACCGGGAGACCATCTCGACGCCGGCCGAGATGAAGACGTCGCCCTCGCCCGCCTTGATGGCGTGCAGGGCCATGCGGGAGGTCTGGAGCGAGGAGGAACAGTAACGGGTGATCGTGCAGCCCGGCAGGTGGTCCATGCCCATCTGCACGGCGACGATACGGCCGAGGTTGTGCCCCTGCTCGCCGCCGGGGAGGCCGCAGCCGAGCATCAGGTCGTCGATCTGGCGCGGGTCCAGCTCGGGGACCTTGGCGAGGGCGGCCTGGATGATCGTGGCGGTCAGGTCGTCGGGGCGGACGTCCTTGAGGGACCCCTTGAAGGCACGCCCGATGGGCGAGCGGGCGGTGGAAACGATGACGGCTTCGGGCATCGGGACTCCAAGGGGTGCGTCGTTGCGGGACCGCATGCGAAGTTACCGGCCCGTACGGTGGAATTCACGGGGTGGGGAGTGTGATGCCGGTCGCTCCCGCGGGGTGGCCCTGGCTCGGCGCCGCCGCTGGGGCTCTGCCCCAGACCCCGCGCCTCAAACGCCGGCGAGGCTGGGGTTGGCTCCGGCCGAGGCAGATCCAGCCCCTCCGGCGTTTGAGGAGTGGGGGTCCCCCGGACGGAGTCTGGGGGAGGGTCTGGGGCGGAGCCCCAGGTCTTGGACGGGTCCGGGCGGAGCCCGGGGAACGGCGGAAGGGCGGGTAGGGGACCCGCTCCGCGCAGCGGTCAGGCCGGGCCGGAGACGCCGGCGGTCGGGGTGCCCGGGGCGGGGCCGGGGTCGGCGGGGGACGTGACGTCCTCGGCCTGGACCCGGCGCCGACGGCGGTGCTTGAGGAGGACCCAGGGCCCACGGGCCGCCGTGACCTCGGTACCCGCCAAGCCGGCGGCCGCCGACGCGGCCTTCGCCACCGGCAGCATGTCCTCGTTCCGGGACACGTCCAGCCGGTCCGACTCCGGCCACAGCCCCAGCGCCGCGCACAGGGTGGGCAGGACGGCCATGGCGGCGGTCGCGTACCCCTCCGCCGACGGGTGGTAGGAGTCCGGCCCGAACATCTCCCGCGGGTTCGCGGCGAACTCCGGACCCAGCAGGTCCCCCATCGACACCGTACGGGCGCCCAGCGCGACCACCCCTATGGTCTGCGCGGCGGCCAGCTGCCGCGAGACCCGCCGGGCCAGCCACCGCAGCGGCTGGTACACCGGCTCGATGGTGCCCAGGTCAGGGCAGGTCCCGACGACCACCTCGGAGCCCGCGAGCCGCAGCCTCCGTACGGCCGCGGTCAGCAGCCGCACCGACTGGGTCGGCGGCATCCGCCGGGTCACGTCGTTCGCGCCGATCATGATCACGCACACGTCCGGGGCCGGCCGGTCACCATCCAGCAGCAGCCCCACCTGCCGGTCCAGGTCGTCCGACATCGCCCCCGACGCGGCCACGTTGCGCAGCTCCACCGGCCGCTCGGCCACCGCCGCCAGCCCGGAGGCCAGCAGGGCCGCCGGAGTCTGCCGGGCCCGCCGTACGCCCAGCCCCGCGGCCGTGGAGTCGCCCAGCATGCCCAGCCGCAGCGGCCCCGGGCTCTGCTCCGGGCCGCCGAACTCGCTCCCGTACAGCCCGTCCGCGCGCGGCGGATCCCCCAGCCCGGTGCCCACCGTCCGCTTGGCGAACTGCACCTCCGCCAGCACCAGCCCCACCGCGGCGGCCCCGACCAGTCCGAGTCCGCCCCCGCCGTACGCTGCCCCCGCCGCGATCCGGCGGGCCGTTCTCGCCCTGGACACCCTGCAGGCCACCTCCTCGGTCCCTGGTCCTCGGTCCTTGTTGACCTACCTGCCCCGTACGGACGGTCGGCCAATCCCTTTCCGCATACTCTGGCCGTGCCTCCCGGAGAACCCGTGGAGTCCCCTCCTTGGAGAACATGGTGCAATTCCACGACTCGATGATCAGCCTCGTCGGCAACACCCCGCTGGTGAAGCTCAACCGTGTGACCGAAGGCCTGCAGGCCACCGTCCTTGCGAAGGTCGAATACTTCAATCCCGGTGGATCCGTGAAGGACCGGATCGCCGTACGGATGATCGAGGCCGCCGAGCAGAGCGGAGCCCTCAAGCCCGGTGGCACCATCGTGGAGCCGACCAGCGGCAACACGGGTGTAGGACTCGCCATCGTGGCCCAGCAGAAGGGCTACCACTGCATCTTCGTCTGCCCTGACAAGGTGTCCGCGGACAAGATCAATGTCATGCGCGCGTACGGCGCCGACGTGGTGGTCTGCCCGACCGCCGTCGACCCCGAGCACCCGGACTCGTACTACAACGTGTCCGACCGCCTCGTGCGCGAGACGCCCGGCGCCTGGAAGCCGGACCAGTACAGCAACGCGAACAACCCCCGTTCGCACTACGAGACCACCGGCCCCGAGCTGTGGGAGCAGACGGACGGGAAGATCACCCACTTCGTCGCGGGCGTCGGCACCGGCGGCACGATCTCCGGCACCGGCAACTACCTCAAGGAGGTCAGCGGCGGGAAGGTCAAGGTCATCGGCGCCGACCCCGAGGGTTCGGTCTACTCCGGCGGCACGGGCCGTCCGTACCTCGTCGAGGGCGTCGGCGAGGACTTCTGGCCGACCGCCTACGACCCGAACGTGACCGACGAGATCATCGCGGTGTCCGACAAGGACTCCTTCCAGATGACCCGCCGCCTCGCCAAGGAGGAGGGCCTCCTCGTCGGCGGCTCCTGCGGCATGGCGGTCGTCGCCGCGCTGAAGGCGGCCGAGGGCCTGGGCCCGGACGACGTGGTCGTCGTCCTCCTCCCGGACAGCGGCCGCGGCTACCTCAGCAAGATCTTCAGCGACGAGTGGATGGCCGGACACGGCTTCCTCGAAGAGGCCGGCCCCTCCGCGCGCATCGGTGACGTGATGAACGACAAGGACGGTGGCATGCCCTCCCTCGTCCACATGCACCCCGAGGAGACGGTGGGCGAGGCCATCGAGGTCCTGCGCGAGTACGGCGTCTCCCAGATGCCGATCGTCAAGCCGGGCGCCGGCCACCCGGACGTGATGGCCGCCGAGGTCATCGGCTCCGTGGTGGAGAAGGAGCTCCTGTCGGCGCTGTTCGCGAAGCAGGCCTCGCTGAGCGACCCGCTGGAGAAGCACATGAGCGCGCCGCTCCCGCAGGTCGGCTCCGGCGAGCCGGTGTCCGAGCTGATGGCGGTGCTCGGCGAGGCGGACGCGGCGATCGTCCTGGTCGAGGGCAAGCCGACGGGTGTGGTGAGCCGTCAGGACCTGCTGGCGTTCCTGGCGAAGTCCGCCAAGTAGCCGTTACGGAGCCGCGCATGGCCGTCGTGCAAAAGGTACGGGCCCGACATGTGACGGCAGCACCGGCTTAACACGGCTCCGGCACAGTGGTGGTTGTCGGCAGGGAAGCCCGGGAAACCGGAAACCCGGCCGGCACCACCGAACGGCGTTGCGCACCTCCGGAGCGGCTCCCGGACCGCGTGGACGCCACGGACGCGGACGGCCCTGACCCGGCCCGTGTCCTTCGCGGGGACCGCCGTCGTCCCGCCCCCGGGCAACCGGGGTGCGGCGGTCCCCGCCCAAGTCTTTTCCCGGGCCTGTCCGGGCACCTCCAGGCTGTGCGGCGGTGGGCATTTCGGCTCGCCCCATACGAAGCCCCTGGGCGGGGCATATCCAGCCTCGCCGGCGTTTGAGGCGCGGGGGTCCGGGGGCAGAGCCCCCTGGGGGTCCCCCCGGACGGAGTCTGGGGGAGGCGCCGCACCCGACAACGCGCAGATCAGGCGGGGGTGTCCCCGCTCCGGCGGCGCAGCCCCCTGGCGTGGATGAAGTTGACCCCGACAATCCCGCCCCAGGCGACCACCAGCCCCGCCAGATGCGCCTGCGCAGCAGCAATGGCCGAGAGCGGGATCGCCAGCACCAGCGTGATGATGGCGAAGCCGAACCGCTCGCCGAAGTTCCCGTCCACCGGCTCGGACCGGCCCCCGCGGGCGTGGAGGAGCCGTTCCTCCGCCAGCCGCCGCCGGACCTGCGTGTCGACCTTCTCGACGAACGAGTCCACCAGCGCGGACTCGTACTCCGGACCCAGCTCCCGCCGGGCGTCCAGCGTGGCGTCGAGTTCCTTCTTCAGCTCTCGGGCGTGCGCGTCCATCCCCCCACCGTAGAAACCGCCGGAGGCGCCGGCACTGGGGCTAGCCCCCGTATCCGCATCGCGGGCGCGGCTTGCCGAGCTGCATAACCGCATGCAGAGTGCTCCGTGACTGAATATCTCACCGGGACGGAGGGGACGGCATGAGCGACAGCCCGGCCGCGCGGCTGCAGAAGCTGTTCGAGGGGCACCGGCTGACGCCGACCCAGCGGCGGATCGCGCACTGCATGGTGCGCGGAGCGGCGGAGGTGCCGTTCCTGTCGAGCGTGGAGCTCGCCGAGCTGGCGGGGGTGAGCCAGCCGTCGGTGACCAGGTTCGCGGTGGCGCTGGGATTCGACGGGTATCCCGCGCTGCGCCGCCACCTGCGCGAGGTGGCCCCCGCCGAGCGGGCCGACGCCGCGCACGAGGACTCGTACAACGAATACCAGCAGGCCGTCCAGGGCGAGATCGAGAACCTGCGGCAGCTCGCCGCGATGCTCGCCGACCCCTCGCCGGTCCAGGAGGCGGGCCGGCTGCTCGCCGCCTCGACCCCGCTGCCCGTGCTGGGGCTGCGGGCGGCGTCCTCGCAGGCGCGCGGGTTCGCGTACTTCGCCGCCAAGGTGCACCCGGACGTACGCCTCCTCGACGAGGGCGGCTCGATGATGGACGACCGCATCGACGCGGCCGTCGGCGCGGGGGCCTCGGCGCTCCTGTGCTTCGCGCTGCCCCGCCACCCCCGGGAGGTCGTTGACGCCCTGGAGCGGTCCCGGCGGGCCGGCCTGACCGTGGTGACGGTCGCCGACTCGGCCTTCGCGCCGGTGGCCCGCCACTCGGACCTGCTGATCCCGGCGCCGGTCGGGACCGGCCTGGCCTTCGACACGGCGTGCGCGCCGATGCTGCTGGGCCGGGTGCTGCTGGAGGCCATGGCGGACGCCCTGCCGGACGCCCAGGCCCGCCTGGAAGCCTTCGACGCCCGGGCCGCGGCCCGCGGGCTCTTCGTGGAGTAGGGGGCAGGGGCGAAAACCCCGCCCCTCACAGCAGCGCGTCCCGCCACTCCCCGCCCCCCTCCGCCACGATGTCCCTCAGGCTCTGCGCCGGGCGGGCCTGCGTGAAGCGGACGTCGTCGGTGTTCGAGAGGGTGAAGCCGTGGACCGCCGGGCGCGGGAGGCTGTTGTAGCCGTAGTGGGCGGTGAAGAAGTACGCGCCCGTGTCCGGGACGGCGATCACGTCGCCGGGAGCGAGCAGGGGCAGCCCCCGTCCCGTGGCCAGGAGGTCGCCCGCGAAGCAGGCTGGGCCCGCGATGTCCTGGGGGACCGGGGGGCCGGTGCGCGGAGTGCCCTTGGCGTCGTACGGCAGGATCCGCAGCGGCCAGGCCGCCGGGGCGTACACCGTGCGGGTGGCCAGCTGGACCCCCGCGTGGGTGACGGCGATCGGGCGGCCGCCGGTGGACTTGGTGTACTCCACCCGGGCGAGGACCAGCCCGTGCTTGGCCAGTAGGGACCGTCCGAATTCGGTGACCAGGCCGTACGAGCCGTCGAAGAGGGCGGGTACCGCCTCGCGCAGGGCGGAGACGTGGTCCGCGTACGTCGGGGTGTGCTCGTCCGAGGTGAAGTTCACCGGCAGGCCGCCGCCGATGTCGAGGGTGTCGACCTGGCGGCGCCCGGCCGCCGCGTTGATCTCCTCGGCCAGGGCGTGCAGTTCCCGTACGCCCTCCGCGATCAGCGGCAGCGGCACTCCCTGCGAGCCCGAGTGCGTGTGCAGCCGGGTCAGCCACGGCCGGTCCGCGTACGCCCGTACGAGCCATGCGCGCGCGCCCGGATCCCGCAGCGGGACCCCGAACTTCGAGGTCGCCGTGGCGGTGGACAGTGCGCCGATGGTGCCCGCGCCGGTCTGCGGGTTGATCCGCACCCCGAGCGGCGAGGAGGTGGGGGCGGACGCGACGAGGGCGTCGAGGCGCTCCAGCTCCTGCCGGTTGTCGGCGTTGACGGCGACGCCCAGCGCCAGCGCCTCGCGCAGCTCGGCCGGGGTCTTGGCGGGGGAGTCCAGGACGGTGAGCCCGGCGGGCAGCCCGGCCGCCTGGGCCAGCGCCAGCTCGCCGGGGCTGGCGACCTCGCAGCCGAGCCCGGCGTCGGCGAGCAGCCGCAGGACCGGGACGAGCGGGGCGGCCTTGACGGCGAAGGCGTGCAGGACGGGCGTGCCGGCGGGCAGCGCGGCGGCGAACGCGCCGGTCAGGGCGGCGGCGGAGGCCCGGATCCCGGCCACGTCCAGCAGGCAGGCGACGGGCTCGGAGTCCAGCAGGCCCTGTTCGACGGCGGCCCGTACGGCCAGGTCGCGGCGCTCGGCGGCGCCTTCCGTGTGCGTCTCGGCAGCCATGCCCCTCAGCCAATCATCCGGCGGGTCCGCCCGCAGCTGTTGACTGAATCTATTCAGGCGTCCAGGATGTGAATGGATTAACCAACATCGGAGGAGGCACCGCCATGTCAGGACCCCGCCCCGTACGTGCCGCGCGAGGCACCGAGCTCAGCACCCTGGGATGGCAGCAGGAGGCCGCGCTGCGGATGCTCCAGAACAACCTCGACCCCGAGGTCGCCGAGCACCCCGACAAGCTGGTCGTCTACGGCGGCACCGGCAAGGCCGCCCGCGACTGGCGCTCGTACGACGCGATGGTCCGCACCCTCCAGACCCTCAAGCAGGACGAGACGATGCTCGTCCAGTCCGGCCGCCCGGTCGGCGTGATGCAGACCCACGAGTGGGCGCCGCGCGTCCTGCTCGCGAACTCCAACCTGGTCGGCGACTGGGCCAACTGGGAGGAGTTCCGGCGCCTGGAGAACCTGGGCCTGACCATGTACGGGCAGATGACGGCCGGTTCGTGGATCTACATCGGCACCCAGGGCATCCTCCAGGGCACCTACGAGACCTTCGCGGCCGTAGCGGCGAAGAAGTTCAACGGGACCCTGGCCGGCACCATCACCCTCACCGCCGGCCTCGGCGGCATGGGCGGCGCCCAGCCGCTCGCCGTGACGATGAACGACGGCGTCGCGATCTGCATCGACGTCGACCCGCGCGCCATCGACCGCCGCATCGAGCACCGCTACCTGGACGTCAAGGCCGACAACCTCCGCCACGCCCTCCAGCTGGCCGTCGAGGCCCGCGACGCCCGCAAGCCGCTCTCCATCGGCCTGCTCGGCAACGCCGCCGAGCTGCTCCCGCAGATGCTGGCCGAGGGCGCGCCGATCGACATCGTGACGGACCAGACGAGCGCCCACGACCCGCTCGCCTACCTCCCCGTCGGCGTCGACCTCGACGACATGGCCGCCTACGCCGCCAAGGACCCGGCCGGCTTCACCACCCGCGCCCGCGAGTCGATGGCGAAGCACGTCGAGGCCATGGTCGGCTTCATGGACGCCGGCGCCGAGGTCTTCGACTACGGCAACTCCATCCGCGGCGAGGCCCAGCTGGCCGGCTACGACCGCGCCTTCGCCTTCCCCGGCTTCGTCCCCGCCTACATCCGGCCGCTGTTCTGCGAGGGCAAGGGCCCCTTCCGCTGGGCGGCCCTGTCCGGCGAGGCCTCGGACATCCACAAGACCGACAAGGCGATGCTGGAGCTCTTCCCGGAGAACGAGTCCCTGCACCGCTGGATCAAGATGGCGGGCGAGCGCGTCCACTTCCAGGGCCTGCCGGCGCGCATCTGCTGGCTCGGCTACGGCGAGCGCGACAAGGCCGGCGAACGCTTCAACGAGATGGTCGCCGACGGCACCCTCGCCGCCCCGCTGGTCATCGGCCGCGACCACCTCGACTGCGGCTCGGTGGCCTCCCCGTACCGCGAGACCGAGGCCATGCTCGACGGCTCCGACGCCATCGCCGACTGGCCGCTGCTCAACGCCATGGTCAACGTCGCCTCCGGCGCCTCCTGGGTCTCCATCCACCACGGCGGCGGCGTCGGCATGGGCCGCTCCATCCACGCGGGCCAGGTCACGGTCGCCGACGGCACCCCGCTGGCCGGCGAGAAGATCCGCCGCGTCCTCACCAACGACCCGGGCATGGGCGTCATCCGCCACGTCGACGCGGGCTACGACATCGCCGAGACGGTGGCCGACGAGCGCGGCGTCCGCATCCCGATGCGTGAGGGCGACGACGCGTGACGTTCCACGGGATGTGGGCGGACCTCGCGCCCATCGGCCGCCACGCGGAATCCGGCGGCTACCGCCGCTTCGCGTGGACCGGGGCCGATGCCGACTGCCGGACCTGGTTCCAGGCGCAGGCCGAGGCGCGCGGGCTGACGTACGAGACCGACCGCAACGGCAACCAGTGGGCCTGGCTCGGCGATCCCCTCGCGGGCGACGCCGTGGTCACCGGCTCGCACCTGGACTCCGTCCCCGACGGCGGGGCCTTCGACGGCCCCCTCGGGGTGGTGTCCTCCTTCGCGGCCCTGGACGAACTCCGCAGGAGGGGCGCGGAGTTCGCCAGGCCCTTGGCCATCACCAACTTCGGTGACGAGGAGGGGGCCCGGTTCGGCCTCGCCTGCGTCGGCTCCCGGCTCGCCGCCGGGCAGCTGACCAAGGAGAAGGCGTACGAGCTCCGCGACGCCGACGGGATCTCCCTCCCGCAGGCCATGGAGGCCGCCGGCTACGACCCCGAGACCATCGGGGCCGATCCCGAACGGCTCGCCCGCATCGGCGCGTTCGTCGAGCTCCACGTGGAGCAGGGCCGGGCCCTGGACCTCTCGGGGGACCGCGTCGGCATCGCCTCCGCGATCTGGCCGCACGGCCGCTGGCGGTTCGACTTCCACGGCGAGGCCAACCACGCCGGCACCACCCGCCTCGTGGACCGCCGCGACCCGATGCTCACCTACGCGGCGACCGTGCTGGCCGCCCGCCAGGAGGCGGCCCTCGCCGGGGCCGTCGCCACCTTCGGGAAGATCGCGGTCGAGCCCAACGGGGTCAACGCCATCCCCTCCCTCGTCCGCGGCTGGCTCGACTCCCGGGCCGCCGACCAGGCCACCCTCGACACGGTCGTCACCGCCATCGAGAAGGCCGCCGGCGAGTACGCCGACCGGGACGGGATCGACCTGGACATCGTCCGGGAGTCCTTCACCCCGGTCGTCGAGTTCGAGCACGCCCTGCGCGACGAGCTCAACCGGATCCTGGGCGGGTCCGTCCCCGTCCTCGGAACCGGGGCGGGACACGACGCCGGAATCCTCTCCGCGGCCGTGCCGACCGCGATGCTGTTCGTACGGAACCCGACCGGCGTCTCCCACTCCCCGCGGGAGTTCGCCGCCGAGGACGACTGCGTGGCCGGCGTCCTCGCGCTGGCCGACGTACTGGAAGGACTGGCCTGCCGGTGAAGACGTACTGGTTGGAACACGCCTGGCTCGGCACCCACGTCGAGCCGGGCGTCGCCCTTGAGGTGGCGGAAGACGGCCGGATCGCCGCCCTGCGCACCGGTGTGGACGCCCCGCCGCCCGGCGCGGAGGTCCTGCGCGGGCTCACCCTGCCGGGCCTGGCCAACGCGCACTCCCACGCCTTCCACCGGGCGCTGCGGGGCACGGTCCAGGTGGGCTCCGGGACCTTCTGGACCTGGCGCGACTTCATGTACAAGGTCGCCCAGAACCTCACCCCGGACAGCTACTTCGCGCTCGCGCGCGCCGTGTACGCGGAGATGGCGCTGGCCGGCATCACCAACGTCGGCGAGTTCCACTACGTCCACCACGCCCCCGGCGGCGCCGCGTACGCCGACCCGAACGCCATGGGCGAGGCCCTGATCGAGGCGGCCGCCGCGGCCGGGATCCGGATCACCCTCCTGGACACGGCCTACCTGTCGGCGGGCTTCGGAGAGGCCCCGAACCAGCACCAGCTGCGCTTCTCCGACGGCACCGCCGAGGCCTGGGCGGAGCGGGTGAGCGCCCTCAAGCCGCGCGAGCACGCGCTGATCGGCGCCGCGATCCACTCCGTGCGCGCGGTGCCGGCGGCGCAGCTGGCCACCGTCGCCCGCTGGGCCGAGGAGCGGCAGGCGCCCCTGCACGTCCACCTCTCGGAGCAGACCGCCGAGAACGACGCCTGCCAGGCCGCCCACGGCCGCACCCCGACCCAGCTGCTGTCCGACCACGGGGTGCTCGGGCCGCGCACCACCGGCGTCCACAACACGCACCTCACGGACACGGACATCGCCCTCCTCGGCGGTTCCACGACCGGCACGTGCATGTGCCCCACCACGGAGCGCGACCTGGCCGACGGCATCGGCCCGGCGACCCGCCTCCAGCAGGCGGGCAGCCCGCTCTCGCTGGGCAGCGACAGCCATGCGGTGATCGACCTGCTGGAGGAGGCTCGGGCGATGGAGCTGAACGAGCGGCTGCGCAGCCGGACGCGGGGGCACTGGACGGCGAACGCGCTGCTGGCCGCCGCCACGGCCGACGGCCACGCCGCCCTCGGCCGCCCCGAGGCGGGGCGGCTGGAGGCGGGCGCGCTCGCGGACTTCACCACGGTCGCGCTGGACTCGGTCCGCACGGCGGGTCCGGTGGCGCGGCTGGGCGCCGAGACCGCGGTGTTCGCGGCGACGGCCTCGGACATCCGGCACACGGTGGTCGGCGGCCGCCACGTGGTCCGCGACGGCGCCCACACCCTGGTCCCGGACGTCCCGTCCGCCCTCGCCGCAGCCATCGCCGCCCTCCGCGCCTGACCGTGCCGCCCGTGGCGTGACGCCTGCGGCGGGCCTTTCCCCCACCCCGCCCCTTCCCGAAACCGGGGCTCCGCCCCAGACCCCGTACGTGCGCTTCGCGCCCGTGCCCTCAAACGCCGGGCGGGCTGGATCGCCAGCGTTTGAGGCGCGGGGGTCCGGGGGCGGAGCCCCCGGGAACGGGGTCTTGGGGCGGAGCCCCGAGTTTCGGGAAGGGGCGGGGTGGGGGAACAACAACCACTCGACCACCACGAGGAATCATGACCACCACCGCCATCCACAACATCGGCAGCCTCGTCACCAACGACCCCGCCCTCGGCGACGGCAGCCCCCTCGGGCTCGTCCAGAACGCGGCGGTCGTCATCGAGGACGACAAGATCGCCTGGGTCGGCCCCGCCGACAAGGCCCCGCCGGCAGACGGCGTCTTCGACGCCCAGGGCCGCGCCCTGATCCCCGGATTCGTCGACTCCCACTCCCACCTCGTCTTCGCCGGCGACCGCACCGCCGAGTTCAACGCCCGCATGTCCGGCCGCAGCTACTCCGCCGGCGGCATCCGCACCACCGTCGCCGCCACCCGCGCCGCCACCGACGCCGAGCTCGAAGCCAACCTGCTGCGCCACCTCCACGAGGCCCGCCGCCAGGGCACCACCACCTTCGAGACCAAGTCCGGCTACGGCCTCACGGTCCAGGACGAGGCACGAGCACTCCGCATCGCCGCCGCGCACACCGAGGAGGTCACCTACCTCGGCGCGCACATCGTCTCCCCCGACTACGCGGACGACCCGGCCGGCTACGTCGACCTCGTCACCGGCGAGATGCTGGCGGCCTGCGCCCCGTACGCCCGCTGGGTGGACGTCTTCTGCGAGAAGGGCGCCTTCGACGGGGACCAGGCCCGCGCGATCCTCACCGCCGGCGCCGCCGCCGGGCTGGTCCCCCGCGTCCACGCCAACCAGCTGGGCCACGGCCCCGGCGTCCAGCTCGCCGTGGAGCTGGAGGCCGCCTCCGCCGACCACTGCACCCACCTCACCGACGCCGACGTGGACGCCCTCGCCCAGGCCGCCGGCACCACCGTCGCCACGCTGCTGCCCGGCGCCGAGTTCTCCACCCGCGCCCAGTGGCCCGACGCCCGCCGCCTGATCGACGCGGGCGTGACCGTCGCCCTCTCCACGGACTGCAACCCCGGCTCCTCCTACACGAGTTCCATGCCGTTCTGCATCGCGCTCGCCGTCCGGGACATGCACATGACCCCCGACGAGGCCCTGTGGGCGGCCACGGCCGGCGGCGCCCGCGCCCTGCGCCGTACCGACATCGGTTCCGTCACCCCCGGAGCGCGCGCCGACCTGGCCCTGCTGGACGCCCCCAGCCACGTCCACCTGGCCTACCGCCCGGGTGTCCCGCTCGTTTCCGCGGTGTGGCAGAAGGGTGTCCGCGCGCACTGACGAACGGTCAATTCCGGCCTGTCCTTTGTCTTCCCTCCGTAAGGACCCGGGCGTACCTTGAGCCACCAATCTGATGTGTCGTCAGTAACTTGTGGTCCCGAGGTCCGAGGGGAAGACGAAGGTGTCCGACCGGAAACGCTCCACCGCGCTCGCGCTGGCCTCCGCGCTGGCGGCCGGATCGGCGGTCCTGCTGGCCGCCCCCGCAGCCCATGCCGACGTCGTCGACGTGGCATACGACTGCAAGACCCCGATCGGGGACAAGTCGGCGGTATCGCCCATCGACATCAAGGCCGTCAAGGAAGGCGGCGGCTACAAGCTGACGATGTCCTTCCAGAAGGGCGTCTCGTCCAGCCCCGTCGAGCTCGGCAAGGGCGCGATGAGCCCCAGCGCCGTCATCCTCGTCGACGGCGCCGAGAAGGCCTCGGTACCGGTCTCCGGCGCGCCCAACCCCGAGGCGGTGCCCGCCAACACGCCCATCAAGATCACCGACCTCTCGGGCACCTACACGCCCACGAAGAGCGGCAAGGTGACCTTCACCGCCGGCGTGCTCACCATCAAGGCGCTGGGCACCACGACCACCTGCACCCCCGGCAACAGCCCCAAACCGTCCCTGGAGCTGGACGTCAGCGCCCCCGGCGGCTCCGGCGCCCAGTCCGGCGGCGGCAGCGGGGAAGAGACCCTCCCGCAGACCGGACCCACCGACTCCGCCCTCGCCCTCGGCACCCTCGGCGGCACCGTGCTGCTCTCCGGCGCGGCCGGCGTGCTCTGGCTGACCCGGCGCGGCCAGCGGGCCCGGTCCTGAACGGAGCACCCCCGGCCATGCCAGTGCTCCAACCACCCCGACGGCTCAGCAGGCTCCGCAGGCTCGGGGTGCCGCTCCTCGCGGCCACCGTGCTCCACACGGCCCCCGCGGCCCCGGCCGCCGCCGACGAGCCCGGCTGGACCGCCGAGCCCGCCGCCGGGACGGCCGCCGCCCGGCCCGGCGGCGTCCGCCCGTACTTCTACCTCGCGGGCACCGCCGGCACCGTGCTGGAGGACCGCCTCGCCCTGGTCAACACCACCGACCAGGAGCGCACCATCACCCTGCGCGGCGCCGACGCCTACAACACCGCCGACGGCGCCCTCGCGGTGCGCCCGGCCAAACCCGCGGCCGGAGGCCGCTCAACAGGGCCAGGGACCGCCGCCGGGGCCTGGATCAGCTTCGGCGCCGGGGCCACGGTGAAGGTCCCGCCCCGCACCCGCGCGGTCGTCCCCTTCACCGTCACCGTGCCGCCCGCGTCCCCGCCCGGCGACCATCCCGCCGCCGTGGTCGCCACCGAAGCCGGCCGCGAGGTGGGCGTACGGGTCCACCTGCGGGTCGGCGGCCCCACCCTGGCCGCCCTCACGGTCGAGGACGTCGCCGTACGCGGCAAGGGCTCGGCCGCGGCCGTCGCGTACACCCTCGTCAACCGGGGCAACGTGGCCCTCACCCCCGAGCTCGCCCTCCACGCCGACGGCCTCTTCGGCGCGGTCCCCGGGCGCAGCGCCCGCACCCTGCCCGTGGAACTGCTCCCCGGCCAGCGCGTGGAGCTGACCGAACCCTGGCCCGGCGCCCCGGTGCTCGACAAGGTCCGCCTCGATCTCACGGTCACCGCCCCCGGCGGCGCCCGGGCCACCGCCACCGCGTCCGCCTGGTTCGTGCCCTGGGGGATCGCCGCCCGGACCGGCCTCGGCCTGCTCGCCCTCGGCGGGACCACGCTGGCCGCGCTGTTCCTCGTACGCAACCGGCGGACCCGCCGGGACCCTCCCCCAGACTCCGTCCGGGGGGACCCCCAGGACGGCGCGGTGCCCGCGGCCGAACCGACCACCTCCGCACCGGAACACGAACTGACGGGAGCCTCCAGGTGAGAAGACTCGGAGCCCTGCTCGCCGCCGGGCTGGCGGTGTGCGCGCTCGCGCTGCTCCCGGCGGCCCCGGCCACGGCGGCCGACGGCAAGCCCGCCGTGACGCTCTCGCTCCAGGAGGCCGCCAAGGGCACCGAGATCACCGTCAACGGCACCGGCTGGCCCGCCAAGACGCTGGTGATGCTGCTGGTCTGCGGACAGAACATGATCGGCGGCACCAACAGCTGCGCCAACGCCGACGGCACCGCCGTCTCGGTCGCCGAGGACGGCCGCTTCACCGCCCGGCTGCCCGTGGTGGCACCCCCCAAGCCCTGCCCCTGCGTCGTCAACGTCACCTCCGTCAACGGGGACCAGTCCACCGTCGCGACCGCCCTGAAGATCACCGACCACCCGGTGGCCGAGCTGCCCGCCGAATCCGGCACGGCCCGCCTCGCGATGCTCACCGGGGTCCGGCTGGAGGGCGACGACGGGGTGCTGACCTGGTTCGGCGCCCCGCCGAGCAGGAAGTTCAAGGTCACCGTCGGCAACCTCGGCTCGGCCCCGGTCAAGGACCCGGTCTTCCAGCTCGGCACCGCCCACGGGGTGTTCGCCCCGCTGTGGGAGGAGGTCCGCTGGAAGGGCACGATCCCGCCCGGCGGCAAGGCGGAGATCGCCCTGGACACCGCCCTGACCGCGGGCGCGTACGGCGACTACACGATCTCCCTCAAGTACGGCGAGACGGTCGTGGCCACCCAGCCCTGGGGCGTGGACCGCCCGTACGGGGTCCTGCTCTTCTGGGGCCTGCTCCTGCTGGTGATCCCGGCCGCCGTCTTCCGTATCGGCATGGCCGTCGTCGACAAGGTCCGGCCCCGCACCCCCGGCGCGAGCGGCCGCCACCGGGGGGCGCGGCTCCCCGATGCGGCGGCGGCCGTGACGGCCCGGCTGCCGAGGATCCCCGCCGTACGGGGCCCCGCGCCGGCCGGGTCGCAGCCGCCGGCGGGATCCCCCCAGACGACCACGGCGGTCCTGCCGTGGTTCACCCCGGACAGCGCGCCGGGCACAGCACCACAGGCGTCCGCACCGTCTGAGAACCGTTCGACGACGAAGGGACCATAGTGAAGACCCAACGGAGGGTGAGCGCGGCCGTGGTCGCGCTGCTGCTCGGCGGCGCGGGCATCGCCATGGCGGCTTCTCCCGCCCAGGCCGCCGAGGCCACATTCAAGGTCAAGTGCGTTCCGCCGGCCGGCGGCGGCGATCCGGTGGAGGGTGAGACCACCGCCAAGGTCACGGCTCCGGCCACCGCCAAGGTCGGCGACGAGGTCGACGTGTCCTGGGAGACGGTCAAGCCGGCCTCGAACAACACGGACCTGATGGACATCCCGCAGGACTCGGTCCAGCCCACCGGCTGGATCACGGTGGGCGGCGGGGGCGGTGAGCTGAAGGTCGTCGGGGAGAAGAAGAACCCGCCGATCCCCAAGAAGGCGCCGATGGTGATGTCGACGATGAAGGGCAAGCTGAAGCTCACCAAGGCAGGCAAGATCACCCTGACGCCCGGCAAGTACGAGGTCGCCGTCACGTTCTCCTTCGGCACCTTCGTCACCAAGTGCGCGCCGGTCGGTGAGGTGAAGGGCGGGGCCACCATCGACGTCGCGGCCGGCTCCAGCGGCGGCACGACCAATGGCGGCACGACCAACGGGGGCACGACCAGCGGGGGCACCACGAACGGTGGCACCACCAATGGCGGCACCACGAACGGCGGCACCACCAGCGGCGGAGGCGGCGGCCAGACCGACTTCCCGGGCAAGGCCGTCGAGGTCGCCTTCGACTGCGGCCCGGTCGTCCCCGGGGGCATCAAGACCCCGGTCACGATCAACGCCAAGAAGAACGGCGGCAGCTACGACCTGACGGTCAAGACCGCCAAGGGAGCCATGGCCGCGCCCATGGCCCTGCCGGCCGGGGCCCTCAAGCCCTCGATGAACGTCAAGCTCGGCGGCGCCGACAGCGGCATGGTCAAGGTCTCCGGCCCCGCCAACGCGGAGCCGATCCCGGACAAGGCGCCGGTCAGCCTCAGCGACATGACCGGGACCTACAAGCCCGGCAAGACCGGCAAGGTCACGCTGAGCCCGGACCAGCTGACGATCGACGTCACCATGGCCCCGGGCTCGACGCCGATCAACGTCCCCTGCAAGGCGACCAGCAGCGGCGTCTCGCTGGAGCTGGACACCGCCGCCCAGCCCGGCGGCTCCGGATCCCCGTCCACCACCGGCGCCACCGCCACGGCCTCCGGCGGCCTCGCCGAGACCGGCGCCGAGGACGAGGGCGGCATCAAGGCCCTGGCCCTGGTCGCCGGCACGGTGATCCTGCTCGGCGGCGCGGTGTTCACCTTCACCCCGTGGCGCCGCCTGCGCGGCACGCGCTAACCCGTACAACGCAGCGGCCCGGCACACCAGGAGGTGTGCCGGGCCGCTGCGCGCGTTCGGGGGGTGCGTCAGTGCACGCCGCCCATGAGCGCCTGGACCTTCTTGCGGTACGAGTAGACCGCGAAGCCGGCCAGGGCGGCGGCGAGCGCCTGGAAGGCGATCACCCAGGTGCCGTTGAGGTCGACGCCGCCGATGGACAGGAGGCTGGTGATGCAGTCACCGGCGGTGACCGCGAGGAACCAGACGCCCATCATCTGGGAGGCGTATTTCTGCGGGGCCATCTTCGTGGTCACGGAGAGGCCGACCGGGGAGACGCACAGCTCGCCGATGGTCTGGATCATGTAGATCGAGACCAGCCACATCGGGGAGACCTTGGTGCCGTCGCCCGCCATGCCCATCGGGACGATGAAGACGAAGAACGAGGCGCCGATCAGGACCAGGCCCATCGCGAACTTCACGATGGTGTTCGGCTCCTGGTTCTTACGGGCCAGCCACAGCCACAGCCAGGCGAAGACCGGGGCCAGCGCCATCACGAACAGCGGGTTCAGCGACTGGTACCAGGTGGCCGAGAAGTCGAAGCCGAACATGGTGCCGGCGGTCTTGTCGTCCGCGAACAGGGACAGCGTGGAGCCACCCTGGTCGTAGATCATCCAGAAGACGGCGGCGGCGATGAAGAACCAGATGTACGCGGTCATCTTCGACTGCTCGGCGCCCGACAGGTCCCTGTCGCGCTTGATGCGCGTCAGCACCGCGATCGGGATGAACAGACCGGCCAGGGTCAGCGGGACCAGCGCCCAGTTCAGGGTGTAGGCACCCAGCGCGACCACGGCGCCGTAGAAGACGGCGATGCCCAGGACCGCGAGCGCGACCTTGGTGAGGACGGCCTTGCGCTCCTCCGGGGACAGCGGGTTCGGGACCTGGCTGCTCTTCGGGCTCAGGTGCTTGGTGCCGAGCAGGAACTGGGTCAGGCCCAGGCCCATGCCGACGGCGGCGAGGGCGAAGCCCAGGTGCCAGTTGTGCTCCTTGCCGACCGTGCCGACGACGAGCGGGGCGACGAAGGCACCGAGGTTGATGCCGATGTAGAAGAGGGTGAAGCCACCGTCGCGGCGGGGGTCCTCGGGGCCGTCGTACAGGTGGCCGACCATCGTGGAGATGTTGGCCTTCAGCAGGCCGGAACCAGCCGCCACGAGGATCAGACCGACGAAGAACATCGCCTGGCCGGGGAGGGCCAGCGAGAGGTGACCAGCCATGATCACGAAGCCTGCGATGGCGACCGTCTTGCGGGCGCCCCAGACGCGGTCACCGAACCATCCGCCCGGCATGGCCATCAAGTAGACCATCGACACGTACACGGAGTAGATGGCCGTGGTCGTGGCCGCCGTCATCGCCAGGCCGCCGCCCTGGCTGCCCGTGGCGGCGTCGGCGCCGCCCGAGACCAGGTAGTAGACCAGCAGGGCGCGCATACCGTAGTAGGAGAAACGCTCCCACATCTCGGTCATGAACAGAGTGGCCAGGCCACGGGGGTGTCCGAAGAAGGTCTTTTCGGCGGACGGAGCCGCAGAGTCCCTCGTCAGGCTGGAAGCCATGGTCGATCCTTGCTTGCTCGGGACGCTTCGCTTCGTGAGCGGAACAGCGCCCGGTGGGGGGTGGCCGGCACCGGCGACGGAGGCCCTACCCCACGCCCGGGGATCCACCCCCCCTCGTGCGGGGAGTGAAGGAACATCCGTAACCGGGATCCACGCCCACTTGCGCACCATCGCGCGAGGGGCCCGGCCCACAGGTCATTCACTGTCATCAAGCCCGGACAGGTCAGTCCATCAAGACTGCCCGGCCCGGTCAGGACAGAAATAGAGACCTTCGGCGCGCTTTTCGGCACAAAGGTCCCTGAGGTAGTGCATCAGGCGTCTCGCCACCATACGACACGACACTGCGGCATATGAATGGACTTGAGATATGGATCACAGGGCGCCGCTGCAACCGTTCACCATATTCGAAGGTGCTTAGTAGTTCATAAGCGCAGATAGGCAGGGGTCTGCAGGCAGGACCCTCCTTTCACGCCTTGCGGACTACCATCACCCACATGACGCGTGTACTGCTCGCCGAGGACGACGCATCCATCTCGGAACCCCTGGCCCGCGCTCTGCGCCGGGAGGGGTACGAGGTCGAGGTCCGGGAGGACGGCCCCACCGCCCTGGACGCCGGGCTGCAGGGCGGCGTCGATCTCGTCGTCCTGGACCTGGGCCTGCCCGGCATGGACGGCCTGGAAGTCGCCCGCCGGCTGCGTGCCGAGGGCCACGGCTTCCCGATCCTGGTCCTCACCGCCCGCGCGGACGAGGTCGACACGGTCGTCGGCCTGGACGCCGGCGCCGACGACTACGTGACCAAGCCCTTCCGCCTCGCCGAGCTGCTGGCCCGGGTCCGGGCCCTGCTCCGGCGCGGCGCCACCGAGGCCGCCCAGCCCCCCGCCACCCACGGCGTGCGCATCGACGTCGAGTCGCACCGCGCGTGGATGGGGGAGGAGGAGCTCCAGCTCACGGCCAAGGAATTCGACCTGCTGCGGGTCCTGGTCCGCGACGCCGGCCGCGTCGTCACCCGCGACCAGCTGATGCGCGAGGTCTGGGACACCACCTGGTGGTCCTCCACCAAGACCCTCGACATGCACATCTCCTGGCTGCGCAAGAAGCTGGGCGACGACGCGGCGAACCCCCGCTACATCGCCACCGTGCGGGGCGTCGGCTTCCGCTTCGAGAAGAGCTAGTACGTACTGAGTCATGCGCCGCCGCCTGATCAACTCCACGCTCGCCGTGGTCCTCGTCGTGATCGCCGTCTTCGGGGTCTCCCTGGTGATCGTGGAGACCCGGACCATCACCAGCAGCGCCCAGGACCGGGTCGAATCCGAGGCGCTGCGCCTGGTGGGCATCGTCGAGTCGAACGTCCTGGAGAAGAAGCAGGTCGACCCCGACGCGCTCGCCGAGCAGCTCGACACCGGCCGCTACGCCCGGATCACGATCCCGGGGCAGCCGGCCGTCGAGGTGGGCGAGCGGATCCCCGAGAGCGTCATCCGGGGCACCGCACGCGGCGAGCAGGGCGAGGTCGTGGTCGTGGAGGCGGCCCGCTCCACCGTGACCAAGGAGGTCGGGCGGACCCTGGCGGTGGTCGGCGCCGTGGCCCTGCTGGCCGTCGTGGCGGCCGTACTGCTCGCCGTACGGCAGGCGAACCGGCTGGCCTCCCCGCTCACCGACCTCGCCGAGACCGCCGAGCGGCTGGGCTCGGGCGACCCGCGGCCCCGGCACAAGCGGTACGGGGTCCCCGAGCTGGACCGGGTCGCGGACGTACTGGACTCCAGCGCCGAGCGGATCGGCCGGATGCTCACCGCCGAGCGGCGGCTGGCCGCGGACGCCTCGCACCAGCTGCGCACCCCGCTCACCGCGCTGTCGATGCGGCTGGAGGAGATCACGGTCACCGACGACCTGGAGACCGTACGGGAGGAGGCGACGATCGCCCTCACCCAGGTGGAGCGGCTCACGGACGTGGTCGAGCGGCTGCTCACGAACTCGCGGGACCCGCGGACGGGCTCCGCGGTCCCCTTCGACCTCGACGAGGTCGTCAAACAGCAGGTGGAGGAGTGGCGGCCCGCCTACCGCAGCGCCGGCCGGGCCATCGTGCGCTCCGGGAAGCAGGGCGTACGGGCCGTCGGCACCCCCGGAGCGGTCTCGCAGGTCCTGGCGACGCTGGTGGAGAACGCCCTGATGCACGGGGGCGGCACGGTCGCCCTGCGGACCCGGGTGGTCGGCAACCAGGCGGTGCTGGAGGTCACGGACGAGGGTCCGGGGGTCCCCCCGGACCTCGGGAACCGGATCTTCGAGCGGGCGATCAGCGGCCGCAACTCCACGGGGATCGGCCTCGCGGTCGCCCGGGACCTCGCGGAGGCGGACGGCGGGCGTCTGGAGCTGCTCCAGGCACAGCCGCCGGTCTTCGCCCTCTTCCTCAGCCGGACGGCGCCGGAGCGGGCCGAGCCGGAGTCCACGGTCCGCTGAGCCCGGGTGGTCGGGCCCCGCTAGTTGTTCGCGGGCTCGGGCGCGGGAAGGGGCTCGGGACGGCGCTCCGGCCGGGGCAGGGGCGCCGGCTCGGGCATGGGCTCGGCCGCGGAGGCCGGAGGGGCCGCGGAGGCGTCGGCAGGCACCGGCAGGGCCTTGAAGACCCAAGTCCGGTAGGACCAGAAGCGGAAGACGGTGGCGGTGCCGATGCCGATGAACTTGAAGACGTTGGTGGCGACCGGGCCGTCCCAGCCGAAGCCGTACGTGGCCGTGTACAGCACGCCGTTCTCGATGACCAGGCCGATCGCGCTGAAGGCGGCGAACAGGACCAGCTCGCGGGTCCGGCCGCTCTTGGCGCGGTCCCGGTAGGCGAAGTAGCGGAAGCCGATGTAGTTCGTGGCGATGGCCACGACGGTGGCTATCACGCTCGCGCGCACCACCTGGAGGTCGGTGGTGTTCCGGATCAGGTTGAAGACACCCAGGTTGACCAGCACACCCAGACCGCCCACCGCCCCGAACTTCGCGACCTCGCGGACGAGAGCGCGGGCCCGTTCGAGGACAGATCCGTTCCCCGGCGTGCTCATCAGATGGTTCAGTCCCTGTCGGTCACCGCCCCGTACGGGGCGTCCGGTGTTTTCGGTCAACCCGCCCATCGTAAGTGTCGCCCCTGTGGTCCGTCTGTGCCTTCGGGCAGCGTGCGACGCACGGCACACCAGGGACGCGGCCGGGCCGGACCCGGGCCGGAGCCTGGGCGGGCCGAGGGCCGGCCGAGGGCCGACCGACGGGTCCGCGCCAGAGCCCACGTCCGGATGGCGGAATACCGCCGGATACCCTGGAGGAGTGACGTTCCCGGTAGTCGGCATGGTCGGCGGCGGACAGCTCGCCCGCATGACCCACGAGGCGGGTATCCCCCTCGGCATCAGATTCAAGATCCTCAGTGACACCCCACAGGACTCGGCGGCCCAGGTCGTGAGCGACGTCGTCATCGGCGACTATCGCGACCTGGAGACGCTGCGCGCCTTCGCGCGCGGCTGCGACGTGATCACCTTCGATCACGAGCACGTACCCACCGAACACCTCAGGGCCCTGGAAGCGGACGGCATCCCCGTCCGCCCGGGGCCCGACGCGTTGGTGCACGCCCAGGACAAGGGGGTGATGCGCGCCAAGCTCGACGAGATCGGCGCGCCGAGCCCCCGCCACCGGATCGTGCGCGATCCGGCGGACGTGGCGGCCTTCGCGGACGAGGTGGGCGGTTTCCCGATCATCCTCAAGACGGTGCGCGGCGGGTACGACGGCAAGGGCGTGTGGTTCGTCCGCACCCCGGAGGACGCGGACGCGCCCTTCCGGGCGGGTGTCCCCGTCCTCGCCGAAGAGAAGGTGGACTACGTCCGCGAGCTCGCGGCCAACATCGTCCGCTCCCCGCACGGCCAGGCGGTGGCCTACCCCGTCGTTGAGTCCGTCCAGGTGGACGGGGTCTGCGACACGGTGATCGCCCCCGCCCCGAACCTCTCGGAAGCCCTGGCGGGCGAGGCCCAGGCCCTCGCCCTGCGCATCGCCAAGGAACTCGGCGTGACCGGCCACCTGGCCGTGGAGCTGTTCGAGACCACCGACGGCCGCATCCTCGTCAACGAACTGGCCATGCGCCCGCACAACAGCGGCCACTGGACCCAGGACGGGGCCATCACCTCCCAGTTCGCCAACCACGTACGGGCGGTCCTGGACCTCCCGCTGGGCGACCCGCGCCCCCGCGCCAAGTGGACGGTCATGGCGAACGTGCTCGGCGGGGACTACCCCGACATGTACGCGGCGTACCTGCACTGCATGGCCCACGACCCGCAGGTGAAGATCCACATGTACGGCAAGGACGTGAAACACGGCCGCAAGGTCGGCCACGTCAACACCTACGGCGACGACCTGGACGATGTGCTGGAGCGCGCACGCCACGCTGCCGACTACCTCAGAGGAACGGTCACCGAATGAGCACCTCCGCCGCAGGCCCCGTCATCGGCATCGTCATGGGCTCGGACTCGGACTGGCCGGTCATGGAGGCCGCCGCCCAGGCCCTGGACGAGTTCGAGATCCCCTACGAGGTCGACGTCGTCTCCGCGCACCGGATGCCGCGCGAGATGGTCGCGTACGGGGAGGAGGCCGCGGGGCGCGGCCTCAAGGCGATCATCGCGGGCGCGGGCGGGGCCGCCCACCTGCCCGGCATGCTCGCCTCGGTCACCCCGCTGCCGGTCATCGGCGTCCCGGTGCCGCTGAAGTACCTCGACGGCATGGACTCGCTGCTGTCGATCGTCCAGATGCCGGCCGGGGTTCCCGTCGCCACGGTCTCCGTCGCGGGCGCGCGCAACGCCGGCCTGCTGGCCGTCCGCATGCTCGCCGCGCACGACAAGGACCTCCTCGCCCGGATGCGCGACTTCCAGCAGGAGCTCAACGACCAGGCCACCGAGAAGGGCAAGCGGCTGCGTACGAAGGTCGCGAACGCGGAGTCCTTCGGGTTCGGCAAGTGAGCGCCGCGCAGCGTCTGGACGAGGCGCGCGAGCTGCTGGCCGAGCACCCCGTCGTGGACGGCCACAACGACCTGCCCTGGGCGCTGCGCAAGCAGGTCCGCTACGACCTGGACCGGCGGGACATCGCCGGCGACCAGTCGGCGTACCTGCACACCGACATCCCGCGGCTGCGGGCCGGCGGCGTCGGCGCGCAGTTCTGGTCGGTGTACGTCAGCACCGAGCTCACCGGCGACGAGGCGGTCAGCGCCACCCTGGAACAGGTCGACGCGGTCGACCAGCTGATCGACCGTTATCCCGCCCACCTGGTACGGGCGCTGACGGCGGACGACATGGAGGCGGCCCGCGCCGAGGGCCGGATCGCCTCGCTGATGGGCGCCGAGGGCGGCCACTCCATCAACAACTCGCTCGCCACCCTGCGCGCCCTGCACCAGCTGGGCGTGCGGTACATGACGCTCACGCACAACGACACCATCGACTGGGCGGACTCGGCGACCGACGAGCCCCGGCACGGCGGCCTGACGGACTTCGGCCGCGAGGTCGTCCGCGAGATGAACCGCGTCGGCATGCTGGTGGACCTCTCGCACGTGGCCGCGACGACGATGCGCGACGCCCTCGCGGTCTCGGCCGCGCCGGTGATCTTCTCGCACTCGTCCGCGCTGGCGGTCTGCGACCACCCGCGCAACATCCCGGACGACGTGCTCGCGCTGCTCCCCGGCAACGGCGGGGTGGCGATGGCCACCTTCGTACCGAAGTTCATCCTCCCGGCGGCGGTCGCCTGGACCCAGGCCGCGGACGAGAACCTGCGCGCACACGGCCTGCACCACCTCGACACCACGCCCGAGGCGATGGCCCTGCACCGGGCCTTCGAGGCGGAGCGCCCGCGCCCGGTCGCCACGGCGGCGACGGTGGCCGACCACCTGGACCACATGCGCGAGGTGGCCGGCGTCGACCACATCGGCATCGGCGGGGACTACGACGGCACGGCCTTCACCCCGTCCGGTCTGGACGACGTGGCGGGCTACCCGAACCTGATCGCGGAGCTGCTGGCACGCGGCTGGTCGAAGTCCGACCTGTCGAAGCTGACCTGGTCGAACGCGGTCCGCGCCCTCCGCGACGCGGAATCGGTCTCCCGCGACCTGTCGGCGACCCGGCGGCCGTCGAACGCGGTGCTGTAGGCACGCCGCCAGGCCGGAGGGGCCGGATTGCCCGCAGGGCCAATCCGGCCCCTCCGGCGTCTGAGGAGCGGCTCCGCGCACCGGCACCACACCCGCCCCGCGCAGCAACGGCAAGGGTCACCACCCGAACGCCACACCTGCCGGGCACCACACCCGCCCCGCGTGTCACGGTGGCTCCATCTCTCCCTGCTGCCGCCGAGACCGGAGCAAACGCCATGGCCGACCTGCAGGATGAACCCCACTCCGTGGGCATCGGAGCAGAAGACCTTCCCGCACCCACGGAGGTGGCGGGCGCCCTCGACCGGGCCGCCGTGCTGCTGTCCGTGCATCCCGTCGCGGACGGGTGCAACACCCTCGTCTGGACGCTGCGCCAGAGCCCGTACCACGACATCGACACCCCCGACACCGGTGTCGACACCGACATCCCGCGGCTGCGCGCCGGAGGGGTCGGGGCCCAGTTCTGGTCCCTGCTCACCCCGCCGCCCGGGCCCGCGGTCGCCGACCAGGTGGTCTCCGACACCCTGGAACAGATCGACGTGGCGCTGGCCCTGATGCGCCGCTACCCCGACAGCCTGACCCTGGCGCTCACCGCCGACGACATGGCGGACGCCCGCAACCGCGGCCGGATCGCCTCGTTCCTGGGCCCGGTGCCCGGCCGCACGCTGACCGACTCCCTGGGCGCGCTGCGCGCCTTCCACGCGCTGGGCGTACGGATCCTCGCGCCGGCGGGAGCGCCCTGGGCCCAGGAGGGCCTGACGGCCTTCGGGCACGAGGTGGTCAAGGAGGTGAACCGGCTGGCGATGCTGCTGGACCTCACCGGGTGCCCGCCGGTGGCGGCCTGCCAGCTGGCGGGCGCCTCCAAGTCGCCGGTGATCATCTCGAACACGGCCGCGGCGGCGCTGAACCCGCATCCGGGCAACGTGACCGACGAGGTCCTGCTCGCCCTGCGCGCGGCCAACGGCCTGGCGATGATCACCTTCGACACCGCGCGCACCGGGGACTCCCTGCACGCGGTGGCCGACCACCTCGACCACGTCCGCGCGGTCGCGGGCCCCGAGTGCGTCGGCCTCGGCGCCGCCTTCGGCGCCGAACCCCGCGACCCCCGCCCGGCCGGCCTGACCGACCCCTCCGGCTACCCGCTCCTGATCGCGGAACTCCTGGAACGCGGCTGGCCGGAGTCCGACCTCTCCCTACTGACCTGGGGCAACGCCCAACGGGTCCTCCGCGACGCGGAATTCACCTCCCGCGCCGCCCACCACCGCCGCGCCGCTCCCTCGTAACGCTTCACCCGCACCGCTCGGCGCCGGGGCGCCTCCCGGCCTGAGCACGATCGTCTGGGCCGACTCCGCCTACGCCGGACAGCTCGTGACCTGGGCGAAGAAGTACCTGAACCTCACGGTCAAGACGGTGAGCCGGCCGAAGAACGCGGTCGGGTTCGTCGTCCTGCCCCGCCGTTGGGTGGTCGAAAGGTCGATCGCCTGCACGCCCGAGGCTACGAGCGGCTCATCCAGCACTCGAATCGCTGATCACCCGGGCCGCGATCACCCTCATGACCAGGCGCATCACCCGTCGGCAGTCCCGCCGGGCCAGTCAGTCGGCCTCTCGGGAACATGGGTGGGGCCGCCCGGGGTGTTGCCCCGCCCCGACTCCCCAGGCGGGGGCTGGGGAAGGGGTGTGGACATGGTGGTGCCCGGCCGTCACTTGCCGACGGCCGGGCACCAGGAGCCGGGTGGCGGCCGGCTACCGGGAACCGGGCCGACCATCCCGGGAAGGATCAGCTGGCGGCAGGGTGGTGGCCCGGCTTGTGGTGGCCGGGCTTCTGGTGGCCGGGCTTGTGGTGGCCGGGCTTCTGGTGGTCCTTGTCCTCGTCCTGGTCCCTGTCCTCGATGGTGGTCTTGGTGGAGGCGGTGCACGTGTCACGGCCGCCGCTGCGGTCGTCCTCGGCGCAGTTGGTGCCGGGGGCTTCGACCTTGACGGTGTTGTGCAGGCGGTGGTCGCCGCCGTCGTTGCGGTCGACGGTGACGCTGTAGGTGATGGTGGCGGTCTCGCCGGGGTCGAGGTCCCCGGTCCAGGTCAGCGTGGAATCGGAGAGGTTGACGTTGCCGGTGGAAGCCTGGGCGTCGTTGTTGTAGTCGGCGTCGTCCAGCACATCCGACAGGTCATCGGTCGCGGTCACGTTCGTGGCCGGGACGTCACTGTTGTTGGTCACCTCGAAGGTGTAGTTGACCTCCTGGCCGGGCTGGGCGTGCTCCTTCGACACCCACTTCTTCACCTTGAGCTTCGGCTTGGCATGCTTCGGGGTGAGGGGGACCCTGTCGCAGTTGTTGTTGGCGTTGGTGTCGGGGTCGTTGCCCCGCACACAGGCCTGGTTGGTGAGGGTGCCGGTCTGGTTGGGTCCGACGGTGGCGGTGACGGTGATCTCCCGCGACTGGCCGACCGGCAGAGCGGCCCCGGTGCAGGACAGGTCCTGGCCGGTCACGGTGCAGCCCGGCGTCGTGCTGGTCACGTTCGTCAGGCCCGCGGGGAACGCGTCGGTGACGGTGTAGCCGGAGGAGGGGTTCGGCCCGTTGTTGGTCACCGTCAGGGTGTAGGTGATCGTCTGTCCGGGCCGGTACGAGCTCGGCTTCGAGGTCTTCGTCAGGGACAGGTCGGTCTCGGCCAGGAAACAGGACGTGGCGTCCATGTTGACGGTGCCGGGGGACGTCTGCTCGGAGACCACCGTGACGGTGGGGTTGGCACCGGTGCCGTTGTTGATCGCCACCCGGGTGAGCACACCTGCCGAGGAGATCAGGCCGAGGTCCCCGTTGCCGTACGCGAACAGCGCGTCGTTGTCGTCCGGGCCGTCCGCGAACGGAATCTCGGTGACCTGACCGGTGTTGGGGTCGATGCGGTTCAAGACGTGCGTGGTGTGGTCGTACTGCCAGAAGTACCCGTCGACGAACGCCCAGTCGGACCGACCGGTCGCTTGACTGAGCGTGAGGGTCCGGATCACGGTGTTGGTGTCGGGGTCGATGACGTAGACCTGATCGCTGAGCTGATCGAATGCCTCAGGCTGGACGTAGTAGTTGCCTGCGTTGTCGAATGCGCCGATGAGCAGGGCGCCGGGGTTCGCGGGCAGGCCGGCGATCGGGCCGAGGTCGGTCGCTGTGCCTGTGGCGTCGACCCGGATCAGGTGGGCCGGGCCGGACAGGTTCGGGCTCTGGTCGATGCCGTAGAGGAAGCGGCTGGTGGTGTCCACGCCGATCGCGTCGTAGTACCCGGTCACGGGTCCCAGCGGTACGAAGGCGACCGATCCGGCCTGCTGCTGCTGCGCCAGGAAGAGCTGGACGGTGTCGTTGGCGACGTTCCCCGCCGAGACCATGATCTGGCCCTGGCAGGAGAACGGCGTTCCAGGCTGAGCGGCCTTTGTCGTCTGAGCATCCGGCGGCGCGGCCTGCGCCTGCACCAGGGGCGCGCCGAGGGTCATGAGCGCGACCGTGGAGACCGCGGCCGTACGCCACATGCGCTTGAGACCGGTGATGGGAACCACCTCTTCTGTGGATGCAGCACGACCAGCGTTACGTTGAGTGCACGCCAGTTACGTGCTGTAGCGTCATTGCGGGGGGTGATTCGACCATCTATCGGATGCTCTGTCCTATGGCGCCACCGGCGGGGTAAAAAGCTCCACTCCACCGGAGCAAGCCGCCGCCCGGGCAAGCCATGGGCGCTGCCTGGCAGGAAGCGTCGGCCCGGAGGACATTGGGGAGTGCTCGGCTACAAGCTCCGCCGATTCGGCCGGCCGCTCGAAACGCCGGCTCCGCTGATGCAGTGACAGTCGGCGGCGCTTCCCCACGGCGGCACCTTGCCGGCGGCACCGTGGTCTTGTGCGCAGATTTGTGCTGATCTCCCTGACCGCCTGCTCCCTCCTGGGAAGTCTTCCCGGCATGGCCGGCTCCGGTGGTGGACAACGGAAAGCCACTGCGGGGGGACCCGCACCGCAGCGGCTGCAGGTTGAAGTGCTGGAAGCACTCCCCCACGACTCCGCAGCATTCACCCAGGGACTGGAGATGTACGGGGGCCGGCTCTACGAGAGCACAGGCGTGCTGGGACGGTCCTCGGTCCGCGCCGGCCCGCCAGGTCGGACACCGGCTGTGCGCGCACAGCTGGAGGACTCTTTGTTCGGGGAAGGCATCACTGTCATCGGTCGAACGATGTGGCAGCTGACCTGGCAGAACAGAGTGGCCATCGAACGGGACAGCCAGACACTGGAGGAACTGCGCCGACTGCCCTACGCAGCGGAAGGGTGGGGGATCTGCTATCAGCGTCACCGCCGACGCGTTGTCACCAGCGACGGGTCCGCCCAGCTCACCTACCGCGACCCGGAGAACCTGAGAGAGATCAGCCGAATCTCCGTCACAGACTACGGGCGTGCGGTGACCCACCTCAACGAGCTCGAATGCGTCGGCGACACCGTCTACGCCAACGTATGGGGAACCGACACGATCGCGAAGATCGACACCACGACCGGCAAAATGACAGCCACTGTCAACGCCGGAGGAATCCTCAACACCGAAACGCAGGCAGGCCTTCTGAACGGCATCGCTGCGATTCCCGGAACCGATCAATTCCTCATCACGGGCAAGAACTGGCCCACCATCTACAGAGTCCGCTTCGTCCAGTGGACCACCCCTGAATGACACGACAGGGTCTGATGGACAGGCTGGACCACGCGTAGACGGCCAGGCGGCACCGACCCCTCAAGCTTCTCGGCGGCGCGCCCAAAACTCGACGGCAGCCTCCACAAAGAGGTGGAAACCCCTGACCACAGGAGCAGACCTCGCACACACTCGAGGTTCAGGAACAGGTACTTGTGGGGGAGTTTGAGGCGCGGGGGCCCGGGGGCAGAGCCCCCGCAGCGGCGCCGCACCCGCCCACGCCCGGACGGCCCGGACAGTCGAACCGCACCCCCGCCAGGCCAGAGGGCTACGCCCGGGGGCGGCCCATCGCCCGGTAGGTCCACCCGGCGGCCCGCCACACGGCCGAGTCCAACGCATTGCGGCCGTCCAAAATCAGCCGGTCCGTAACGACCTCACCCAGCTCCGCCGGGTCGAGGTCCCGGAACTCGCGCCACTCCGTCAGGTGGAGGACGACCTCCGCACCCCGGGCCGCCTCCACCGCGGAGTCCGCGTACCCCAGCGTCGGGAAGACGCGCCGCGCGTTGTCCATGCCCTTGGGGTCGTAGACGGTGACCTGCCCGCCCTGGAGGTGGATCTGCCCGGCCACGTTCAGCGCGGGGGAGTCGCGGACATCGTCCGAGTCCGGCTTGAAGGTGGCGCCGAGCACCGCGACCCGCTTGCCCAGGAAGGACCCGCCCACCGCCTCGCGCGCCAGCTCCACCATGTGCCCGCGCCGCCGCATGTTGATCGAGTCGACCTCCCGCAGGAAGGTCAGTGCCTGGTCGGCGCCCAGCTCGCCGGCCCGCGCCATGAAGGCCCGGATGTCCTTCGGCAGGCAGCCGCCGCCGAAGCCGATCCCGGCGCGCAGGAACTTCGCGCCGATCCGCTCGTCGTAGCCGATGGCCTCCGCCAGCTTGACCACGTCGCCGCCCGCGGCCTCGCACACCTCCGCCATCGCGTTGATGAAGGAGATCTTCGTCGCGAGGAAGGAATTGGCCGCCGTCTTGACCAGCTCCGCCGTCGGGAAGTCGGTCACCACCAGCGGGGTGCCCTCCGACATCGGGGTCTCGTACACCTCGCGCAGCAGCTTCTCGCCGCGCTCGCCCTGTACGCCGATCACGATCCGGTCCGGGTGCAGGGTGTCCTGCACGGCGAAGCCCTCCCGCAGGAACTCCGGGTTCCAGGCGAGCTCCACCTCCTCGCCCGCCGGGGCCAGCGCGGCCAGCTTCGCGGCCAGCCGCTCCGCCGAGCCGACCGGCACCGTCGACTTGCCGACGACCAGCACCGGCCGCGTCAGGTGCGGGGCCAGCGACTCCATCGCCGAGTCGACGTACGACATGTCACAGGCGTACTCCCCGTGCTTCTGCGGAGTGTTCACGCAGACGAAGTGGACGTCGCCGAACTCGGCGACCTCCTCCCAGGAGTGGGTGAAGCGCAGCCGCCCCGTCGAGCCCGGCAGCCCGGCCACGTGCGCGCCCAGCAGCTCCTCCAGCCCGGGCTCGTACATCGGCACCCGGCCCGAGGCGAGCATCTCGATCTTCTCGGGCACCACGTCCAGCCCGAGCACCTCGAACCCGAGCTCCGCCATCGCCGCGGCGTGCGTCGCGCCGAGGTAGCCGGTGCCGATCACAGTGATCCTGAGGGGGGCCATGGGTGCTCCAGAGGTGCGGGGCCGTTTGCGGCCACTGAGCATAGTCGGGCCCACCGGCGGGGACGTTCCCCAGGAGAGGACTGCTGTCACGCAACTCACGTAGGCCGCCCATATCGCCATCCGTGAGCGGGCCACTAAGCTTGGGTTACTTAACGGTAGTTAGCATCACGCATCACCCTGGGGAGTGAGAGATCTTGGCGGGTTCTGCCGACTTCGACCTGTACCGCCCGGCCGAGGAGCACGACATGCTCCGCGAGTCGGTCCGCTCGCTCGCCGAGGCGAAGATCCTGCCGTTCGCCGCCGCGGTCGACGAGGAGTCCCGCTTCCCGCAGGAGGCCCTCGACGCCCTGGTCGCCAGCGACCTGCACGCCGTCCACGTGCCCGAGACCTACGGCGGCGCGGGCGCCGACGCCCTCGCCACCGTGATCGTGATCGAGGAGGTGGCCCGCGTCTGTGCCTCCTCCTCCCTGATCCCGGCGGTCAACAAGCTCGGCTCGCTCCCGGTGATCCTCTCCGGTTCCGAGGAGCTCAAGGCCAAGTACCTCGGCCCGCTCGCCAAGGGCGACGCGATGTTCTCGTACGCGCTCTCCGAGCCCGACGCGGGCTCCGACGCGGCCGGCATGAAGACCCGCGCGGTCCGCGACGGCGACTTCTGGGTGCTCAACGGCGTCAAGCGCTGGATCACCAACGCGGGCGTCAGCGACTACTACACGGTCATGGCCGTCACCGACCCGGAGAAGCGCTCCAAGGGCATCTCGGCCTTCGTCGTCGAGAAGTCCGACGAGGGCGTCTCCTTCGGCGCCCCGGAGAAGAAGCTCGGCATCAAGGGCTCCCCGACGCGCGAGGTCTACCTCGACAACGTCCGGATCCCGGCCGACCGCATGATCGGCGCCGAGGGCACCGGCTTCGCCACCGCGATGAAGACCCTGGACCACACCCGCATCACCATCGCGGCCCAGGCGCTCGGCATCGCCCAGGGCGCCCTGGACTACGCCAAGGGCTACGTCCAGGAGCGCAAGCAGTTCGGCAAGCCGATCGGCGACTTCCAGGGCGTGCAGTTCATGCTCGCGGACATGGCCATGAAGATCGAGGCCGCCCGCCAGCTGACCTACGCGGCCGCCGCGAAGTCCGAGCGCGTCGACGCCGACCTCACCTTCTTCGGCGCCGCGGCCAAGTGCTTCGCCTCCGACGTCGCCATGGAGGTCACCACGGACGCCGTCCAGCTCCTCGGCGGCTACGGCTACACCCGTGACTACCCGGTGGAGCGCATGATGCGTGACGCCAAGATCACGCAGATTTATGAAGGCACGAACCAGGTCCAGCGCATCGTCATGGCGCGCAACCTGCCGTAGCACTCCTGAGCGGGCACACGCCAAGGCCCCCGGCATCGTGCCGGGGGCCTTTTCGTCCCTGGAGCCGGGGCTACGGGCGGCCCATGACGTCGCTCACGCGGTGTGCGTAGACCACCCGGCCGCAGGGGGACCCGGCGTCGGTGCAGCCCGGGTCCGCGGTGTCCGCGCGGTGCTCGGTCAGCGACCAGAGGTACTGGGTGCCCGTGCCCGCGGGAAGGACGCTCTGCGCGTGCTCGAAGGACAGGTCCTCGGGCCCGACCGCGTTGGTGATGTTGCCGCCGTAGTCCACCAGGCGGCCGCCGGAGACGGTGGCCCGCCGCAGGCTGCCGCTGTGGTTCAGCCAGCTGCGGTTGAAGTAGTACGTGCCGGCGTAGCGGGCCGCGCCCTGGGTCAGGTCGCGCGGCAGGTAGTACGCGCTCGTCGCGCCGACCACGCCGTTGGCCGCCTTCAGGAGTCCGGTGCCGTCGTCGATGGGGAGTGCCCCGACCCGCCCCTTCTCGGGGTGCGCGTCGTCGGAGTCGCAGTACTCGCCCATGATCAGCGCCGGAGCGGCGGTGTCGCTGCGGTCGATCGAGATGTAGGACGCCTTGGGCGCCCCGGTCGCGACACAGGTGCCCGCGGACGAGTTGCCCTGGGCGCTGACGAACTTGTACGAGGCCACCTGCGGCATCACGTAGCGGTACGTGTGGCCGTAGTAGACGTTGCTCTGCCGGCCGATCCTGGTCTCGTCCCTGACGTTGCTCTTCAGGCCGTCGAGCGTGGTGTCGTCCACCGAGGCGTCCTGGTCCGGGTTGAGGTCCAGAAGGGAACGCATGTCGAAGACCCGCAGGCCGTTCATGGTGTCCGTGACGTACAGGTGGTACTTGTACCAGGCGATGCCGCCGGCGTGGACGTTGATCGCCTTGTAGGAGATGTGGCCGTACGTGTTGTAGTACGGCTCGACCAGCAGGACGTGACGGTACCGGCGGCCCTCGGGGTTGCCCGGCACCGCGGTCTCCGGGTCGAGGAACGACAGCCGCACACCCCTGTCGCCGGCCTTGTCGTACCAGGCGGTGACCAGCGGTTTCCGGGAGCCCCAGAGTTCGTCGGCCTGGGCGTCCGAGGCGCCGGTGATGCCCTGCGGTATCCATTCCTCGGTGGTGGAGTCGCCCGCGTCCCAGCAGAACTTCCTGGCCGGAGGCAGCACGGTGTTGTTGTCGCCGGTGCCGAACGGGTCCGTGGTGCAGGAGGCGCCCGTCTTCGCGACCCGGTTGCCCTGGTCGAGCAGGTCCTGGACGCCCTGTGTCGGGAGAGCCGCCTTCAGATCGGCCACGTGGCCGCTCAGGTCCGGTCCGGACTTGAGGTTGAAGGAGGAGGCGGTTGCCGGGTCGCCGGGGGCCGCCTGCGCGGGGGCGCCGAGTGCGGGCACCGACAGCACGGCCGCGGCGAGCACGGCGAGCCAGCCGGCGCACCGGAGGAAGGGCGTATGAGATGTCGTCATTTCTGACCTTTACTCACGGGGAGGGGGGAAGCCCGTGATCATCCCAACGCGCTCGCTGTCATGTCCAGGACGATGACCGACTTGTGTGCCTCGTCACCGACCCTGCGAATTGCGTGTGTTGGCCCGCCGGCACGCCAACGGGCCCGGCTCCGTAGGGCGGAGCCGGGCCCGAGGCCGTGAAAGGCGGGCCGGTCAGGGGCAGCTGATGCGGGTGTCGCCCGGGTCCGTGGTGCAGGTGTCGGTGTTGTAGCCGCCGTTGGCGATGTCGTTGGCCGGGACGCCGTCGACGGTGTTCAGGAGGTCGTTGCCGAAGTCGCCGAGCAGGTTGTCGCTGCCGGGGCCGCCGATGAGGTTGTCGTTGCCGTAGCTGCCGTCGACGCGGTCGTTGCCGGAGCCGGCGTGGACGGTGTCGTTGCCGAAGGAGGCGTTGACGGTGTCGTTGCCGCTGAGGGCGCAGATCACGTCGTTGCCGTAGCCGCCGTTGAGGGTGTCGTTGCCGCTGGTGCCGACGATGGTGCAGCCGCGGGTGTTGGAGACCGTTGTGGTGACGCTTCGCGTGTTGTTGCCGGGGACGGGGTCCGCCTGGGCGGCGGTGGCCGTTGCCGTGTCCGTGAGGGTGCCCGTACGGGAGGGCTCGGCGGTGACGGTCACCGTGGCGGTGGCTCCGACGGGGAGCGTGCCGAGGGCGCACGTGGCCTGGCTCGGGGTGGTGGTGCAGCTGCCCTGGGTGGTCGTGGTGGAGAGGACCGTGCCGCCGGAGGTGCCGGTGAGGGCGTCCGTCAGTTGGACGCCGGTCGCCGGGGAGGTGCCGTTGTTGGTCACGCGGACGTTGTAGGTGACCGGGTCGCCGAGGGAGAGGGTGGTCGCGCCGGACTTCGTCACCGACAGGTCCGCGCTCGGCGGGGTGGTGCCGGACACCAGATAGCGGACCACGCCGCGGGCGGTGCCGTCCTCCGTGACGCCGGACACGACGATCTTTCCGTCCGGCTGGATGGCGACGGAGTGGCCTTCCTCCCAGTCGTCCTCGTAGAAGGGGCCCACGTCGGTCGTCACCTTGCCGTCGCCGCCGAAGGTGTTGTCGAGGACTCCGTCGGTGTTGAGGCGGACCACGGCGAAGTCGTGCCCGTCGCCGGGGCCGGCTCCGGAACCGGCGGTGACGATCTTTCCGTCGGACTGGAGGGCCACGTCGTGGGCCGCGCCGAGGCCGGCCTCGAAGGGGGTGCCCACCCGGCCGTCCCCGCCGAAGGTGGTGTCCGGGGTGCCGTTGGTGTTGAAGCGGGCCGTCGTGAAGCCCTCCGAGCCGTACCCGGACACGACCAGTTTGTCGTCCGGCTGGAGGACCACGCCGTTCGCGGCGTCTGCCGCGCTTCCCCAGTCGACGGTCGCGTTCCCGTCGTTGTCGAAGGTGGTGTCGGGGCTGCCGTCCGCCGTGTAGCGGGCCAGGGCCGTATTGGTGGAGTAATTGGGGGAGGTGTACCCGGCCCGGCCGACGGCGACGATCCTGCCGTCGGGCTGGAGCGCCAGGTCCTCGACGGACGCGCCGCCGCCCGCGAGCTCGGTCGTCACCCGGCCGTCACCCTCGCCGAAGGTGTCGTCGAGGATGCCCTCGGGCGTGAGGCGGACGAGCGCGAAGGCGCCCTGGGCTCCGCCGGCGGCGAGGATCCTGCCGTCGCCCAGGACCCGCAGCGCGCCCGCCGAGGATCCGCGGCCGAAGTCCGGCGACACCCGGCCGCCGGTGCCGAAGGTCGGGTCCAGCTGACCGCCGGCGGTGTAGCGCAGGACCGTGAACTGACCCCAGCTGACGCCGCCCTCCTCCACGATGCTGATCCCGCCGACGAGGATCTTCCCGTCCGCCTGCAGGGCCACCGCGTGGCCCCCGTCACCGCTGCTGAAGTCCGTCGTCACCGCCCCGCCCTCGCCGAAGGTCGCGTCCGCGGAGCCGTTCGGGTTGTAGCGCAGGAGGGAGAAGTCGCTGCCGTTCTCCCCGCCCTCGGCCGGCGTGAGGCTGCCGACGGTGATGATCTTGCCGTCGGGCTGGAGGACCATGTCCTGGCTGTCCTCGTAGTAGATGAGGTCGGTGACGACCTTCCCGTCGCCGTCGAAGGCCGGGTCCAGATCTCCCGGCGCCGCCAGCGCTGTACCGGGCACCGTGAGCAGCAGTGCCGCACCGGCGGCGGTCGCCGCACAGGTCAGGCGGAGTCTCCTTCGGAGACCGGCGAGGGGCGTGAACATGCAGACGACTCCTTCGGATGGCGAGCGGCCGGGGACCCGCGCGACGGAACCCAGGAGCCATGATCGACTGCGTCGCCCGGGCATTTCGGGACACGCCGGGCGCTTCCGCTGTACGGGCGTGCGCGTTCACGCCGACGTGCGCCCCGGTCGGCGGGCCCCCGGCGCCGTTCCCCGCCTCCGGCCTCTGGGGGGCTCCCGGATGGGCTAAATTTGGCCCTTCGTACGCCGGAATCGGTTGGGGAGAACGCAATGACGGAAGCGATCCTGCTGGTCGGCGGACAGGGGACGCGGCTGCGTCCGGTGACGGTGAACACACCCAAGCCGATGGTCCCGACGGCAGGCGTCCCGTTCCTCGCCCACCAGATAGCCAGGGCCGCCGCCGCCGGTGTCACCCACATCGTGATGGCGACCTGCTACCTCGCCGAGGTCTTCGAGCCCTACTTCGGCGACGGATCCGACTTCGGCCTGCGCCTCGAGTACGTCGTCGAGGAGGAGCCGCTGGGCACCGGCGGAGCCATCCGCAACGCCGCGCAGCGGCTGACCGGCGGCCCGGACTCCTCCGTGCTCGTCTTCAACGGGGACATCCTCACCGGCCTGGACATCGCCGGGCTCGTCGCCTCCCACAAGACCGCCGACGCCGACGTCTCCCTGCACCTGGTGCGGGTCGAGGACCCGCGGGCCTTCGGCCTGGTCCCCACCGACTCCGAGGGGCGGGTGCTGGACTTCACCGAGAAGCCGCAGACCCCCGAGGAGATCATCACCGACCAGATCAACGCCGGCTGCTACGTCTTCCGCCGCAGCGTGATCGACTCCATCCCGGCCGGCCGCCCGGTCTCCGTCGAGCGCGAGACCTTCCCCGGCCTGCTCGCCGCCGGGGCCAGGCTGCACGGGGTCACCGAGAACAGCTACTGGATGGACCTCGGCCGGCCCGAGTCCATCATCCAGGCCTCCGCCGACCTGGTCCGCGGCGTCGTCTCCTCCCCGGCCGTACCCGGCCGCCGCGGGGAGTCCCTGGTGCTGCCCGGCGCCGAGGTGGCGGCCGGGGCCAAGCTGTCGGGGGGCACCGTCGTCGGCGCCGGAGCGCGCATCGAGGCGGGCGCGGCCGTCCACGGCACCATCGTGCTGGAGGGCGCGGTCATCGGCGCGGACGCGCAGCTGAGCGCCAGCCTGGTCGGCGCCCGCGCCTCGGTGGGCGCCCGTACGGTGCTGGACGGCGCGGTCATCGGCGACGGAGCCGTCGTGGGGGCCGACAACGAACTGCGCGCGGGGGCCCGGGTGTGGTGCGGGGCGCAGATCCCCGCCGCCGCGATCCGCTTCTCCCCGGACGCCTGACGGCCTGACGCCCGGCGCTAAGACCCCGACCCCGACCCCGATCAGGTTCCGGGACCGGGGCCGGGCCGGCGCGGTCAGTTCCCGCGGACGGTGACCTTCTCGTCGTTCTGGATCTGCTTCACCAGCTGCTGCACCTTCGCCTTGTCCCAGACGAGGTTGCCGGCGTGCTGCCCGGAGATCGGCATGTTCATCGACACGCCGTCACCGCCGTTGACGCCCTTCATCGCGAAGAACATCTGGCCCATGTCGTACAGGCCCATGTCCTTGTCCACGATCAGGGTGTCCAGCCCCGCGCCCAGCACCGGGTAGAGCTCGAACGGGTTGAGCACCGTGGACGGCGTCGCCGCCTGGCTCGCCAGCGCCGACAGGAACTTCTGCTGGTTCTTCGTCCGCTGGAGGTCCGACTCCGCGAAGGCGTAGCGGGTCCGTACGAAGGCCAGCGACTGCTCGCCGTTCAGCGTCTGCTTGCCGGCCTTGAAGTCGGCGCCGGACTTCTCGTCCTTGAAGCCCTGCTCGATGTCCAGCTCCACACCGCCCAGCGCGTCCACGATGTTCGCGAAGCCGGCGAAGCCGATCTCCGCGTAGTGGTCGATCCGCAGGCCGGTGTTGTGCTCCACCGTGCGCACCAGCAGCTCGGGCCCGTCCTCCGCGTACGCCGCGTTGAGCTTGACCCGCCGCCCCTGCGCCGGGAACTTCTTGCCCGACTGGGAGCCGACGAAGGAGGGGATCTCCACCTCCGAGTCGCGCGGCAGCGAGATCATGGTGTTCCCGCTGGAGCACTTCGCCAGGATCATCATCGAGTCGGTCCGCTTGCCCTCGGCCGAGCCCGTGTGGAGCTTCTTCTTCTCCTCGTCGGACATCCCCTCGCGGCTGTCGGAGCCCACGATCAGGTACGTCGTGCAGTCGCCCTCCTTCGGGCGCTCGATGACCTTGGAGAGGTCCACCTCGCGGCGCACCTTGGAGTCGGCCCAGAAGTAGGTGGCGACCGAGGTCACCAGCAGCGCGGAGACCAGCACGATGGAGCCGATCTTGATCCGCTTGCGCCAGTCGACGACGACCCGGACGGGGACCGGTCCGCCGTCCGGTCCGCCCGGTCCGCCCGTTCCGCGCGGGCCCCTCGGCGGGCCGCCCGGGCCCGCCGGCGAACCGTAGACCTGGCCGGTGTTGTAGCCGCTGTCGTAGCCGCCGTAGGTGTCGTGGCCCTGCGCCTGCTGCGGGGGCACCGACGGCCTCGCCGGGCGCTGGGGCTGCGGGGGCTGCGCGGGCCGTGCGGGCTGCGGGGGCCCCGGCTGCCGCTGCACGTGCCGCATCCGCTGCGCGCCCTCGGGCTGCGCCTGCGCGCTGCCGCGCCCGTACCCGTCGTCGCGGCGGCCGCGGTCCTCGCGGTCGCCGTTCCACCCTGCAGGCCATTCATTCATGCGGACAAGAATGCCTGCCCGGGCGTGTCGTCCGACAGCCCGGGGCGGGTTCCGTACCGGGGCTGTTGCAGAGCTGATGCCTGCCCCCCGCATCTAAGGTGGCCGTATGACAGAGATATCGGACGCGCCGGCGGGGAAGCCGGTCTCGGCCTCCCGGACCACCCTCAGCCACATCATGACCGCCAACGACACCAACCTCCTCGGCACGGTGCACGGCGGAGTGATCATGAAGCTGGTGGACGACGCGGCCGGCGCCGTGGCCGGCCGCCACTCCGGCGGCCCGGCGGTCACCGCGTCCATGGACGAGATGGCCTTCCTGGCTCCCGTACGGGTCGGCGACCTCGTGCACGTGAAGGCGCAGGTCAACTGGACCGGCCGGTCCTCCATGGAGATCGGCGTACGGGTCCTCGCGGAGCGGTGGAACGAGTCCACCCCCGCCACCCAGGTCGGCAGCGCCTACCTCGTCTTCGCGGCCGTGGACGCCGACGGCAAGCCCCGCACCGTCCCGCCCGTGATCCCCGAGACGGAGCAGGACGAGCGGCGCAACCAGGAGGCCCAGATCCGCCGCACCCACCGCCTCGCCCGGCGCCAGGCCATCATGGCCCTGCGCGAGGAGCGGGCGGCCCAGGGCTTCGACGAATGATCCCGCCGGCCGCCGCCCTCACTTCCCGCAGACGACCTGGTCGCCCGTGACCACCCCGAAGGAGCCCTGGTACGGGTCCTCCGCCCGCACCGGTACCACCTTGCGGTAGTCCGCGCCCGCGATCACCAGCACGGTCCGGCCCTGGCCCGACACCGCCCGCAGCTCGCTGCCCGGCAGCGCCGTCGACACCGACCGGGCGGAGCGGTCCCAGCGCGGGTCGTACGCGACCACCGTGCGCTTGACCTCGCGGCTGGCGCCGTTGCCCGGGGCCCGGGTGGTGTCGAAGCCGGTGGCGCGCAGCGCCGCGTCGACCCGGCCGCCCAGCCCGTCGATCCGCGTCCCGTTCTCGACCTGGACCCGGATCTGCTGCGGGGGCACGTCCACCGGCACCGCCGCCGGCCGGGTGCCCGTCTTCCCGGGCCGGGCCGGGGCGAGCGGCCGGTCCTCCCGCAGGGCCTCGAACAGCTTGGCGGCCTTCGGCTCGTCCCACTTCACCGTCGAGCCGATGCCCTTGACCGGGAAGGAGGGATTGCCGACGGGCACCGAGGCGAACTCGGAGGAGGACGGGGTGAAGTCGCGCATCGCCTGTCCGAGGGCGAGCATCTGCTCCGATCCGAAGCCCGTGTCGGCCCGGACCGAGCCGAGCAGCGTGGAGCTGACCTGCTTGAACTTCACGGGGTTGAGCAGGACCCCGCCGCCGGTCGCCTGCTTGATCAGGGCGGCCATGAACCGCTGCTGGCGCTGCATCCGGCCCAGGTCGGAGGCCCCGTCGACATGGCGCGAGCGCACGTACTGCAGGGCCTGTCCGCCGCTCAGCCGGTGGTTGCCGGGCAGCAGGTCGAGGCCGGTGTTCGGATCGCGCATGGTCTTGGCGGTGCAGATGTCCACGCCGCCCATCGCGTCGACCGTCTTCATGAAGCTGGTGAAGTCGACCTCCAGGTAGTGGTCGATCTTCACCCGGGTCATGTTCTCGACGGTCCGCACGGTCAGATTGGGCCCGCCCTCCGCGTAGGCGGCGTTCAGCTTCACGGGGTGCGCCTTGTGGGCCTTGCCGGTGACCAGGTCCCGGTGCGCGGGCACCTCGGCGTAGCTGTCGCGGGGCAGGCTGACCACGCTCGCCCGCTCCCGGTCCGCCGACAGGTGCACCAGCATGATCGTGTCCGTGCAGTGGCAGGGCGCCCCGCCCAGGCGGTACTCGCGCTTCTCCTCCGGGGTGATCTTCTCCCGGCCGTCGGTGCCGACCAGCAGGACGTTCAGGCCGTGCCCGGCCTGCGGCCGGTTCTTCATGTCCTTGAACGGGTCCACCCGCTCGATCCCGGTGTCCAGCCCGGTCATCACCGCGTGCCCGATCGCCCCCGAGCCCAGCACCACCACCGCCAGCCCGCCCGCGAGCCGCACCCCCCACCGGGGCCGCTCACCGCGGCGCCGGACCGGTCCACCCGTACCGCCGCGCCGTGCGCGCTGCGGCTGGGGCGGCCTGGCGGGACGGGTGGGACGGTGCGGCTGGGGCACGGTGGACACCTCCGCGGCGATCAGCAGGGAGACCAGTCGAGGGGAGACGGGTCAGATCGGTCTGATTCGTCAGAACAGTAGGCCCATACGATCAGCCTCTGTCCGTACCGCTCGCTCGGCGCGCACCCGGTTCCCCCGTACGCGGTAACGTGGCACCGATACCCGACCGTGAAGGACCACATGCCCGCCCAGCAGCCCGCAGTCTCGGTGATCATGCCGGTGCTCAACGAGGAGCACTACCTCCGCGACTCCGTCCGCCACATCCTGGAACAGGAATACGCGGGCGAGATGGAGGTGGTGATCGCGCTGGGGCCGTCCACGGACCGCACCGACGAGATCGCCGCCGAGCTCGTCGCCGAGGATCCCCGAGTCCACACCGTCCCGAATCCCACCGGCCGGACCCCGGCGGCCCTCAACGCCGCCATCAAGGCCTCACGTCACCCGATCGTGGTACGCGTCGACGGCCACGGCATGCTCTCGCCGAACTACATCGCCACCGCAGTCCGCCTCCTGGAGGAGACCGGTGCGCAGAACGTCGGCGGCATCATGCACGCCGAGGGCGAGAACGCCTGGGAAGAGGCCGTCGCCGCCGCGATGACCTCGAAGATCGGTGTCGGCAACGCGAAGTTCCACACCGGCGGCGAGGCGGGCCCGGCCGAGACCGTCTACCTCGGTGTCTTCCGCCGCGAGGCGCTGGAGCAGCAGGGCGGCTACAACGAGGAGTTCATCCGCGCCCAGGACTGGGAGCTGAACTTCCGCATCCGCGAGGCCGGCGGTCTGATCTGGTTCTCCCCGGAGCTGAAGGTCCAGTACCGCCCGCGGCGTTCCGTACGGGCCCTCGCCAAGCAGTACAAGGACTACGGGCGGTGGCGGCACGTGGTGGCCCGCTACCACTCCGGCTCCATCAACGTGCGCTACCTGGCCCCGCCGACCCTGGTCTGCGCGATCGCGGCGGGCGTGGTCGTGGGCGTGGCGCTCACCCCGCTCGGCTTCGCCGTCCCGGCCGGCTACCTCGCGGCGATCGCCGCGGGCTCCGTCCCGGCGGGCAAGGGCCTCTCCCTCAAGGCCCGGGCGCAGATCCCGGTCGCGCTGGCCACCATGCACCTGTGCTGGGGCTTCGGCTTCCTGACCAGCCCGCGCGCGCTCGCGAACAAGGTCATCGCGAGCCGCCGCCCGGCGGTGCACCGCGACACCTCGCAGGTCTGAGACGCGTCCGTACGTACGGAAGGGGCCCGGTGCAGCAGCACCGGGCCCCTTCCGCGTACGGACGAACTACCAGGTGAAGCCCGGCTGGATCGCCATGCAGGCGCCCTCGTTGTCGCCGTTGAGCGCGTGGGCGGACGTCGGGAGCGCGGTGGGGGCGGGCGGCGGCGGGGTCGGCGCGTCGCCGGTCCGCCAGTCCTTGCCGACGAACAGGACGATCCCGGAGACCTCGTCGGACTTCTGCACGGAGCCGGCCGGCAGGCCCAGTGCGGTGGCCACGGCGGCCGCGTCGGCCGCCTGGGCGTCGGTGGCGAAGCGGATCACCGTGGTGTCCTCGGCCCCGGTCTGGTTCTCGGCGGAGGCCTTGGTGAACCCCTTGCCGGTCAGCAGGGCGGCGACGTCGGTCGCCCGGTTCTTGGCCCTGGCCTGGGCGCCGTCCTTGCCGCCGCTGGCGTTGCGGACGGAGACCGCGATCTTCGCGGGTGCCGCGGCCGGGGCCGTGGTCGGGGCGGCCGGGGCGGTCGGGGTCGCGGAGACACCCGGCGACGGGGAAGCCCCGTCCGCGGGGGTACCGGATCCCTTGCCGTCGAGCGGGATGTCCTCGCGGACCATCCGGAACACGGCCTCGGCCGCTCCCGCCTCGGGCTCCACCCGGCCCTCCTCGCGGGTGCTGTACACCCACGGCATGGTGGTCATGGTGATCCGCTGCGGCGGGACCTTCTTGAGCTCCATGCTGAGGTCGTACAGCTTGTCGATCTTGTTCAGGCCGGGGTCCACGACCATGGCGTCGATGGCCGCCTGCGCCAGGCTGTTCATCTTCACCGGGTTGGTGAGCTTGGCGTTCTTGCGGAACTCGCGGGCCAACGAGGACATGTACTGGTGCTGGGCGTGGGTGCGGCCGATGTCCGTGCCGTCCTCGAAGCCGTACCGGGTGCGCAGCCACTGCAGGGCCTGCTCGCCCTGGATCTTGGTCGTGCCCTTCTCCAGCTTCAGGCCGGAGCCCTTGCCGTCGCGGGTGCGGGAGTGGACGTTCTGCTCGACGCAGACCGGGACGCCGCCGATGGCGTCCGCCATCGAGACCACGCCCTTGAAGTCGATCATCATGAAGTGGTCGATGGGTATCTTCGTCAGCTCGGTCCAGGCGGCGACCGTGCAGCCGGGTCCGCCGCGCTGGAGCGACTCGTTCGTCTGGACGAGGCCCTTGCTGGCGGGGTGCACCTTGCCGCCCGGCTCGGTGCACTTGGGCATCATCAGCAGCGTGTCGCGGGGCATCGACACCACGGACATGTTGCTGCGGTCCGCGGACAGGTGCAGCAGCATCTGCACGTCCGCCAGCGGGGCTCCGTCGAAGGTGTCGGACGCCCCGCCGAGGGCCTGGTTCGCCTCGTCGTTGCGCGCGTCGGAGCCGATGAGCAGGATGTTCAGGGGGGTCTGCCCGAAGGCGTTGGGCTTGGAACCGCCCAGTCGGGTCTCGCCGAGGTTCAGCGGGTCCGTCTTGATGCTGCCGTTCAGATGGCGGTAGTACAGGTAACCGGCCGCCCCCGTCCCGAGTATGAGCAGGGACAGCACGGACGACACCCAGCGCAGGACGCGCCGCCGGCCCCGCCGAGTGGGACGGGCCGCCGCCCGGCGGGCCGCCCGGGACCCGCCCCGCGGTCGGGGCACCGTGTCGGGCGCGTCCGCACCGCCGCCGGATATGTCACCGGTGGCCTGGGCGGCCGCCCCCTCCCCCCGCACGCTGCTGTGCCTCACACGTCCCCCTCAAGATCCTCAATGGTCGGCATTGTGCCGGTTGTTCCGGCTTCAGCCCGTTATTTCGCGCAGACGGCCTTGTCGGCCTGGGTCTGCTGGATGTCCTTGGGCAGCTCCTGCGGAACCGGCGGCGCCAGCGGGGCGCCCGGTTCCTTGAAGTCCGGTCCCAGCGTCAGCTTCATCGGCGTCTTCGCCGAGGCGTCCGCCGTGCCCATCTTCATCGCGGTGGCCGGGAGCCCCATCATCTCGGCCAGTGCCCGGGCCTGGTCGGCCTGGTTGGGCGCGTACTCGAGCTGGGTGGCGCCGACCTTCGCGGGGGCGTTGCCCTGGTTGCCGGCCTTGGACACGCCCTTGGTGTTCTGCAGCCAGTTCAGGGTGGTGGAGGCGGAGCCCTTGGGGCCGCCGCCGTTGTACACGTCCACCCGTACGTCCGCCGCCGGCGCCTTGTTGCCCTGGAGCAGCGCGTCCTGCTTGGCCTTCGCGTCCGCGTCGGCCGCGTCCTTCGCGGCCTGCTCCTTCTTCTCGACCTCCGTGAGCGAGACGTCCCCCCGGATCATCTGCAGCAGCGGATCGGCATCGGCCTGGTTGAGGACGACGGTGGCCTTGACCTTCTCGGCCGGGTTGTCGAGCACCGGAAGCGTCGTGAAGGTGACGTTCTTGAGGTTTATGTCCTTCAGCTCACCGGCGAGATCGGTGAGTTTGTCGATGGACCCCAGACCCTTGTCCACGGTCAGCGACTTGGTGGCCGCCTCCGCCAGGGAGAAGAACTTCTTCGGGCTGGTCAGCGTTTCCTTCGACTTCATCTCGCGCATCATCGAGCCGAGGAACTGCTGCTGGGTCTTGATCCGGTCCAGGTCGCTCTCGTTGCCGAAGGCGTGCCGGGTCCGTACGAAGGCCAGGGCCTGCTCGCCCGCCAGCCGGTGCTCGCCCTGCGACAGCTTGAGCTTGGAGTCCTTGTCGTCGACGGCCTTCTCCAGGCAGACGGGCACCCCGCCGACCGCCGTGCTCAGGGTCTTCACCGCGTTGAAGTCGACCATCATGAAGTTGTCGACCTCGATCCCGGTCAGCTCCTTCACGGTGCGCATCGTGCAGCCCGCGTCGCGCCCCTCCTGGCCGAGGCTGTTGTTGAAGCGGGTGCCCTTCGTACCGCCGATCTCCTTCGTCGAACCGTCCGGCTGCTTGGTCGGGCAGGACGGGATGTCGGTGATCAGGTCGCGCGGGATGGACAGCGCGGTGGCGTTGGAGCGGTCCTTGGCGACGTGGAAGAGGATCGTGGTGTCGGCGTGGCCGACGCTCTCCGCGTCCCCGTAACCCTCGTTGCCCGCACCGCTGCGCTTGTCGGTGCCGATGACCAGGATGTTGATGGCCTGGTCCTTCTTGAAGCCGCCGGTGCCCGCGCCCGCGATGTCGGTGACGTTGAGGTTGCCGTTCAGGTGGTCGTAGTAGAGGTACGCGCCCACCGAGCCGGCGACCAGCAGGAAGGCCAGCGTTCCGCCGGTGACGACCAGTGCCTTCTTGCGCCGGCCGCCGCCACCGCCGCCCTTGCGGGAGCGGCCGCTGCGCCGGCCGCCGGGCGGGCCGTCGCCGCGCCGGGGCTTGGGTACGGCGGGGGAGGGGGCGGTGGGGGCAGGCGCCGACCTGGACGATCTGCGGGGCGCGCCCACCGAGGGGCGGCGCGTTTGCGCTGCGGGTTCACCCAGTCGCAATTCGTAGTTGCCGGTGCGGGGGTTGAGCACCCACTGGTCTGCGGGGTCGATCTCATCGGCCCGCCCACGGCTCTGCGCATCCACGGTTGCTCGAATCCTCCGTCGGTGCCTCGCGACGCGCCTCCCCCGGGGCGCACGGTCAACGATCCGGCTAACGGGTGCCCGGTCTCTGGTCCGGCCGGGACACCGGATCGCTCACCTTATCCGCCAGGTTCGGCTGCAAACCATGCTGGTGACAAATTCCACTCCCCTTATAACGGGGCGAACCGGTCATCCAGTTCAGTTCGGTCACCGGCTTTTGGGATTGCTTTACCGGCAGTCGGCCGTCCCCGCGGTGGTCCCGGTGAAGGTGGGGACGGGCGCGGGGACCTGCGCGGTTCCCCCGTCGGTCGGATCCGCCGGTTCCGTGGCCGCCTCGGCCCCCGCGACCTCCGGCGGCTCGATCGTGTTCACGGGCTCGGGTACGGGCTCCGGTTGGGGCGGCGGCGGGGCGACGGTGACCGGTTTGTCCATCCGCAGCTGCTGGAACAGCCGGGCCGCGTCCGGCTCGACCAGCTCGTCGCGGTTGGGGTCGCCGGCGTACGGCTGCCGGGGCACGGTCAGGAACTTGACCTGGTCGGTCGGTATGTCCCGGATGCCGCGTACGAGTTCGTACAGGCCGCGCAGCGAGGCCAGCCCCGGGTCCGTGGTCACCGAGGAGGTCGCCGCGTCCAGCAGCGGGTACAGCCGGGCCGGATTGAGCAGAACCCCGTTGCTCTGCACCTTCTTGACGAGCGAGCCGAGGAACTGCTGCTGGCGCTCCATCCGTTCGGTGTCGCTGCCGTTGCCCAGGCTGTAGCGGGCCCGTACGAAGCCGAGCGCCTGCTCACCCTGGAGGGTCTGCCGCCCGGCGGCCAGCCGCAGCTTGGCCTCGGGGTCGTCCATGGGCTGCTTGAGGCAGATCTCCACCCCGCCTATGGCGTCGACCATCTTCTTGAAGCCGCCGAAGTCGATCACCATGTGGTGGTCGACCCGGATCCCGGTGAGCTTCTCCACCGTACGGATCGTGCAGGCGGCCCCGCCCCACTGGAAGGCCCAGTTGAACTGCGCGAACCGCTCGCCGGTGCGGCTCCCGTCGGCCTTCAGGCAGGCCGGTATCTCCGCCATCAGGTCCCGGGGTATCGACACCGCGGTCGCGCTGCGCCGGTCCGCCGGCAGGTGCAGCAGGATCGTGGTGTCGGAGCGCTGGGTGCCCTCGTCCTGCCCGTACCGGGCGTTGTCGTACCCGGAGCGCGAGTCCGAGCCGATCAGCAGGATGTTCTGGGCCCCGCCGGCGAAGTGCGCGGGGCGGTCGCGTTCGTAGCGCCGCAGCTCGGCCGCCGCCGAGGTGTCCTCGGTGATGTTCCCGTCGAGCTTGTTGTAGAGCCACCAGCCGGTGGCCGCCCCCGCCAGGACCAGGAAGGCCAGTCCGAGACCGACCCAGCGCAGCAGCCGGCGCCTGCGGCTGCGCGGAGGCCTGGAACCGCCTCCGCCGGCCGCAGCCGTCCCGCCCGGTATGCCTGCGCTGTCCGTCACTGGCGTCCGTCCCCTCGCCGCTACGACAAGCAGCCGTACGAGTGAGCACGGCCACTGTCGATCCTGCCTCCGGGGAGCCGCGGCAGCCCGGGGGCAGGGCCACGTCTAGGGCCATGTGGGTGACAAATCGCCCATTCCCGACATTAATCAGTGTGGGTGACCGAGGAGCGGGCCGCCGGTCAGACCGTGTGGGTGACGCGCTCGCTCTCGGTCCGCTGCGCCAGCCCGTCGGCCGACAGCTGCTCCGGATTCCGGCACAGCACCACGGACCCGCCGGTGGCCAGCGCCGCGAAGAGCCCGGCCGACAGCCCCTCCCACGTGTCGTAGCCGAGCCGGGTCAGCACCCGCGAGCCCTCGCCCAGGCCGAGCTTCGCCGCGTCCTCGCGGGCCCGGGCGACGAGCGCCGCGTACGAGAGCTCCTCGCCGCCGACCACCAGCCCCGGCCCCTCGGGATCCACCGGCGCGAAGGGAGCGAAGCGGTCGCCCTGCCCCGGCACCTCCACGGCGTAGTCGGCGAACCCGGCCGGCGGCTGCGGGAACCGTCCGCCGAGCGGCCGCAGCGCCAGCGCGACGCGCTCCCCTCCGCACGCCAGGGCCCGGTCCAGGGTGTCCGGCCCGCTGACGACGAGGTCGGCCCCGCCCGGATCCCCGTCCACCTCGGCGACGACCCCGACCGAGGCGCAGGCGAGCAGCCAGACGGCGCTCTGCCAGTGCGCGGGGAGCAGCAGCGCGAGCCGGTCGCCGGGCTCGGCGCCCAGGTCGCCCTGGAGCAGATTGGCGGTCTTGGCCACCCAATTGGCGAAGGTGGCGACGGACAATTCCACGCGCTCGCCCGTGGCGTCGTCGTAGAAGGTGACGAGCGGGCGGCCCGGATCGGCGGCGAGCGCGGATCGCAGCAGGTCGGCAGGGGTGCGGTCGTTGGCGTTCACCCGTCACACCCTACGTGTACCCCTCCCCCGTACGGCGGCCCCCGGCTCCTCCGTACGGGGGAGGGGTAGGGCGTGCACACCGGACGGAGCGTCAGCTCCCGGATGGCGCCCGGCGCCTGGGGTCCTCACGATCCTTGTCATGCGTGGATTCCTTGCTTCCTCGATCGGCGTCGCGACGGCCGCCGCACTGGCCCTCCCGCTCGCGCTCCCTACTCCGGCCCTGGCCGAGGCCTCCCCCGTGACCCCAGCCGGGTCCACCCAGTCGGTGCCGCTCGTCCCCCTGGGATCCGTGGCGGACCGGACCCCCGGCGTCCCCGGCATGAGCGCCACGCCCCGTCTCCCCGAGACACAGGGCCTGACCGCCCGCGAGGTCAAGACGTTCTCGCTGGTCGGCGTCGTCTGGGACGACGCCTCGACCCAGCTCCACGGCCGGGTCCAGGTCCGCACCCGCTCCCTGGGGTCCGCGACCTGGTCCGACTGGCAGGACGTGGAGACCCACAACAGCGAGCACGCGGCCGACCCCGACGCGGCGGAACGGGGCTCCGGGCGGGTCCGCGGCGCCACCGCCCCCCTGTGGGTCGGCGCGTCCGACGGGGTGGAGGTCCGCGTCCAGGCCGAGGCGGGCGCCCCGGGCGGCGGCCGCGCACCCTCCCGGCTGCCCTCGGGCATGCGCATCGAACTCGTCGACCCGGGCGCGGAATTCCCGGCGGCCGGGTCGGACGGCAAGAACAGCGGTCCCGAGGGCGACGACAAGGGCGAGGTGGTGGTGCCGGGCATGACCATGGAGATGGCCGAGTCCTCCGCCGCGAACCTGCCGCACGCCGAGCTCGGGGCGAACGAGATCACCGCCCTCGACAAGGCCGACTCCACCGCCGACGCGATCTTCGCGAGCGAAGGCGAGCTGAGCGCGGCGGCCCGCCCGTACATCGGCCCGCGGCCGCGCATCGTCACCCGCAAGGGCTGGGGCGCGGACGAGAGCCTGCGCGAGTCGGGCTTCGTCTACACGAACACGGTCAAGGCGGCCTTCGTCCACCACAGCGCCACCGGCAACAACTACGCCTGCAAGGACGCGCCGGCGGTGATCCGCAGCCTGTACCGCTACCACGTGCTGAGCAGCGGCTGGCGCGACCTCGGCTACAACTTCGCCGTCGACAAGTGCGGCACGGTCTACGAGGGCCGCGCGGGCGGGGTCTCCAAGGCGGTGCTCGGCGCGCACACCATGGGCTTCAACACGGACAGCATGGGCGTGGTGGTCCTGGGCACCTACACCTCCACGGCGGCGCCTGCGGCGGCGGTCGACGCGGTCGCCCGCCTCACGGCCTGGAAGCTCGGCCTCTTCGGGCGGGACCCGCGCGGGAGGACGACCCTGAAGTCGGGCGGCGGCAACCTGTACACCAAGGGCAAGAACGTGTCGATGAACGTCATCTCGGGCCACCGCGACGGCTTCGCCACGGAATGCCCGGGCAAGAAGCTGTACGGCAAACTCCCGTCGACCCGCACGACGTCGGCCACCCTCCAGGGCCGTCCGTAGCCTCCGGCGGCGCGCGGCACCCGTTCCCTGGCGGGGGCTGGGAGGGTGCGGCTCAAAGACCGGGGCTCCGCCCCGCACCCCGCGCCTCAAACGCCGGCGAGGCTGGATTTGGCTCGCCTCAGCCTGCAAGTGCGCGTAGCGCAACCTTGCGCCCAGGCGGGCTGGATTGCCCGGAGGGCAATCTCAGCCCCGCCGGCGTTTGAGGCGCGGGGCACGGGGCGGAGCCCCGAATCTTGTAGCCGCACCGGTGTAATCAGGCGGGTAAATCCAGCCCCGCCGGCGTTTGAGGCGTGGGGTGCGGGGCGGAGCCCCGAATCCTGTAGCGGCATGCCCGCCCGGCCCCAGGGCTACGCTCAAGGCATGGCCGGCCGCTTCGACCCCCTCACCCCCACCGCCGTGCGCGGCGGCCGCACTGACGTGCCCCCGGGCAGCGGCCGCCAGGCAGGGTCCGGGGCCAAGGCCCGCCGCTGGGCCTGCGACGGCCCCGTCGACCTCGGGCTCACGCTCGGCCCGCTCCGCCGGGGCCCCTCCGACCCCACCTTCCGCACCACCCCCGACGGCTCCGTCTGGAAGGCCGGCCAGACCCCCCAGGGCCCCGCCACCCTCCGCGTCTCGCGCACCGCCGGCCCCGGTCCCGACATCGACGCCGAGGCCTGGGGTCCCGGCGCCGACTGGATCCTCGAACAGCTCCCCGCGCTCCTCGGCGCCGGCGACGACCCCGCCGCCTTCGTGCCCCGCCACCGCCTCGTGCACGCCAGCCACCGCCTCCGCCCCGGCCTGCGCCTCACCCGCAGCGGCCTGGTCATGGAGTCCCTGATCCCCACCGTCCTGGAGCAGAAGGTCACCACCGAGGAGGCCTACCGCGCCTGGCGCCGCCTCGTACGGCAGTACGGGGAGCCGGCCCCCGGCCCGCTGGGCCCGGAGCTGTACGTCATGCCCACCCCCGCCACCTGGGCCCGCATCCCGTCCTGGGACTGGCACAAGGCCGGCGTCGACGCCAAACGCTCCGCCGCCGTCATCCGCGCCGCCCGGGTGGCGACCCGCCTGGAGGAGGCCGCGGCCATGGAGCCCGCGCAGGCCGCCGCCCGGCTGGAGGCCGTCCCCGGCATCGGCCCGTGGACCTCCGCCGAGACCCTCCAGCGCAGCAACGGCGACCCCGACGCCGTCACCACCGGCGACCTGCACCTCCCGGGCATCGTCGGCTACGCCCTGGCCGGCGACCGCGACGCCGACGACGCCGCCATGCTGGAGCTCCTCGCCCCCTACGCCGGCCAGCGCCACCGCGCGGCCCGCCTGATCCTGCTCGCGGGCCGCGTCCCGCCCCGCCGCACCCCGAAGATGCCGCGGACCGACATCGGCAGGCTCTGACCGGCGCGGCTACCGCACCTCGACGAAGTCGGCAACCGGCCGCGCGGGCCGTTCCCGCGGCGGCTCGGCCGGATGCCCCACCGCGACCGCCCCCATCGGGTCCCAGTCCGCCGGCAGCGCCAGCACCTCCCGCACCACGTCCCGGCAGAACATCGTCGAGGACACCCACGCCGACCCCAGCCGCTCCCCGGCCAGCGCGACCAGGAAGTTCTGCACGCCCGCGCCCATCGCGACCACGAACATCTCCCGCTCCGCCGCGTCCCGCCGCGCGTGCCCGTAGTGGTGCGCCCCGTCCGTCACCAGACACGGCACCACCAGGTACGGGGCGGCCCGCAGCACGTCCCCGCGCCGCACCCGCTTCGCGACGGACTCCTCGGACCTGCCGTCCGCCCGCAGGTCCGCGATCCACGCGTCCCGCATCGCGTCCAGCAGCTCCAGCCGCGCCGCCGTCGACTCCAGCAGCACGAACCGCCACGGCGTGGTGTGGTGCGGGGCCGGGGCCGTCACGGCCGCCGCCACCGCCCGCCGCACCGCGCCCGGGTCCACCGGCTCGGCCGTGAAGGCCCGTACGGTACGCCGCTGCGTCACGGCTTCCCGTACCGCCTCCGAGGTGCCCAGCCGGAACATGTCGTCGGCCGGCGTGCGCACCAGGTCCCGCGCCGTCGACCCCTCGCCCAGTACGTGGGCCAGCCCGCGCACGACGGCCACCGGCAGCCCGGCCGCCTTGCCCTTGACCAGGTCGCCCGCCGCGGCCAGCTCGTCCGCCGTCGCCACCACGGTCGCGCTCAGCGGGTTGCCGTGCGCGTCGGTGCCGCCGCGCAGGTCGTCGAGGACCCGCACCCCGGAGGAGCCGATCGCCACGTCCGTCAGCCCGGTGCGCCAGGGCCGCCCGAAGGTGTCCGTCACGACGACGCCCACGTCCACGGAGAGGATGTCGCGCACCCCGGCGCGGATCGCGGCGGCCGAGGCGTCGGGGTCCTCGGGCAGCAGCAGCACCGTGCCGGGCGCGGTGTTGGACGCGTCCACCCCGGCCGCCGCCATCACCAGCCCCCGCCGGTTCTCGACGATCCGCAGCGGACCCCGGCGCGCGACCACCCGTACCGTCTCGGCGTCTATCGCGTCCTCGCGCGAATCGGCCTCGACGATGCGGCCCTCCGCCTTCGAAACGATCTTCGAGGTGACCAGCAGGACGTCCCCGTCCCTCAGGTCGGGCGCGGCCACCGTGATCAGCTTCGCCAGGTCGTCGCCCGGCCTGACCTCCGGTATCCCGTCGACCGCCCGCACCTCGTACGAGGGCACGCCTGCCGGGGTCGGGGCCGTCACCGCGAGGCCTCCGCCAGTTCCAGCGCGGCCCGGGCCATCTCGGCGGTGGCCTCCAGGTCGGTCATCATCAGCGGCACCGCGCGGCAGGTGATCCCGGCGGCCTCCACCTCGGCGACGGAGTCCGCGTCGGCGGTGTCCACGAGCCAGCCGTCGAGCAGCCCGGTGCCGTAGTGCAGGGCGACCGCGGCGGCCGTGGACTCGACGCCGACCGCGGCCAGCACCTTGTCGGCCATCCCGCGCACGGGGGCGCCCCCGACGATGGGGGAGAGGCCCACGACCGGGGCCTGCGAGGAGGCCACGGCCTCCCGGATGCCGGGCACGGCGAGGATCGTCCCCACGGAGACCACCGGGTTGGACGGCGGGAAGATGATCACGTCGGCGGCCGCGATGGCCTCCAGCACGCCGGGCGCGGGCTTGGCCTGCTCGGCGCCGACGGGGACGACGGCCTCCGCGTCCACCGAGGCGCGCAGCCGGACCCAGTACTCCTGGAAGTGGATGACCCGGCGCTCTCCGGTACCGGCCTCGGTGATCGCGACGTGGGTCTCGACCCGGTCGTCGGACATGGGCAGCAGCCGGACGCCGGGCTGCCAGCGGTCGCAGAGGGCCTCGGTGACGGCGCTCAGCGGGTAGCCCGCGCCGAGCATCTGCGTACGGACGATGTGGGTGGCGAAGTCGCGGTCGCCGAGGCCGAACCAGGTGGGTCCGACCCCGTAGGCGGCGAGCTCCTCTTTGACGGTGAAGGACTCGTCGGTGCGGCCCCAGCCCTGGTCCTCGTTGATGCCACCGCCGAGGGTGTACATCACCGTGTCCAGATCGGGGCACACCTTGAGCCCGAACAGGTGAATGTCGTCACCGGTGTTGCCGATGACCGTGATGTCAGCGTCGGGGACGGCCGACTTGAGTCCGCGGAGGAACCGGGCGCCGCCTATACCGCCGGCCAGAACAACAATGCGCATGCGGACAGTCTGTCAGCCGCAGGCTGTCGTTGAGGGGTGGTGGTCGGGTGACGGGCGGGGCTGTCAGGCCGGGGGGAAGCGGGTCAGGCAGGTACGGACTCCGGGCGGGCCGGGGAGCAGTTGTGCATCGGCATCTCGGTCAGGCCCGGGAAGTAGACGTGCAGGCTGACCGCGCCGTCGAGGGTGTCGTTGACGACCTCGTGGGCGTAGCCGGGGGCGAAGACGCGCTGCGCGCCGGGGCGGTGGGTGAGGGGGCCGCGCGGGGTGTGCTCGGTGAGCTCGCCGTCCAGGACGGTCAGCACGCCGGAGGAGGCGCCGTGGTCGTGCAGGCCGCTGCCCTGGCCGGGGACCCAGCTGAGCAGCCAGACCTCGTAGCCGGGGCCGGTGCGCAGCCGGTGGTACCAGCGGGTGGTGGCGTCGTACCGGACGAGGTGCTCCCAGGAGGCGCGGTCCTCGGCGATGGAGCGGGCCAGGCCCACGAACTCGGCGACGGTGGCCGGGTGTTCGCGGGCCGGCTGGAGGAGGTGCTGGACGGAGAGGATGTCGCCGGCGATCTGGAGGTCGCTCTCGACGGTGGTGCGGGGGGCGGCGCTGGCGCTGTTCATCGTGGGGGTTACCTCGACGGGTGTCAGTCGTGCTGGCGGTTGCTGTGGGGGGCGGCCGGAGCTCTGGGGAGCCGAAGCTCCGGAGGCATCAACAGCTGCAACAGCAACAGCGAACCTGGGCAGCGCACAGGAACCCACGAATGGGGGTCCGGGTGGCGGCTGCGGGCGCTGACATGCGAACAAGGAGACCGGGTCGAGGGTCGGACTGTCAACCCAATGTCCGGTTTGAGGCAAAAGTTTCACCTCATCCGGTTACTGTGCGCGGAGAAAGGTTTGTGCAGTCCGCGCCAGGGGATGTGGCGCTGTGTGCGGGCTCAAACCCAACCCGGTCATCTCGTGATCGGAATGTGATCTACGCCGCTTCTTTGGCCGGATCGCAACCCCACCACAGAGTGATACGTCGATTGCGGGTGAAGGTGGGGCATCGTGTGGCGTCTGTGGCATGTGTCACGATTTTTGGCGATATGAACACTTTCTGCATAGGCTTGGTTCCGCAGAGTGAATAAGGGGCCCAATAGCAGATCTCGGCTTGACTGCTCTGGAGCCACGCACTTGTAATTTCACTCGTGTCGTTACGTAGCGATCAGTAACGGCATCACCACGGGGACGCACAGACAGAGCGAGGGGCGCACATGACCGAGCTGTTTCAGGAACTGCTGGTCGAGGAGGCGGACGAAGAGCTCGGATGGCAGGAGCGCGCTCTCTGCGCCCAGACCGACCCCGAGTCCTTCTTTCCCGAGAAGGGCGGCTCCACCCGCGAGGCCAAGAAGGTCTGTCTCGCCTGCGAAGTCCGCTCGGAATGTCTTGAATACGCACTCGCCAACGACGAGCGATTCGGCATCTGGGGCGGCCTGTCCGAGCGCGAGCGCCGCCGCCTGAAAAAGGCAGCGGTCTGATACCCCCCGGGAGCACCGCGCCGGGTACCTACCGCACATCGCACGACATATCGAACCGCACGGCCCGCACGGCACCGCACAGAGCAAACGGTCCGCCTCCTGCACCTTCCCCGCTGGAGGCGGACCGCCGCTTTTCCAGCCGTTAGGGTGGGGCGCTGTCCAGCAGCCTCCGAGGGCACACCACCCCCGGACCCTCTCCCCAGACCCAGTCCGGGGGGACCCCCAGGCCGGAGGGCCAGTAGCGCGATGTCCCTGCACAGCCAGTCGGCGGCCTCCTACCAGGCCCCCGCCACACCCGAGTTCCCCCGGCACGTCGTCACCGCGGTCCTCGTCGCCCACGACGGCGCCCGCTGGCTGCCCCGGACACTCGCCGGCCTCCTCGGCCAGGAACGCCCCGCGCAGAACCACATCGCAGCCGACACCGGCAGCGCCGACGAATCCGCGCGGCTGCTTAACCAGGCCTTCGGCGACGACCGCGTCCTGCACCTCGCCCGCCGCACCGGCTTCGGCACCGCGGTCGACGAATCCGCCCGCACCGCGGGCACCCTGACCCCCGAGGACCTCCCGTACCTCAAGCGCCCCAGCGGCTGGGACCCCGTCAGCCGCACCTGGCGCGACGACGCGTACGACGTCCCCGAACTCCCCCACGGCGAACCCGTCCAGTGGCTCTGGCTCCTCCACGACGACAGCGCCCCCGAACCCGACGCCCTCACCGAACTGCTCCGCGTTGCCGACGAGAACCCCGACGCCGCCGTCATCGGCCCCAAACTGCGCGGCTGGTACGACAAGAAGCAGCTCCTCGAAGCCGGCGTCACCATCGCCCGCAGCGGCCGCCGCTGGACCGGACTCGACCGACGCGAACAGGACCAGGGCCAGCACGACCAGGTCCGCCCCGTCCTGTCCGTCTCCACCGCCGGCATGCTGGTCCGCCGCGACGTCTACGACGCCCTCGGCGGCTTCGACCGCCGCCTGCCCCTCATGCGCGACGACGTCGACCTCTGCTGGCGCGCCCAGAGCGCCGGCCACACCGTCCTCGTCGCCCCCGACGCCGTCATGCGCCACGCCGAGGCCTCCGCCCGCGAACGCCGCACCGTCGACTGCGCCGGCCGTACGAGCGCCAGCCCGCACCGCGTGGACAAGGCCGGCGCCGTCTACACGATGCTCGCCAACAGCTCCGGCCGCGCCCTGCCGTACGTCCTGCTGCGCGTCCTGTTCGGCACCGTGCTCCGCACCCTCGCCTACCTCATCGGCAAGGCCCCCGGCCAGGCCGTCGACGAGTTCACCGGCCTCCTGGCCACCCTGCTCCGGCCCGGCCGCATCCTCGCCGCCCGCAGGGCCCGCCGCCGCCCCGCCGTCCCCGCCGCCGAACTGCGCCCGCTCTTCCCCCCGCCCGGCGCCTCCCTGCGGGCCAACGCCGAACAGCTCGCCGGCTACTTCGCCGACGGCCGCGACACCGACGCCACCCCCGCCGGCCGGCACGGCGGAGGCAGCATCCTGACCGCCCCCGGCGAGGAGGACTTCCAGGAGACCGAGCGCTTCGCCCGCCTCAAGCGGATCGCCCGCAACCCCGCCCCCGTCCTCTTCGGCCTCCTCCTGCTCGTCTCCCTCGGCGCCTGCCGCGCCCTCATCGGCGGCGGCTCCCTCATGGGCGGCGCCCTGCTCCCCGCCCCCGACAGCGGCCCCGACCTCTGGAGCGCCTACACCGAGGGCTGGCAGGCCGTCTCCACCGGCTCCGCCGCCGACGCACCCCCCTACCTCGCCGTCCTCGGCGCCTTCGCCACCCTCCTCTTCGGCTCCACCCAGGCCGCCCTCACCCTGCTGCTCGTCGGCTCCGTCCCGCTCGCCGGACTCACCGCCTACTTCGCCTCCCGGCCGCTCGTCGCCTCCCGGCTCCTGCGCGCCTGGGCCGCCATCGCCTATGCCTTCCTGCCCGCCGTCACCGGAGCCCTCGCCGGCGGCCGCCTCGGCACCGCCGTCCTCGCCGTCCTGCTGCCGCTGATCGCCCGCTCCGCCATCGCCGCCTTCGGCCTCGGCGCCGACGGGGACCGCACCGGCCGGCGCGCGGTGTGGACGTACACCCTCCTGCTGACCCTGGCCACCGCCTTCACCCCCGTCGTCTGGCCGCTCGCCGCCGCCCTCGCCGCCGCCGCGCTGGTCCTGCGCCGCGCGCAGTGGAAGACGTACGCCCCCCGGCTGCTCGCCACCCTCGCCGTCCCGATCCTCGCCCTCGCCCCCTGGTCGCTCGGCCTGCTCACCCACCCCGGCCGCCTCCTGAACGAGGCCGGACTGCCCTACGGGACAAGCTCCGCCACCGCCCTGGACCTGCTCGGCACCAGCCCCGGCGGCCCCGGCACCACCGGCGGCCTGCTCCTCCTCGGCATCGTCCTCGCCGCCCTGGCCGCCCTGCTGCGCACGGACCGGCAGTTCGCCGTCCGCACCGCCTGGGCCGCGGCCCTCGCCGCGCTGCTCCTCGCCGTCCTCCTCAACCGCAGCGCCTGGGCCGGCCCCGCCACCCTCGTCTACGGACTCGCCCTGCTGGCCGCCGCCGCGCTCGGCGCGGACGGCGCCAAGGAACGCGTCGCCGCCCGCAACTTCGGCTGGCGCCAGCCGCTGGCCGCGCTCATCGCCCTCGCCGCCGCGGCCGGACCCCTGCTCGCCGCGGGCGCCTGGCTGCTCGCCGGCGCCGACGGCCCGCTCCAGCGCCGCGACCCGGTGCAGGTCCCCGCCTTCGTCGCCGACGCGGGCGGCGACGACAATCAGACCCGCACCCTGATCCTCGACCTGGACCGGCCCGGAACCGTCTCCTACAGCCTCGTCCGCGGCTCCGGCGGCCGCCTCGGCGACGCCGAGACCGCCGCCCGGACCGGCGGCGACCCCCGCCTCGACAAGGTCGTCTCCAACCTCGTCGCCGGCTCCGGCGCCGACCAGTCCAGCCAGCTCAGCGCCTACGCCATCCGCTTCGTCATGTTCCGCCCCGGCGGCCCCGAAGAGATCCGCCGCGTCCTCGACGCCACCCCCGGCCTCAGCCGCCGCCACCAGCAGGACGGCACCGCGCTGTGGGGCGTCGAGCCCTGGCTGCCCCGCGCCGTCATCCTCTCCGGCAAGCAGGGCGAAGCCCCCGTCCCGGTCGCCGCGGGCCCCGTGGAAGCACACGGCAAGATCCCGGCCGGCGAGGCGGGCCGCGTCCTGCGCATCGCCGACCGCGCCGACTCCGGCTGGCAGGCCACCCTCGACGGCAAGCCCCTCAAGCCCAAGACCCTGGACGGCTGGGCACAGGGCTTCGAACTCCCCGCCGGCGAGGGCCGCCTCGACCTCGTCCACGAGGACTCCCTCGTCAGGACCGTCTGGCACTGGGCGCAGGGCGTCCTCGCCCTGGTCCTGCTGGTGATGGCCCTGCCCGGCCGCCGCGAGCGCCTCGACGACGACCTCCCCGAGGAAGAGGCCGCGATCCCCGCCCAGCCCGGCCCCGGCGAGCCCGGCGAAGGCCGCCGCGCCCGCCGACTGCGCGCCGAGGCCGCGCCCGCCGCCGCCCCCGTGGAGGCCGCGGTGACCGCCGACCCCTACGCGGAGATCCCCGCGCAGCCGGTCTACGGCGAGGAGACCTACGCCTACCAGCCCTACGGCGACCAGGGCGGCTACGCCTACGAGCCGCAGCAGCCGCAGCAGCCCCCGTACGAGGAGCCGTACCAGCAGGGCTACGAGCCCCCGTACCCGCAGCAGCAGCCGGCCCAGCAGCAGTACCCGTACCCGTACGAGCCGTACGAGGCCTACGACCCCCACGCACCGCACGACCCGCGTCCCGACGGGAGCCCCCAGCAGTGAAGCAGCGCGCACCCCTGACGCTGGCGGCCGTGACCACGGCGCTCGCCGCCCTGACCGGCATCGCCTCCCTCACCGCCCCCTCCGCCGAGGGGAAGGCGGCCGAGGGCACGGCGGCGGCCGCGGCCTCCCGGATGCCGGTGGAGCGGTCCCTGCTGGTGTGCCCCGCGCCCAGCTCCTCCGACATCGCGGACACCACGTACACGGCCTTCACCCCCGGCGCACCCGCCCCCGCCGAGGGGAAGGGCTCGGCCCGGCTGCTCGGCGCCACCAAGGACGCCAAGCCCGTACTGGAGCCCAAGGAGGTCGGCAAGCCCTTCGGAGCCACCGCCACCGGCGCCGACGCACCCGCGCTGACGGGCAGCGCCGACGGGATCCTCGCCCCCGGCTGGACCGCCCAGCAGACCACCAAGGTCTCCGTCGGCCGGGCCCGCGGCCTCCTCGGCGTCGGCTGCACCGCACCCGGCACCGACTTCTGGTTCCCGGCGGTCGGCACGGCCAAGGGGCGCGAGGACTACCTCCACCTCACCAACCCCGACGACGCCGCCGCCGTCGTCGACATCAAGCTCTTCGGCCCCGACGGGCTGGCCAAGGCCGAGGCGGGCACCGGCGAGGGCATCCGGATCGACCCCAAGTCCACCAAGTCCGTCCTGCTCTCCTCCCTCATCCCGGGAATCCAGCTCGCGGACGCCACCGCCCACGTCACCACCCGGGCCGGCCGGGTCGGCGCCTCGGTACAGGCCGCCGAGGAGGGCGTGGGCGCCGACTGGCTGCCCGCCGCCGCGGACCCGGCGGGCTCACTGGTCCTGCCGGGCATCCCGGCCGACGCCGTCTCCGTGCGGCTGGTCGCCTTCGCCCCCGGCGAGGAGGACGCGGACCTGAAGATCCGGCTGGCCGGCCCCGGCGGCTCCATCACCCCCGCGGACAACGAGCAGCTGCACGTCAAGGCCGGCATGACGGCGAGCGTCGACCTCAAGGACGTGACCCGCGGCGAGCCGGGCTCCCTGGTCCTGACCCCGGCGGACCCCAAGCGGGCCACACCGGTCGTCGCGGCGGTACGGGTGGTCCGCGGCAGCGGCGCCAAGCAGGAGCTCGGCTTCGTCCCGGCCGCCGGGCCGGTGGGCACGCGGGCCACCGTGGCCGACAACCGCCCCGAGGAGAACGCGACCGTACTGACCCTCACGGCCCCGGGCGACAAGGACGCCAAGGTCAAGGTGACGGCCTCCCCCGGCACCGGCGGCGGCGAGGCGGCCTCCCAGGAGGTCACGGTCAAGGCGGGCACGACCCAGAAGGTCGACATCGCCCCGGCCGGCGCCAAGGGCTCCTACGCCCTCACCGTCGAAACCCTCTCCGGCGGCCCCGTCCACGCGTCCCGCACCCTGACCCTCCCGCACGAGGGCATCACGATGTTCACCATCCAGACCCTGTCCGACGACCACTCCACGGTCTCGGTCCCCAGGGCCACAGAGGACCTGTCGGTCCTTACCAAGTAATCCCTGGCGGGGCTGGAGTTGCCGCGCAGCGGCACATCCAGCCCCGCCGGCGTTTGAGGCGCGGGGTCTGGGGCGGAGCCCCAGCAGCGGCGCGGCACATGCACAGCCGAAGCCTGCACAGCCGAAGCCTGCACAGCAGAAGCCTCAGTCCTGCCCGTAACGCGGATCAACGGTCTCGGGGGACAGCCCCAACAACTCCGCCACCTGCTCCACCACGATCTCGTGCACCAACAGCGCCTTCTCGTCCCGCGACTTCGTCCGGATCTCCACCGGCCGCCGGAAGACCACGATCCGGGCCGGCCGGCCCTCGCGGGCCTCCTGGAGCCCGCCCAACGGCACCGCCTCGTCGTTCCAGCCGCCGTCCGGACCGCCCGGCGGCCCCGGCACGTCGCCGACGAGGAACTCCACCTCGGCCAGCTGCGGCCAGCGCCGCTCCAGCCGCTCCACGGAGTCCCGTACGAGGTCCCCGAACAGCTCCGCCCGGCTCGCCGACAGCGGCACCTGCGGGGGTGCCACCGGCCCGCGCATCCCGCGCCCGTGCCGGTCCCGGCGGCGCGGGCGCGGCTCGACGGGGGCCCCCACGGGGGGCTCGGCAGGGCGCGGAGGCAGGGGGCTGTCGGTCACCCCCGCAGGGTAGCCCTCGCCACGACACGGGGGAGTGACCGGCGGGAGAGTCGTCGCGGCCCGGTCAAGAGTGCGGTACCGTCCAACGTCGTGAGCCTTGTACGTCGCTGTTCGCGCACCGCGTGCGGCCGCCCTGCCGTCGCGACACTGACGTACGTCTACGCCGATTCGACCGCAGTTCTCGGCCCGCTCGCCACGTACGCCGAACCCCACTGCTACGACCTGTGTGCCGAGCACTCGGAGCGCCTGACCGCCCCGCGCGGCTGGGACGTCGTCCGCCTGTCCGACGGGTCCGCACCGTCGCGCCCCAGCGGCGACGACCTCGAAGCCCTCGCCAACGCGGTGCGCGAAGCCGCCCGCCCGCCCGAGCGCGCGGCCGAGGCGGGAGGATCCGGCCAGCGCGGCCCGTCCACCGGCGAGACCCGCCGCGGACACCTGCGCGTCCTGAGATCGCCCGATTCCTGACGCCTTGCTCATCTGAAGAGCCGCTCCGGGTTCAAGGTAGGTTGGCCGGACCGCACGGAACCTTCAGGAGGGCAGGCAGTGGCCGCAGATCTTTCGAACATCGTCAAGGCGTATGACGTGCGTGGCGTCGTGCCGGACGAGTGGGACGAGTCCCTGGCGGAGCTGTTCGGTGCCGCATTCGTGGAGGTCGCGGGTGCTGCGGCGATCGTGATCGGCCACGACATGCGCCCCTCCTCCCCGGGTCTGTCGGCGGCTTTCGCCCGCGGCGCGGCTGCCCGTGGGGTGGACGTGACGCTGATCGGCCTGTGCTCGACGGACCAGCTGTACTACGCCTCGGGGTCCCTCAACCTGCCGGGTGCGATGTTCACGGCTTCCCACAATCCGGCCCGGTACAACGGCATCAAGCTCTGCCGTGCGGGCGCTGCCCCGGTGGGTCAGGACACGGGTCTGTCGCAGATCCGCGAACTGGTGGAGAAGTGGTCGGAGGAAGGCGCTCCGCCCATCCTGGCCGGCACCGCCCCGGGCACGGTCACGGAGCAGGACTCCCTCGCCGGCTATGCCGCGCATCTGAAGGCCCTGGTGGACCTGGCGGCGATCCGCCCGCTGAAGGTGGTGGTGGATGCGGGCAACGGCATGGGCGGCCACACCGTCCCCACCGTCTTCGAGGGCCTGCCCCTGGACGTGGTGCCGATGTACTTCGAGCTCGACGGCACGTTCCCGAACCACGAGGCGAACCCCCTGGACCCGAAGAACATCGTCGATCTCCAGGCGCGTGTTCTGGCGGAGGGCGCGGATCTGGGTATCGCGTTCGACGGTGACGCGGACCGTTGTTTCATCGTGGACGAGCGCGGCGAGGGCGTGTCCCCGTCGGCGATCACGGCTTTGGTGGCGGCGCGTGAGCTGGCCCGCAACGGTGGCACGGGCACGGTGATCCACAACTTGATCACGTCCTGGTCGGTCCCCGAGGTGGTCCGTGAGAACGGCGGGACCCCGGTCCGCACGCGTGTCGGGCATTCCTTCATCAAGGAGGAGATGGCGAGGACGGGTGCGATCTTCGGTGGTGAGCACTCGGCGCACTACTACTTCAAGGACTTCTGGAACGCGGACAC